>CAKSWG010000004.1 GCA_934511465.1 uncultured Faecalibacterium sp. | reverse complement strand
CTCAAGCTGTATAACGAGATGGGCGAAAAGATCTACTGCGAATCCCTGCGGATAATCGTGGCTGCGTGGGATGGCAAACCCGATTCGTTTCGTGCATCTGTTCTGCGTGGTATGATGCACTTTGTGGAATTGTATCACGGCGAGTTCAGCGAGGAACGGCTGGTTCGTGCGCTTGGCAGCGTCCATCCTATGGAAATTTACCGTGTCGGCAGGGATAACCCTGCAAAGCTGCCCGGATGGAAGAAATACGTTTTTCCCATCTACATGGCTTACAACGGCAAAGGCCGCAAGGACGCATTGCCGATGAAGTTCTAAAACATATTTTCTCTGTCAAGAGGCACTTGCAAGCTGCGGGTGCTTCTTGATACATACTGACTGGTTGAAAAGTTCTGAATTTCGCCGACTGGAAATAGACTGAAGTGACACATATCACAATCAAGTGAACCGAAAAGGGGGATTCGATGGAAAAAACTCCTTTTATTCTGCACGAAGAATTTCGTTCGGACAACAACGAACAGCGCAAAGAACATTTTCAAAAGAAATTTGAACGATATATCGTCGATAAGCTGTCCAATACCGCTCCTTCAAAATCCTGCGCCTGATTTGGCATCATTGAATTTGAGGGGAGAATGCGGTATGTTGTGTATGGACGATTGTGCACAAAAAGAAAGGTGCAAATCATGAAAGCAGCAATTTATTGCCGCCTGAGCAAAGAAGATGAATATAAAATTGGCGAATCGGAAAGTATTCAGAACCAGAAATCGATGCTGATCCAGTACGCCATTGAGAAAGGATTTGATATTTACCAGATTTATTCGGATGAGGATTATTCCGGCATCGATCGGAACCGTCCGGCTTTCAATTCGATGATACAAGCCGCAAGCGAACATAAATTCGATGTGGTGCTGGCCAAGACGCAATCCCGTTTTACCCGCGATATGGAACTCGTGGAAAAATACCTGCACGGAAAGTTTATTGAGTGGGGCATTCGGTTCATTGCTGTCGTTGACCATGTGGATACAAACGATACTGCGAATAAAAAATCTCGTCAGATCAATGGCCTGATCAACGAGTGGTATCTGGAAGACTTGTCTACCAATGTCCGCTCGGTGCTTGACCACAAGAGGAAAGAGGGTTTGTTCATCGGCTCTTTTGCGCGGTATGGGTATTGCAAAGACCCGAATGCAAAAGGAAAACTTATCATCGATCCGGAAGCTGCCGAAGTGGTAAGGCGGATTTTCTCTATGGCTCTTAGTGGAATCGGTGCGCATAAGATTGCGCGGATTCTGAATGATGAGAAAGTTCCAAGCCCAACTGCTTATAAACAGCAGCATGGCATCCATTACCATATTGCAGCGAAAAATCCCAATGCAGACCTTTGGAGTAGCCCCACGGTATACCAGATGCTGCACAATCAGCTTTATGTCGGAGATATGGTGCAGGGGCGGCATAAAAAGGTGAGTTATAAGTCCGAAAAGACGATTTGGCTTCCTCAGTCCCAGTGGATTGTTGTAGAAAACACCCATGAAGCCATCATTGACCGGGGGACGTTTGAAACAGTTCAGATGATGCTGAAAGAACGTACTCGGAGTGGTGGAAAAGGAACGATTCATCCGCTGGCGAAAAAAGTGGTTTGCGGATGCTGTGGCAGCTACATGGAACAAACTGGCCGTCAGCCAAAGGCGGATGGGACTCAAAGACGCTATGTTCGCTGCCGGATGCACCAGCGCGCACCGGAAGTGTGTGGCAACAAGACCTGTACAGATATGAACGCATTGGAGAATGCTGTGTTGGAACGTATCCGGGCGTATGTGGCAGATTATTTTGACCCTGAAAAAGTTACCCTTTCAGAACAGGATGACCCAATCCAGCAGCGAGAGCATGCAAAGCGTGACGAGCTGAAACGGTTGAAAAGTGAAGTAGACCGGCGGCGCAAAGCTATGCAGGAACTGTATCTGGATAAGGTGTCTGGTCTGATTGATATCGTCCAGTTTTCTGAAATGAACCAGACTTTTCTGGAAGATGTAAAAAACGCAGAAATGCGAATCAATATTTTGGAAGCGGAACTGGAACAACAGCAGGAAGAAACCAGCGTGGTTCAGACGCAGATGCAGCGTGTGCGGGAACTGGCACAGGTTTCCCATCTGACCCGTGAACTTGCTGTACTGCTGGTTCATCGTGTCGTTGTCGGGACGAAAGACCCACTCACCGGAGAGCAAAAAATCACGATTGAATGGAATTTCTAAGTCGGCAAGCAGTTTAGCTGCCCCGTTGGGTTATGTTCGTCCGCCCATGTGGGATACACCTCACTGGACGCCACGTTGGCGATATAATCCCGGAACGAGACGGTCACATTGCGGGCAGATGCCGCCGGTCTGCCCAGATGCACCGTGATGTTCTTGGGGATGATGACCCGACTCAGCACCCGGGGCACGCAGTTCTCCACGGGGTCCGGGCCGCTGCCGCCGTCGCCGGTGAACAGTGAATGCTCCGGGATGACTATGGGCGGGTTTACCACGTCGCGATCCTCTTCGGTCTTGGGGATCATCTCCGGCTGGGCCAGTGTGACCTGCCCGGCAAAGATCTGCACACCCTGAATGCGCACGGTGCGGTAGCCTGCCTTTGCGGCAGTCAGGTCCACAACGGCATAGGGCCGGATGGTGTTGTCCTCCTGCAGGGACAGCGCACAGGAGGGGGCTTCAATGGAGAGGTCGGCAGCGGTGCCGGTCTCGTCGGTGATACGCTGAGCGGTAAAGCCGTTGCCGGACACGGTGACGAGAACACCCTCGATGGGCGAGGACTGACGGGCACCGAAAGTCTGAATGCGTAGAATGCCGGTGTTTTTCATAGGCGGATGCTCCTTTGCTGTAAAAGTGGTATCGCTTCTCTCACAGCGTATTCCGCTGCGCCGCCGCGCGTGAATGGGGCTTTTCTTTTGCAGCAGAGGAGTGTATACTGGAAGCAGTTAGGCGGGTGCGCCCACTCCGGCAGGATGACGCGAAGCCATGGTCTAAAGTGTAGGCTGCAATTAGAATCGACGATGCACCACTACGGGAAGTGCGAGGGCTTCTCACGCTGGATGGACTGGCGAGCGGAAGCAGGACGGAGTGGGCGCACCTGCCGTTCGGGCAGTCTATGATAAGAAGCATAAAGGAGAATACAGCAATGCAGGCAACCATTCACAACGAATTTTTGACCTTGACTGTGGATACCCACGGTGCCGAAGCAGTCAGCCTGAAAAATGCGGCGGGGGAAGAACTGCTCTGGCAGGCCGACCCGGCTGTGTGGAAGCGCCACGCTCCCATTCTGTTCCCATGGACGGGCAAGCTGCCCGGCGGTACCTTTGAGGTGGACGGCAAAACGTACAAGGGCGGTCAGCACGGCTTTGCCCGCGACATGGAGCACACCCTGCTCAAGGCCGAGGGCGATACCATCCAGTTGGAGCTGCGCTCGGATGATGCCATCAAGGCCGAGCGCTTCCCCTTCGACTTTGTGCTCACCAGCACCTTCCGGCTGGAGGGCAGGACCGTGCACCACACGCTGACGGTGCAAAACCCCGGCACGGAGGAGCTGCGCTTTGGCATCGGCTATCACCCTGCGTTTAATATCCCGTTTGACGCAGGCCATACCACCACGGATTACGAGTTCCGCTTTGACCAGCCGGAAAGCCCGGTCATTCTGGATGCCCGCCCGAGCGGCCTGCTGAGCGGTAAGTGCTACTACCAGTGGAAGAACCAGCAGGCCATTCCGCTGACGGATGATCTGTTTGCAAACGACAGCTTCTGCATGGCGGGCCTGCGCACCAAGACCATTGGCATCTACGAAAAGGATACCGGCCGCCATATCACCTGCAATGTGGCAGGGTATCCCTATGCGCTCATCTGGTCGGCACCCGCAAAGCCGGTGCGCTTTGTGTGCATTGAGCCGTGGCACAGCCTGCCCGCCGCCGAGACCGACCCGCAAAGCTGGAGCCAGCGTGCCGCTGCCGCCTGCCTTGCCCCCGGCGAGACTTGGGCAACCACCCTGAGCACGACGTTTGAGCGATAAAACTCCCTCAGTCTCGCTTCGCTCGCCAGCTCCCTCAGAGAGGAAGCCTATCCGCGCGGTCAAGCCTCCCTCGTTGAGGGAGGTGGCATCGCGCCAGCGATGACGGAAGGAGTTCAGACAAACAAAAATCCCGGAACACAGCGGTGCTCCGGGATTTTATCGTTTATGCAGTCAAGAACAAAGGCTCTTTAGTATGCCACGCCCCAGTAGACCATGGTCTTGGCGGGCTTGCCGCAGCAGGGGCACACGTCGCTCAGGTGCTCCTGTTCAAAGGGCATGCAACGGCTGGACAGGCCAGCTTCTTCCTTCATCTTCATTTCGCAGGCAAGGTCGCCGCACCACATGGTCTTGATGTAGCCGGTGTTTGCCTTGGCCAGCTCCTTCACCTCGTCCATGGTGGTGGCAGCCCAGGTGCGCTTCTCGCGGTTGGCAAGAGCACGCTCGTACAGGTCCTTGCGCAGAGCCTCCAGCTGGGCGGGGATGGCAGTTTCCAGCTCGTCCAGAGAGACAAAGACCTTTTCGCGGGTGTCGCGGCGCACCAGCACGCACTGGTTCTTTTCCAGATCCTTGGGGCCGATCTCCAGACGCAGAGGCACGCCCTTCATCTCCCACTGAGAGAACTTCCAGCCCGGGGCATTGTCGCTGTCGTCCAGCTTCACGCGGGCATACTTGCTGATCTTTTCAGCCAGCTCGGCAGCCTTCTCGCTGACGCCGGGCTTGTGGGCGGCGATGGGCACCACCACCACCTGAATGGGGGCCACTGCCGGGGGCAGGATCAGGCCGTCGTCGTCGCCGTGGGTCATGATGATGGCACCCACCAGACGGGTGGAAACGCCCCAGCTGGTCTGGAACGGATGATGCAGCTGGTTGTCGCGGCCGGTAAAGGTGACATCGTAAGCCTTGCTGAACTTATCGCCAAAGTAGTGGCTGGTGCCGCTTTGCAGGGCCTTGCCGTCCTTCATCATGGCCTCGATGGTGTAGGTGGCCTCGGCACCGGCAAACTTCTCCTTGTCGGTCTTGCGGCCCTTCACCACGGGAATGGCCAGATCCTGCTCGCAGACGTCTGCGTAGCAGTTCAGCTGCTGCTGGGTCTCAGCCTCCGCCTCGGCGGCAGTCTCGTGGATGGTGTGGCCTTCCTGCCACCAGAACTCGCGGCTGCGCAGGAAGGGACGGGTGGTCTTTTCCCAGCGCACCACGCTGCACCACTGGTTGTATTTCATGGGAAGCTCACGGTAGCTGTGCAGCACGCGGGACCAGTGGTCGCAGAACATGGTCTCGCTGGTGGGACGCACGGCCAGACGCTCTTCCAGCTTGTCGGAACCGCCCATCGTGACCCACGCCACCTCCGGCGCGAAGCCATTGACCAGTTCGCCTTCCTTCTGCAGCAGGCTTTCCGGGATCAGCACGGGCATTGCCACGTTCTCATGGCCGGTGGCCTTGAAGCGGGCATCCATGTCCTTCTGGATCAGCTCCCAGATGGCCTGACCGTAAGGGCGCAGGATGATGAAACCCTTCACGCTGGAATATTCCACCAGCTCTGCCTTCACGCAGATGTCGGTGTACCACTGGGCGAAGTTTTCTTCCTGACTGGTGATCGCCTGTACGAGCTTCTTTGAATCTTTTGCCATTTTTGTTTTTCCTCCTAAGGCCGTGCGCCAAACGGTATGCGTTCCGCACGAACCAAAATAAAGCCCCACCCACGAGCGCAGCCGGGTGCTGTGCAGAAAAGGCGGGGCTTTTTTACCATGTTTTAGTTCTGCGCGTGGCTGTCCACAAAGTTTACCACATCGCCCACGGTGCGCAGGGACTCGATGGCGTCGTCCGGCACCTCGATGCCAAACTCGTCCTCCAGCGTCATGACCATGTCCACGATGTCAAGGCTGTCGGCTTCAAAATCGCTCATGATGTCACTGTCCATCGTGATCTTTGCCGGGTCAACATCCAGCTGCTCCGCCAGCAATGCACGGATTTTTTCAAAAGTATCCATTCCTGTGGTCTCCTTTTTGCAGTTGTTTTGCTGGTCTGTACACTGGGGCCGTGGGTGCGGCGCTGTGATGGTGCGCCTGCGGATGCTGCGCGGCTCCACCGGGCTGTACAGAACGCTCTCTTTTTTTATATCCCATGCCGTGGCTGTTGTCAAGCCCTGTTTTCGCTTTCCCGTCCGGGAACACGAAAAAAGTTCCAAAACGCATATTTTCGCTTGACAGAAGCCCCCGGGTTTCTTATCATTATAGAGAAGCGAGTTCAGGTGAACGGACTGTTCACCAATAAGGAGAATGGAACATGAAGCTTTCATTTACCAAAATGCAGGGCTGCGCCAACGACTATATTTATCTGGACTGCCGCGAAAGCGGTGTGCCGGAGAATATCGCAGCCCTTTCCGAAAAATTGTCCCGGCGGCATTTTTCCATCGGAGCCGACGGCATCATCTGCATCTGCGCTGCGCAGACGGCGGGTGCTGACGGCATGATGCGCATTTTCAACGCCGACGGCAGCGAGGGCAGGATGTGCGGCAACGGCATCCGCTGCGTGGCCGAGTGGCTGTATACCCACGGCATTGCCAAAGAGACCCTTGCCATTGATACCCTCAGCGGCCTGAAGACCGTCACCCGCAAGGGCAGAGGCCTGTGGCAGGTGGAGATGGGTGCCTACAGTGCCATGCCTGCTGACCTGCCGGCGGTGAACATGGGAGACGGCGCGCTTGTGGATAAGCCCCTGACCGTGGACGGGAAAGACTGGCAGGTAACCTGCATCAGCGTGGGCAACCCTCACTGCGTGACCGTGGTGCAGGATGTGGACAGCCTGAAGCTGGAGGACATCGGCCCCGGTTTCGAGCACCACGCAAATTTTCCGGAGCGCATCAACACCGAGTTCGTGCAGGTGGTGGATGCCACCCACCTGAAAATGCGGGTGTGGGAGCGCGGCAGCGGTGAGACATGGGCCTGCGGCACCGGCACCTGCGCCACCGTGGCGGCCCTCACGGAGCTGGGGCTGTGCCCCGCAGGTGAGGATGTTCACGTGCAGCTGCGCGGCGGCGTGCTGACCATCCGGGTGCTGCCCGGCAGGCAGCTGCTCATGACCGGCGCGGCGGAGACCGTGTGCGAAGGCACAACGGAAGTGTAAGAAAAGCGAGAACCCTCTCAGTCGCCTGACGGCGACAGCTCTCCCGAAGGGCGAGCTTTTTCACATCAAGAGGAAAATCTTTTCTTCACAACAAAAAAGCTCCCCCACTCGGGGGAGCTGGCATCGAGCGGATGCGAGATGACTGAGAGGGCCATACCAAAACAAAAGCGAGGGAAAGTATTATGAAGATGAACAAACACTACAACGAGCTGAAGGCCAGCTACCTGTTCGTGGACATCGCCCACAAGGTGGCCGCTTATCAGGAAGCACACCCGGAGAAGGAGATCATCCGTCTGGGCATCGGCGATGTGACCCAGCCGCTGGCAAAGTGCGTGGTCAAGGCCATGCACGACGCGGCCGACGAGATGGGCACCAAAGAGGGCTTCCACGGCTACGGCCCGGAGCAGGGCTATCCCTTCCTCAAGCAGGCCATTCAGGGCTACTATGCAGGCCGCGGCACAAAGCTGGCCGAGGATGAGATCTTCATTTCCGATGGTGCCAAGAGCGACCTTGCCAACGTGCTGGGCCTGTTCGATGTGGACAACACCGTGCTGGTGCCAGACCCCGTTTACCCCACCTATGTGGACGACAACGTGACCGATGGCCGCAAGATCATCTATAGCCGCACCAGTCAGGAAAACGGCTTCCTTGGTATGCCGGACGAGAGCGTGAAGGCGGACATCATCTATATTTGCAGCCCCAACAACCCCACCGGTGCCGCCTACACCCGCGAGCAGCTCAAGGCATGGGTGGACTACGCCAAGAAGAACGATGCCATCATCCTGTACGATGCCGCTTACGAGTGCTTCATCTCGGACGGTGAGCTGGCCCGCAGCATCTTCGAGATCGAGGGTGCCCGCGAGTGCGCCATTGAGATCTGCTCTTTCTCCAAGATCGCAGGCTTCACAGGCACCCGCTGCGGCTACACCGTGGTGCCCAAAGAGCTGGAGCGCGAGGGCATGAACATCAATAAGCTGTGGCTGCGCCGCCAGACCACCAAGTTCAACGGCGTGCCCTACGTTGTGCAGCGCGCCGCTGCCGCGGTGTTCACCGAGAGCGGCATGGCCGAGATCCAGGCCAATCTGGACTACTACCGCAAGAACGCCAAGGTCATTGCAGACGCACTGGACGAGTGCGGCGTGTGGTACTGCGGCGGCAAGAACAGCCCCTATATCTGGCTGCGCTGCCCCGGCAATATGAAGAGCTGGGAGCTCTTCGACTGGCTGCTGGAAAACTGCGGCGTTGTGGGCACCCCGGGCGTGGGCTTTGGCGAGTGCGGCGAGGGCTACTTCCGCCTGACCGCTTTCGGTGACGCCGAAAAGACCAAGGTGGCCGCCGAGCGCATCAAGGAAGCAATCAAGGCACTGTAAAAACACGATGGCTTGACAAAAGTATCAAAGCAGACTATACTAAAAATACAAAAGGCACTATCCGGCAAACGGCTAGCTCCTTACCAGATTATCACGAATCAAAAAGAAAAGTGACCGTTCAAGTTGGGGAACTATGAAGGCGGTCACTTTTTCTTTTTGTCATCACTGTGAGAAACAGTCCATGTAATCTGAAACGTAACATAAATCGCTCCGCCAAGAAGCGTGAGCAGCAATACGATCTGTTCAAACGTCATGGTGCATCACCCCCTTCCGCCCTTGGGCGTCCGGGGAACGCGAATATCAAAAAGGAAAAACGCCTTGCCCGACGCCTAGGTGCCGGTAAGGAGAGCCGCCTGCGTTTGTGGATAACGCCTGATGGAGCCTGAAAAACAAGCTCAACGATAGAATAGCATAAAAATAACTATATTACAACAGATATCCTGCCATTTCATCAATGGTGGGATTTTTTAGGCTCAAAGCATTGACAAAACTGCACCTACTGTATATACTGTACATATACAGATGAAACGAAAGCATCAAAGGAGCAGCCGATGGAACTGTTTATCAACAACAAAAGCGGCGCGCCCATCTATGACCAGATCTACAACCAGATCAAGCAGCAGATCATCAGCGGGGCTTTGCAGCCGGACGAAGCGATGCCTTCCATCCGAGGGCTGGCACGGGATCTGCGCATCAGCGTCATTACCACGAAACGCGCCTATGACGAGCTGGAAAAAGAGGGCTTTCTTTACGCGGTGCCGGCCAAGGGCTTTTTTGTAGCCCCTAAAAATACCGAGCTGCTGCGGGAAGAAAACCTGAAAAAGATTGAAGAGCACCTTACCGAGGCCGTCCGCCTGTCCGCATCCTGTGGGCTGAGCAGGGAAGAGCTGTGGGAGATGCTGGAACTGCTGTGGGAGGGCTGAATATGAACGCACTGGAACTGCGGGGGCTTACAAAGCACTATAAGGACTTTACCCTTGGACCGCTGGACCTGACCCTGCCCGGCGGCACCATCTGCGGCCTGATCGGCGAGAACGGAGCGGGCAAAAGCACCACCATCCGGCTGATTCTGGATATGGTGCAGCGGGACGGCGGAACCGTGACCATCCTTGGCAGGGACAGCCGCACCGCTTCCGTCCGCACCAAGGAGGAGATCGGCGTGGTGCTGGGCAGCGAGGGCATCCCCCTGTGCCTGAACGCGGTGCAGGCGGGCAAGGTGATGGCGGGCATCTACCGCAACTGGGACGCTGCCGCTTATGCGGAGCTGTGCCAAAAGTTCGGCCTGCCGGACAAAAAGCAGTACAAGGACTACTCCACCGGCATGAAGATGAAGCTGTGCATCGCCGTGGCACTGGCGCACCACCCGAAGCTGCTGCTGTTGGACGAAGCCACCAACGGGCTGGACCCGGTGGTGCGGGACGAGGTGACCGACCTGCTGCTGGACTTTGCCCGGGACGAAAACCACTCTATCCTCATCTCCTCTCACATCGTCAGCGATTTGGAAAAGTTGTGCGATACCATCGCCTTCCTGCACAAGGGCAGGCTGCTGCTCTGTGAGGAAAAGGACGCCCTGCGGGAGGAATACGCCCTGTGGCATGGCACGGCGGCGCAGCTGGCGGTACTGGATACACGGGTATACGGTAAGCGGGTCACCCCCTACGGCGCCGAGGCGCTTGTGCGCCGGGATGCAATGCCCGCCGGGGCAGAGCTTACCCCGGTGAGCATCGAGGAACTGTTTGTACTGATGGTGAAAGGGGAAAACGTGCAATGAAAGGTCTGCTACTGAAGGATGCCTATCAGATGTGGAGCTACACCAGATGGATCATTCTGGTGTCGGTGGCTATGATGCTGATGGGAACGTTTTTCATGAAGGAAGGCTCGAATTTCTTTATGCTGTACGGCGGGCTTTTGCTGGGGATATTGCCTATGACGTTGCTGGCTTACGACCAGAACGGTCGGTTCAGCGCTTACAGCGCCGCTCTGCCGGTGACAAAAGAGCAGCTGGTGGGTGGTAAATACCTCATCGGCCTGTGCGGTATGGTGCTGGCGGAGCTGCTGAGCATGGCAGCGCTGGCAGCAGCACAGCTGCTCTGGGGCACGGTGACGGTGCAGATCACCGTGGCGACCCTGCTTCAGGTTGCTATGCTGACTTTGCTGGGCAACATCATCCTGCTGCCGCTGACCTACCGCTTTGGCTACGAGAAGGCAAGGTATGTGTACTACCTGAGCATCGGTATTCTTGCGAGCTTTATGGGCTATTTCGTCTCTTCGGGGGACAACGCTTTGGAAAGCATCCTGCCCGCCCATGGCTCGCTGCTGGTGCTGGTGGTCGTGCTGGCGGCGGCGCTGGCGCTGTATGCCGCCTCGTGGCGGCTGTCTGTTGCATGGTACGGAAGGGCAGAGCAGTAAGATGAAGAAAAGCCAAATCGCGGGCATCCTGTTCGGCGTTGCCATGGGCGTTTTGTTCAGTATGACGCTGGGAACAGTCGGTTTTGTGCTGGGTGCCAGCTTTGCAAGTCTGGGCATGGTGATGTTCCAAGGACTGGATGACCCACAGGATAAAAAGTAAGGTGTAAAAAATGCGCCGCCCCTGCCGGAAAAGCTTCTCCGGCAAGGGCGGCGCTGTATTTATTTCTCAGATTCTTCGGCGTTTTTCTGTGCGGCCTCCAGCTCGTCCACCCGCTTTTGCAGGGCGGTGATCTTGTCGTCCATTTTCAGGAATGTCCAAATCAGAACCGCAAGCACCAATGCAGGAGGAACGACCATCCACAGGGACTGCTGGCACCAGAGCAGCAGCGAATAGCCGCCGAACACGGTAAAGAGGAACACGGCAAACAGGCTTGCAGCCAGTACAGCAAAAAATCCCATCCAGAAAGTCTCCTTTCAGTTATTCCTCGGCTTCCTCCTCGTCCGGGTCCAGCTCGATGCTGAACACAGCCTTTTTCAGCTTGCCGCAGCCCTGCGCCTTTAAGCCGGATTTATACGGCTCCCCGGCCAGATACAGAGCAAAGCGGCCTTCGCACAGCATTCCGGCAATGCTGGTGCCGGCGGTGCCCACGGTGGTGTCCATGGCTTCATCGGTGGGTTTGGTGGGAGTCAGCTCGGCAAGGCTCACCTCAAACAGCTCGCTGCCGTCCAGATCGGTCTCCAGCGTGATGTGGTTGTCGTGCCGCTGGAACAGGGCCTTGTCGGAGGTCTGGGGTGTGACGGTGCTCACCGTGACCACAGCCTTTTCGCCATCGATGCGGGTGCGTCCGGCAGGCAGGGTGGTGATATCCCGGGCCATGATGTATTCAATGACCGTGTCCAGATTGTCGCTGACGCCCAGATAGTTGGGCAGGTTGTTCAGGGTATCGTAGATCATAGTGATGCTCCTCCACAAGCGGCCTCGCCCTCTCCGTCATTGCTGCGCAATGCCACCTTGCTCCCCCTTTTTGTCACTTGCGTGACATCTTCCCCCGACCGGGGGAAGTCTTTCAAAGGGAGAGGCTTTGGCAAAACCGGAGACTTTATCATTCTGCCAAGGGCTCCCACTTTGGGGGAGCTGTCGAACGAAGTGAGACTGAGAGGGCGAGGAAGCGGTCCTTTATAAATTTTTTACTCTGCGTCCTTGGGTTCGGTCATCAGTTCCTTGATGCTGGGCACCACGCCGCCCAGATTCTGCAATTCCGAAGGAATGATGATCTTGGTCGCCTTGCCGTTGGCCACCTTGGCCAGTGCTTCCAAGCTGCGGATGGCCAGAACCTTGTCGCTGGGCATGGCCTCGTTCAGCAGACGGATGGCGTCGGCGTTGGCCTTTTGCACGGCCAGAATGGCCTGTGCCTCGCCCTCGGCTTCCAGAATGCGCTGCTGCTTCACCGCGTCCGCACGCAGGATGGCGGCTTCCTTTTCGCCCTCGGCGGCGGTGATGGCAGCCTGCTTTTCACCGTCGGCTTTCAGGATGACGGCGCGCTTCTCGCGCTCAGCCTTCATCTGTTTCTCCATGGCTTCCTGAATTTCACGCGGCGGGATGATGTTCTTCACTTCCACGCGGTTCACCTTGATGCCCCATTTATCGGTGGCTTCGTCAAGGATGGCGGTGATCTTGCCGTTGATGACGTCGCGGCTGGTGAGGGTGTGGTCCAGCTCCATCTCGCCAATGATGTTGCGCAGAGTGGTGGCGGACAGGCTCTCAATGGCCGCAATGGGCTGGTTGACGCCGTAGGTGTAGAGCTTGGCGTCCATCACCTGAAAGAATACCACGGTATCGATCTGCATGGTAACATTATCGCGGGTGATCACCGGCTGAGGGGGAAAATCGGCCACCTGCTCTTTCAGGCTCACTTTTTTGGCGATGCGCTCGATGAAGGGGATCTTGATGTGCAGGCCTGCCGACCATGTGTCGGAGTAGCTGCCCAGCCGCTCGATGACGTACACCTTGGACTGCGGCACAATGACGATGTTGGTGATCACCACCAGCAGCACAACAAAGACCAGCGCGAGGATCAGAAAAAACATGACCATAGTGGTTCTCCTTTTTTGATGGGTGGATTACGCCTTGCGGCTTTCGGTCAGAACAGGCTCCACAATGAGCAGGGTGCTGTGCAGCTCGGTCACGCGGCAGCGCTGCCCGGGGGTGAGAGTGTCGCCGGGGGTGGCGCAGCGGGCGTTCCAGTCCACACCGTCCAGCCGGACGCGGCCCGGCACATCGGCGGAAACGGGGGTCAGCACGGTGGCTTCCCGGCCAAGGTTACGGTCGCCGTTGGTGGGGGTGGCCTTGTGGTGCAGCTTTGCGGCCAGCGGGCGGAACGCCAGCAGGCACAGGGTGCTTACCACAATGAACACCAGCGCCTGCACGCGGAACGAAGCAGTGAACAGGCAGGTGAGCAGAGCGGCAGCTGCGCCGACGGCGAACCAGACGGAGGTCATGCTGAAGGTGGAAGCCTCCAACAGCAAAAAGCCCACCACGGCAGCCAGCCAGAGAAATGGAACAGGATTCATAAGCGTCCCTCCTTATGCCCTTATTATAGAGTATCCCCCGGGTGGAAGGTCAAGCGTTTTTTGCTGGAACGTTGCACAGAAAACGAAATAGAGACAAAAATGAAAAAGAAATGCGAAAAGAAGTGCTTCTTTTTAAGGGCGACGATTTAGAATGGCCTCCGCTGTGCTCTGGCCATAATCAGAGGAATCGTTGGTTTGAGTTGAGCGTTTGCCGCGGCCTGCGGGCCGCAGCAAACGCATTTTCACGGGGGAAGGTCGTGAAGGAAAACTGCCTGTCAGCCGCTGCGCCCTTTCCTGTGAAAAAGTAAGCCGGGAAGATCCGCAGATCTTCCCGGCTTACAAATAAAGAATAGAATTCCGCTATTGATGCTCAGAGCACAAGCGGAGAGCATTTTAAATAGTTGCGGGCCTGCGGCATCACTGGATATCGTAGTAGCTGTGGTTCGGGTTATGACCGTTCTCCTCCACCACGATGGTAAAGCCCATGGGGTTCACCTCCGTGTGCTTGCCGGAAGCCAGCGGCTCCACGATGATGTGCTCCGAGCGGTTCACGATGATCTCGGCGGTTTCTGCTTCGCCCACGCGCTGGTAGTGCAGGATGCCGTCCTGCGCCCGCAGCACCCGCAGCGCACCGGTGCGGAAGGCTTCGCAGCTGTGGCGCAGCTGTGCCAGCTGGGCAAGCACCGGGCGCAGGCGCTCCTCGTGGCTGTCCCAGCGGTAGAACGCGCGGTTGAAGGGGTCGCGGTAGCCCTGCATCCCGATCTCGTCGCCATAGTACAGGCAGGGCACGCCGGGCAGGGTGTAGATGATGGCATAGGCCATGCGCAGGCGCAGCATGCCTTCCTCGTAGGCTTCACCGGTCACACAGCGGCCGCTCTGCCACTCGCGGCCACGACCGTTGGCAGGCTCGTCCGCAATGACGGTCAGGGCGCGTTCGGTGTCGTGGGTGGAGAGGAAGTTCAGCGCCGTGTCCATGGCGGGGGCAGGGTAGTGCTCGCAGATGGACAAAATTTCGCCCATGGCCTGCTGGGCAGGCTTGCCCTTTACAAAATCCAGCACAGCGTTCTTGAAGGGGTAGTTCATCACGCTGTCCAGCCCCTTGCCCAGCAGGTAGGTGCGGCGCTGGCCAAAGCCGTATTTGGTGGTGGCGTCCTCCCACACTTCACCCAGCAAAAACTTCTCCGGGCTGACCCGCTTGACAGCAGCGCGGATCTTTTCAATAAAATCGTCCGGCAGCTCGTCGGCCACATCCAGCCGGAAGCCTGCCGCGCCGCGCCGCAGCCATGTGTCAATGACACCGCCCTCGCCGGTGATGAACTCCACATAGGAGGGGTTCTCTTCGTTCACCTCGGGCAGGGTCTCGAAGCCCCACCAGCTGCGGTAGCCGCCCTTATACTTGGGGTCAAAATCGTACCAGCTGCGGTAGGGGGAACTGGGGTCGCGGTAAGCGCCGCCGTCACCATAGCGGCCTTCGCGGTTGAAATAGCGGCTGTCGGAACCGGTGTGGCTGAACACACCGTCCAGCACGATGCCAATGCCGTACTTGGCGGCCTCGCGGCAGAGCACCTCGAACTCCTCGTTGGTGCCCAGCAGCGGGTCTACGTTGAGATAGTCGGCGGTGTTGTAGCGGTGGTTGGAGTGGGCCTCAAAGATGGGGTTGAGGTAAAGGTAATCCACCCCCATCTCCCGCAGGTAGGGCAGCTTGATGCGGATGCCTTCCAAGTCGCCGCCGAAATAGTCCTCGTTCAGGTGGCCGCCGGTCTCGTTGGGCTGCCAGAAGGGTTCGGCGTGTTTGTCGGCCTGATACAGCCGGTCCGGGAAAGGCATGGGCTTGTTCTCAATGCCCTCGCAGAACCGGTCCGGGAAGATCTGATAGAACACCTTGCCCTTGATGCACTCCGGGGTCTGGAAACCGGCATCGTAGACGGTGATCTGCCACTTTTCGCCTTCCTGCCAGCTGACAACGCCGCAGTTGTCCGGCCCGCGGTAGATGCGGCGGAAGTCGGTGTAGAGGTCGAAGTAGTAGAAGTACAGGCCCGGGTCGTTCAGCGGCAGCTCCACGGAGAAGTGGTTCTGCTGGGGGGTCTGGCCGTCAAATTTCATGCGGTAGTGCACAGGCACGTCATATTTGCCCTCTTTCTGGAGCACCAGATGAGGATCGACATAGCCCAGCTCTTCCGGGATGCAAAGGGTCAGGCGCACGGTCTGACCGGCCCGCAGCGCACCAAATGGCTGCTTGAAATAGGGGTCGTAGCTATTGAACAGACAAGACAAAGCAGGGTCGTCCTTTCTCAAAAAAGCCCCGGCGGGCCAAACGCCGCCGGGGCAGATGGATTTTTTGGCAAACCCTCTCAGGCTGCCTTCGGCATCCAGCTCCCCCGAGGGGGGAGCTTTTTGCAAGAGAGGGAAACTTTCAGGGAAGAACTCTTAAACCTCGCCCTTCGGGAGAGGTGGCATTGCGTAGCAATGACGGAGAGGGTTTTCTTACTTGCCCATGGGCACCGGGGAAGCGTACCAGATGTCGTGTGCGTAATCCAGCACAGAGCGGTCGGCGCTGAAGATGCCGCTGTTGGCAATGTTCTTCAGGCTCATGTGTGCCCACTTCTCGCGGTCGGCATACAGCTTCTGCAAATCGGCCTGTGCACGGCGGTAATCCTTGAAGTCGGCCATGACCATATACGGGTCGCTGCTGCGCAGGTTCTCGGTCACTTCGTGGAAGTTCTCGCCGTTCCAGCCGCGCTCCAGGAAGTTCAGAGCGTTGTTGGCAACATCGTCGCCCATGATGAAGGCGTTGGGATGGTAGCCCACCTGCTTGAGGTTGTTCACCTCGGGGGTCAGCATACCGAAGATCAGCTCGTTCTCCTTGCCGGCAGCATCTGCGATCTCCACGTTTGCGCCGTCCAGAGTACCCAGAGTGATAGCGCCGTTCAGCATGAACTTCATGTTGCCGGTACCGGAAGCCTCGGTGCCTGCCAGAGAGATCTGCTCAGAGACCTCGGCAGCGGGCATCAGGTGCTCGCTCAGAGAGACGCAGTACTCTTCCAGATAGACCACGCGCAGCTTGTCGCGCACAGCGGGGTCGTTGTTGATGAGGTCGCCCAGCTTGCAGATCATGCGGATCATCTGCTTTGCCATGTAGTAGCCGGGAGCTGCCTTTGCGCCGAAGATATAGGTCTTGGGGATGAAGTCGGCGTTGGGGTTCTCCTTCAGGTACAGGTACTGGGCAGCAATGTTCAGTGCGTTCAGGTGCTGGCGCTTGTACTCGTGCATACGCTTGACCTGACAATCGAAGATAGAGTTCGGGTCGATCACCTGACCGGTGCTCTTTGCCAGATAGTTGGCGAAGCTCTGCTTGTTTTCCAGCTTGATCTCGTTCAGGCGCTTGAGGACGGTCTTGTCGCTCTCGAACTTGTTCAGCTTGGTCAGATCGGAAGCATCGTGCTTGTAGCCGTCGCCGATGGTCTCGTCCAGCAGCTTGCACAGGCCGGGGTTAGAGGCCAGCAGCCAGCGGCGGTAAGCGATGCCGTTGGTCACGTTCTTGAAGGCCTGCGGCTTGAACAGGTAGTAGTCGTGGAAGACGCTGTCCTTGATGATCTCGCTGTGCAGCTTGGACACGCCGTTGATGCTGTTGGCGGTGTAGGCGCAGATGTTTGCCATGCGCACCTGATTGTCGCCGATCAGTGCCATATAGTCGATCTTGCCCTTGTCGCCGGGGAAGACCTTCTCCAGCTCGGCGCGGGCGCGGCGGTCCATCTCCACCACGATCTGGTAGATGCGGGGCAGGGTCATCTTGAAGATGTCCACGTTCCACTTTTCCAGAGCCTCGGCCATGACGGTGTGGTTGGTGTAGGAGAACACCTTCTGGCAGATGCCGAAGGCCTTGTCCCAGTCAAAGCCGCACTCGTCCAACAGGATGCGCATCATCTCGGGGATGGCGAGGGTGGGGTGGGTATCGTTCAGCTGGATGGCCACCTTGTCGGGCAGGTTCTCGAGGGTGGCATAGCTGGACAGGTGGTTCTGCACGATATCGCCGATGGATGCGGCAGACAGGAAGTACTGCTGACGCAGGCGCAGGATCTTGCCCTCCACGTGGTTGTCGTTGGGGTACAGCACCTTGGAGATCAGCTCTGCGTTGGCATTCTTGCTCATGGCAGTGTTGTAGTTGCCCAGAGAGAAGCTGGACATATCAAAATCCGGTGCCTTTGCCTGCCACAGGCGCAGCTTTGCAACGCCCTTGCCGTCGTAGCCCTGCACGTACATATCGGAGGGAACAGCCATGACGCTGTTGTAGTTGGTGTGCTGGATATAGTGGAAGCCATTGTCCCAGTTCTCGTGGATCTCGCCGTCAAAGCGCACTTCCACGGCCTGATCCGGGTGGCTCTTGAGCCATACCTGACCGCCGGGCAGCCAGTTGTCGGCGCGCTCCTGCTGCCAGCCGTCCACGATCTTCTGCTTGAAGATGCCGTACTCGTACAGGATAGAGTAGCCGGTGCCGCAGATGCCGGTGGTGGCCATGCCGTCCAGATAGCAGGCAGCCAAGCGGCCCAAGCCGCCGTTGCCAAGGCCTGCGTCCGGCTCTTCCTCAAAAATGCTGTCGATGCTGATATCAGCGTCGGACAGGGCCTTCTTTGCCACTTCGTCCAAGCCAAGGTTCAGCAGGCTGGTTTTCAGGCTGCGGCCCATCAGGAACTCCATGCACAGGTAATACACCTGCTTGGTGCCGGTGCCAATGGCCTTGGACTGGAATTTCTTGTGGTTCTCGCTCATCATCTGGCGGCAGATCAGCGCCAGAGAGCGGTAGATCTGCTGGTTGGAAGCAACGCTCAGCTCCACGCCGTACTCGCTGGTGAGCTTGTCCTGAAGAAGTTTACCGAATTCTTTCGATGTCATAAAGGTACTCCTATCCGCATAAGTTTTCAGCTTTGCTAAAATAATTGAAATAATTGGCGCCTGCAGGCACTTTCCCTCACTTGCTCTGCCGCCAACATAACAAAGATATTATAATATGGCAGAATGACAAATGCAAGGAATCAAGGGATTTTTTCCGTAACTGACATTTTTTTATTGAACTTTCTGATAAATATGCCAAAATTTCAAAAAATACACTTTTTCTTGATGCTTATTTATATTATAATAAAAAGAGGAACCTGCTGCCCGAAACTTTTTCGGGCACAAACTCCGGGAGAAATGTGCCGGGTAACTCGCCCGGTAGGTACAATTGCACCGAAACGATACCGGGAACGGTGCCAAATCCCGGCAATGCTCAGAGATGATACCGCCTGCTGCAAGGGCGGAAATGGATAAAAAGGGGAATAGATATGGTCAACAAGGTACGGGTGAACATTGCGGGTACGCCGTATGCCATTGCAACGACAGACCCGGAAAAATACATTGTGTCGCTGGCCAAAAAGCTGGATGAGGACATCACCAAGCTTTTGGACGAGAATGCGAACCTTTCGGTAACAAAGGCGGCGGTGTTCTGCGCCATGGATTATCTGGACGAATACCGCAAGAGCACCGGCAGTGCTGAGAACATGCGCAGCCAGATCCAGGATTACATTGCGGACGCTGCCCGCGCAAAGCTGGCCGAGGACAAGGCAAAGGCGGAAAACGAGGTGCTGCGGCGGGAAGCTGCTGCCCTGCGGGAGCAGCTGGAAAAGCTGCGCAATAAGGAAGCCCGGCGGGAAGAGCGTGCCCAGCAGGCAGCGCAGCAGGATGCCGCCGGGGAAAATGCGGATAAGGTACAGTAAGCCGCTTTACAGGATAAAGGAGAAGTATGTCAAAGATCGAAATCCTTGCCCCGGTGGGCAACGAAGAGATGCTGCGGGCCGCTGTGTTCAGCGGGGCCGATGCGGTGTATCTGGGCTTTTCGGGCTTCAATGCCCGCACCAGTGCCAATAATTTTGACGCGGAGACGCTGAAAAATGCGGTCTCCTTCTGCCATGCGCGGGGCGTAGCCGTGCATGTGGCGCTGAACACCACCGTCTATGGCGGCGAGCTGCCTGCGCTGGAAGCCGCCATCCGCGCGGTGGCCGCTTCCGGTGCCGACGCCGTGATCTGTCAGGACCTTGCCGTGGCCACGCTGATCGGCAGAATTGCGCCGCAGCTGCCCCGCCACGGCTCCACCCAGATGAGCGTGCACAGCCTGCAAGGCGCACTGGAACTCAAAGAACTGGGCTTCACCCGGGTGGTGCTGGCCCGTGAGCTGAGCCTGCCCGAGGTGGAGCACATCACAAAGCACTGCGGCATTGAGACCGAGTGCTTTGTGCACGGTGCGCTGTGCATGTGCGTCAGCGGCCAGTGCTATATGTCGGCATTTCTGGGCGGACGCAGCGGCAACCGCGGCTCCTGCGCGGGCCCCTGCCGCCTGCCGTTTGAGGCCAACGCCCTGCCGGAAGGCAAGCCGGGCCGCCTGCACCACCTTTCCTTAAAGGACAACTCGGTCATTGATAAGCTGGACAAATTGCAGGCTTTGGGCGTGGCATCGGCAAAGATCGAAGGCCGTCTGCGCACGCCGGAGTATGTGGCGGCGGCAGTCAGCGCCTGTCTGGCGGGCCGCGAGGGCCGTGCCTATGACCGCGACCTTTTGAAGAATGCGTTCAGCCGGTCGGGCTTTACCTCCGGCTATCTGGACGGCAAAATTGACGGCAGCATGTTCGGCGTGCGCAGTGAAGCGGACGCCGAGCAGACCAAAAAGACCCTGCCCATGCTGCGGGAGCTTTACCGCCGCGAGCGCAGCCGTGTGCCGGTGAAGATGAAGCTGGAGATCGAAGAGGGCGGCGAGAAGCTCACCGTCACGGATGCAGACGGCAACAAGGCCTTCGCCTATGGCGACGCTGAGCCGCAGCCCGCCCGCACCGACCCCGCCGAGAGCCTGCACCGCAGCCTTGCCAAGACCGGCGGCACGCCCTTTGCGGTGGCAGAGGGCGATATCACCGTGGAAATGGACGGCGGGCCGTGGTTTGTGCCCGGCGGCGCTGTGAACGAGCTGCGCCGGGAAGCGCTGGACGCCCTGCTGAAAAAGCGGGAGGTGCTGCGCCCGTGGCCCACAACGGACGAGCATGTGCCCGCCCTGCCGCTGCGCACCCTGCCGCCCCACCGCACTCTGCGCGCCCGGTTTGAAAGCTGGGAGCAGGTGCCGGAGCGGGCGCTTGACGGCATCGAGTATCTTATCCTGCCCATTGCGCAGGCGGACCGCGTGCCCCGGGAATGGCGCGGCAAGACCCTTCTGGAACTGCCCCGGGTCATGTTCGGCCGTCTGGAAGAGGACACTGCCCGCCGCATCGCGGCCACGCAGGACGCCGGCTTTGCGGGGTACGAAGTGAGCAACATCGCCCACCTGCGGCTGTGCCGCGGCCTGCCCATGAGCGGCAGCTTTGGGCTGAACATCACAAACCAGCTGGCTGCGCAGTTCTACGCGGACAACGGCCTTGACTCCATGCTCATCCTGCCGGAAGTGAAGGACAGCGACATCAGCACCATTGCGCCCACCCGCAGCGGCAGGCCGGTGCCCACCGGCGTGCTGGTGTACGGCCACATGCCGTTGATGATCACCCGCGCCTGCCCGCTGCAAAACATCCACGACTGCGCCCACTGCGACAAGGCCGGCACCCTGACCGACCGCAAGGCAAAGAAGTTCCCGGTGCGGTGCGGCCTTGGCGTGCGCACCATCTATAACCCCGTACCTATTTATATGGGGGACAAGCCGGGTGCTCTGACAGTGGACTACGGCGTGGCCTACTTCACGCTGGAAAGCCGTGAGGAAGCAGCGCAGATTCTTGACATGATCCGTGTTCATGCACCGTTTGAAGAAGATTTTACACGCGGACTGTATTTTAAAGGTACGAACTGACCCTCTCACCGGCATCGTCCGCCTGCGGCGGCGCAATGCCGGAGCTCTCCCGAAGGGCGAGCTTGCAGTAGAGGAATATAAAACGAGGTATACTATGGAACCCATCACTGTAAAATATAAGGTACTGGATGCCCGGGCAAAGGTGCCCGCCTACGCCACCCCCGGCTCTGCCGCCGCCGACCTGTGCGCCGTGCTGGATGCGCCGCTCACCCTTGCGCCTATGGAGCGGGCGCTGGTGCCCACCGGCCTTGCCATCGAGCTGCCGGGTGCCCACAGCGTGGCACTGGTGTACGCCCGCAGCGGCCTTGCCATCAAGCACGGCCTGTGCATGGCCAACGGCGTGGGCGTGGTGGACAGCGACTACCGCGGCGAGCTGAAGGTGCCCATGGTCAATCTGGGCAGGGAAGCCTATACCATCCAGCCCGGTGAGCGTGTGGCGCAGCTGTGCATCGCACCGGTGTACACCGCTGCCTTTGTGCCTGCCGAAACGCTGGGCGATACCCAGCGCGGCGAGGGCGGCTTTGGCTCCACGGGTAAATAATAAAACTGGCTCGCCCTCTCGGGCTGCTTCGCGCCCGGCTCCCCCAAAGTAGGAGCCTTTGGCAGTCCACACGAAGTTCACGATTTTGCCAAGGGCTCTCCCTTTGGGAGAGCTGGCAAAACCGCAAGGTTTTGACTGAGAGGGCGAGGATGTTGAAAAGAAAGATGAGTCCTATGAATTTGATCTTAGCTTCCGGCAGCCCGCGCAGGCGGGAGCTGCTTTCCCTGTACACCACCGATTTCACCGTCTGCGTCAGCGACTTTGACGAAAGCGCCGTGCAGGCCGATACTCCCGCCCATCTGGTGGAGCAGCTGGCCCGGGGCAAGTGCTTTGCCGTTGCGGCCCAGCACCCGGGTGCGGTGGTGATCGGCTGTGACACGGTGGTGGATGTGAACGGCACGGTGTTCGGCAAGCCCCACAGCGTGGAGGACGCGAAACGGATGCTGCGGGCCCTCTCCGGTGCCACCCATGAGGTGCACACCGGCGTATGCATCTCCGATGGCACGCGCACCGAAAGCTTTGTGGACAGCTGCCGCGTTACCTTCTTCCCGCTGAGCGAGGAAGAGATCAGCTTCTACGCTTCCACAAAAGAACCCTACGACAAGGCCGGTGCCTACGCCGTTCAGGGCCGTGCCGCCCTCTGGCTGGACCGCATCGAGGGCGACTACTATACCATCATGGGCCTGCCCGTGAGCCGCACCGTACAGCTGCTGGCACATTTTATGTGAGAAAACTGGAAAAAACGAAGAAAACTTGCGCAAACGCTTGAGAAATCGGTGGCTTGCGGCTATAATAGAACCGTGTTATTCTGCGTAAGGGCGGCACAAAAGGGCCGCCGGACGCTTTGACGCGATAGATCAAACTGGGAAGCAGAAGGAGAATTTTTACAATGGGCCTGTTTTCAAAAGATGTGGGTATCGATCTGGGTACCGCAAATACGCTGGTATATATGAAGGGCAAGGGCATCATCATGCGGGAGCCCTCGGTGGTGGCCGTGGACACCAAGACCGACGAGGTGCGCTGCGTGGGTGCCGAGGCAAAGGCCGTCATTGGCCGTACCCCCGGCAGCATCGTGGCGGTGCGCCCCCTGAAGGACGGTGTCATTGCCGATTTTGACATCACCGCCAATATGCTGGAAAACTTCCTCAAAAAGGCATGCGGCAACAGCATGTTCTCCCGTCCCCGCGTGGTCATCTGCATCCCGTCGGGCGTCACCGAGGTGGAGCGCCGCGCTGTGCGCGAAGCGACCCTGAAGGCAGGTGCCCGTCAGGTGTCCGTCATTGAGGAGCCCATGGCTGCGGCCATCGGCGCGGGCCTGCCCATCAGCGAGCCCACCGGCAGCATGATCGTGGACATTGGCGGCGGCACGGCTGAGATCGCTGTCATTTCTCTGGGCGGCATCGTGGCTTCCCGCAGTGTGCGCATGGCCGGTGATATGTTCGATCAGGCCATCATTGCCTTCATCAAGCGCAAATACAACCTGCTGATCGGTGAGCGCACCGCGGAGCAGATCAAGATCGAGATCGGCTCTGCCTATGCGCTGGACCCCGAAATGACCATGGAGATCAAGGGCCGCAACCTCGTGGACGGCCTGCCCAAGAACATCGTGGTCCACTCGGAGGATGTGCGCGAGGCATTGCTGGAGTGCTTGGTCAAGATCACCAGCGCCATCAAGGAGACGCTGGAGCGCACCCCGCCGGAATTGAGCGCCGATATCATCGACCGCGGCATCACCCTGACCGGCGGCGGCGCTTTGCTGCGCGGCTTGGACCAGCTGATCCAGAGCGAGACCGGCATCGACGTGCACATTGCGGAGGACCCGCTGGACTGCGTGGCCAAGGGTGCCGGTGCGGTGCTGGATCATGTGGACGTGCTGCACGACGTGCTGGACACCGACGGCGGACACATGTAACACGGGCGGTGCCCATACTTGCGGAAAAACGCTCTTTTGCGCAGCGTCTGCGCTGATTTCCGCTGCAAACAAGGTTCCTTGCGCGGATGGCAGAGCTGTCCGCGCTTTTCTTATGGTGGGCACCCGAACAGGAGGACACCCCCTTGAAGGATTTTTTTGACACATGGAAATTTAAGATACTGGTGGCTGTGGCGGTATTCCTTGTGGGCATCATGGCCTACGCCGGTGCCAACGGCCGCTTGACCGCCGCTCCGCAGGAGCTGCTGAGCGTGGTGCTGATGCCCTTCCAGAAGGTGACGTCGGCCCTGAGCGGCGGCATCGGCTCGGTGTGGGAAAAATACACCAGCATCGACGAAGTGATGGCCCAGAACGAGCAGCTGGAAGCGGAGAACGCCGAGCTGCGCCAGCAGATGGTGGATTACGACCGCATCAAGGCGGAGAACGAAGCCTATAAAGCGCTGGCCCGCATTCAGGATACCAACAGCGAGGCCAGTTATGTTTCCGGCTTTGTGATCGGCCGCGACCCGCTGGACGAGTTCGGCGGCTTTACGCTGGACTGCGGCACCGTGAACGGTGTGGCTGTGAACGACGCCGTAATCAGCGATAAAGGCTACCTTGTGGGCGTCGTGGTGGAGGCAGATACCACCAGCTGCAAGGTGATGACCATTCTGCATCCCAGCTTCAACGCGGCGGGCGTTGTGTCCCGCACGCGGGAAAACGGCATTCTCAGCGGCAGCGCCGATTATGCCGGCGATGGTCTGTGCGTGCTCACCAACCTGGAGCGTGCCGCCGAGACCAAAATGGGCGATCAGGTGATCACCACCGGCCTTGGCGGGGTGTTCCCGCCGGATGTGCTGGTGGGCGTGGTGCAGAAGGTGGAGCCGGAAGTCAGCGGCAAATCCTCGGTGGCGGTGGTCCGTCCGGGCGCAGACCCGCGCACCGTCAAGCATGTATTCGTCATTACCGATTATTAAGGGGGCGCTTTGTATGGAATCACGCCGCATGCGCAGCCGCAGCCAGATCCTGAAATGGGCCTGCTATGCGGTGACGCTGTTTGTGTGCGCGGCATTGCAGACAACGCCCGGCCTGTTCCAGCTGGGGCAGGCAAAGCCGCTGTTCATTTTGCCGCTGTGCCTTGCCGTAGCCGTGTATGAAGGCGAGTTTGCGGGGGCACTGTTTGGCGCGGTGTGCGGCCTTTTGTGGGACTACACCGCCGGGCGTACCGTGGGCATGCTGGCGCTGGAACTGCTTTTGCTCTGCTTTGCGCTTTCGGTGCTGGTGCAGCTCTACTTGCAGGGCAGCACTTGGAACTTTGCGCTCATCGGCACCGGCACGGCCCTTGCGGTGCTTACGCTGGACTGGCTGTTTTTCTATTACATGCCCGGCTATAGCTGGGCTGTGAGCCGCTGGCTCACCTTTGTGCTGCCCTCGGCTGTGCTGACGCTGGTGCCGTCGCTGGTGCTGTTCAGCTTGGTGCGGCGCATTTACAACGAGTTCAAAATCGACAACGGCGTAGTCTGAACCGCCGGAGGAAACGCGGATGAACCAAAACGAACGAAAAACCGTCGTGCGCCGGATGATCCTGCTCATCGCAGTGGCATGTTTTATCATGGGCCTGTACGCGATGCGGCTGATCTTTTTGCAGCTGGTCAACGGCGATGACTTCAAATCCCGTGCCACCAACACCACCGATTATAACTTTACGGTCACGGCGGCCCGCGGCGATATCGTGGACAGTGCCGGGCGGCGCATCGCCACCACTACCACCAGCTATAACGTGGTGCTCAACAAACTGCTGATGGGCGACCGCGATCTGGACGAAATGTTGCAGCAGATCGTGGAGCTGCTGCGCGCAAACGACGAAAGCTGGAACGATACCCTGCTCATCGGGCAGGCAGACGCCGCAGGCAATTATGCCTTTACGGACGATGATGCCTCCGCCAGCGACCAGAAGCAGCTGGCCGATATGAAGGAGACCCTTGGTTTGCAGCAGTACGCCACGGCCAACGACGTGATGGAAATGCTGGTGGAGAAAAACGGCCTGCAAGACTTCTCGCTGGAATGGCAGCGGGTGCTGGCCGGCATCCACTACGAGATGGACCGGCAGGCGTTCTCCAATGTGAACAACTTTGTCATGGCGGAGAACGTCAGTGCGGTGACGGTGGCCACCATCAAGGAGCACAGTTTGCAGCTGCCGGGCGTGGAGATCGTGGAGACCAGCGCCCGCAGCTATGACCAGAGCGATATCATCCCGGCTGTGCTGGGCCGCGTGGGCAAGATCACGGCCGAAAAGTGGAAAGTGACCGATGAAAACGGTCAGGTGACCTACCCGCTGAAAGAAAAAGGCTATAACATGAACGATGTTCTGGGCATTTCCGGTCTGGAATCCGTTTATGAGGACGAACTGCGCGGCAAGGACGGCGTAGAGACCATCACCCGCAACTCGGACGGTGTGATCGTGGATACCAAGCTTACCACCGTGCCGGAGCCGGGCCACACCGTGCAGCTGACCATCGACAGCAACTTCCAGCGCGCAGTGGATAAGGCGCTGGCCGAGAACATCGATATGATCAACCGCGTGTACAACACCGGCACCATGAAGGCCGCTGCCGGTGCGGTGGTGGTGCTGGACGTGAAGGACGGCAGCGTGCTGGCAGCAGCCAACTACCCCAGCTACGACCAGAACCTCTACGCCACCAACTACACGGAATACAGCTCTGACCCCAGCCTGCCGCTGTTCAACCGCGCATTGCAGGGCCTGTATACGCCGGGCTCCACCTTCAAGCCCGCCGTGGCGGTGGCTGCGCTGGACAGCGGCCTGATCAACCAGTATTCCACGGTGTTCTGCAACGGCGTGTACAACTACTTCAAGGATTATCATCCCCGCTGCACCCGCCACGGCCACAGCGGCAACATCGATGTGGTAACGGCCATCAAGTGGAGCTGCAACGTCTTCTTTTATGATGTGGGCCGCCGCCTGACCAGTGATGTCTACGACGCCTACGCCTACAAGCTGGGCCTTGGCCAGCGCACCGGCGTGGAAGTGAACGAGGCTGTGGGCCGCCTGACCACCAAGAGCGACTCCAACTACACCGCGTCGCTGGATGTGCAGGCCGCCATCGGTCAGGGCAACACGGTGGTCACGCCCATCCAGCTGGCCACCTACGCGGCAACGCTGGCCAACAACGGCACCCGCTACCGCACCCATTTCGTCAAGGCCATTCTGGATACCAATACCGGCGAGGTGCTCAGCGAGACCAAGCCTGAGGTCATGGATGTGATCGAGGGCACCGGCAACACCTTCCAGCTGGTGCGGCAGGGCATGATGCAGGTGCCCAGCACCATCAGCGGCAAAATTGCCAGCTATCCGGTGGCCATCGCCTGCAAGACCGGTACGCCCCAGCGCAGCGAGACCTACGCCCCGGGCAAGCATTACCTGAACGCCATGATGGTGGCCTATCTGCCGGCGGACGACCCGCAGATCGCCATTGGCATCACCATCGAGTACGGCGGCTACGGCGCCCGCACCGGCGATCTTGTGGTGGATATCGCCAATGCCTACTTTGCCCTCAAGGACGGCACCCTTGCCCAGCAGGCCGAAGCGGAGCAGGATGCCCGGCAGGATCAGGACCCGGCCCAGACCGATGCCGCCGGGCAGACTTCCGCAGGCCAGACTGCTGCCGGCACTGCCGCTGCACAGCCTGCGCAGACGGCCCCCGCAGCGGACACCGCCGTGCCTGAAGCACCGGCAGAGCAACCGGCTCAGCCCGCTGCACAGGATACACAGCCGGACACCGAGCAGAACCCGGATGCCATAGCGCCGGAGCCGTAAGAGACAAAACGGACAGCCGGAAGGGCGCAGCAGCGTCGGTTTGAGCGGTGCGGCCCTTTAAAAGAAAACAAAATTGAATGTTTTGTATAAAAAACGGTTGTAAAAGATTGGATTTTGTGATATCATTTCTACCAAAGGGCTTTTGATCAAAGCGTTCCAATCGTTTAGGAAGAGGAGAGGGTAACGGATGACGATCGCACTCATTGCGCATGACTCCAAAAAGGAGCTGATGGTCCAGTTTTGTACGGCCTACTGCCGCATTCTGAGCCAGCATAAGCTGGTAGCGACCGGGACCACCGGCAAGCTGATCGCAGAAGCCACCGGTTTACAGGTGCAGCGTTTTCTGGCCGGTGTGCAGGGCGGCGACCAGCAGATCGCATCCCGCATTGCCTGCAACGAGATCGATCTGCTGCTGTTCTTCCGCGACCCCATCAACGCAAAGCCCAGCGAGCCGAATGAAATGACCCTGCTGCGCCTGTGTGATGTGCACAATATCCCCATGGCCACCAACATTGCCACCGCCGAGGTGCTCATCCACGGCTTGGAGCGCGGCGATCTGGACTGGCGCGATATCGTCCATCCCCAGAACTGATAAAACGATTTGGAATGGCTCCGCGTGCGCTGCGCCATATTCAGCGGAAATTATATTGATAATGCGAAAATCGGGAACATCTGCGGATGTTCCCGATTTTCATTTTCACGGGAATGGGGTCCAAACCGCAGAATGCATTTCTGCCGCCGTGCGGCTCTGTTTCCGCAGGAAGCAAAAACAGCAGATGCCGTGTGCCGCAGCGGCCTTTCCTGTGAAAAAAGAATTCCGGAAAATCCGCAGATTTTCCGGAATTCTAATATAAAAATAATGTTTCCGCTGAATATGGCCAGAGTGCAACGGAGGCCATTCAAAACTGTATTTGTTAAACTTTAAAATCTTCGGCCATCTCCGCCACATCTTCCGGCGCAAAATCGCCCAGCGGCAGGATCAGCCGGGCCAGCACGGCCTGTGGCAGAGCAGCCAGCACGGCGCTCTCGTCGGAACCGGCACCCGCAGGCGGGCAGACGGTGTGCACGCCGTCTGCGCCGGTCTCCACCCGGGCGCGGTGCGCCGTGGCCACGTACTGCATCCCCAGTTTGTCCGCAGCCGTCAGCAGGGCGGCGAACAGCGGCGTGCCGCCTTCGCCCAGCGCGTCTGCGCTCTGACCGGCCAGTGCTTCGGCGTTCAGCACGATGCACTCGATGCCAAGGACTTCTGCTGCCTTTTTGGCGCTTTCAGCTTGAGCGGCCTGCCGGGCATCCAGCCGCACGGCGGCCCCTGCCACCGCAAAGCCCTGCTGCTGCAAAATGCGCACGGCTACGGCACATTCCCTGCTGCCGTCCATCTGCATCAGGACCTTATCCTGACTTTCGTAGGTGTCAAACCCGCTGCCGGGCAAAAATGCGTCGCTCATGTCCCTTGCCTCCCGCCATGTGCTTTGCTCTGGGCTACGGCCAGCTGGTCGCAGCGCTCGTTTTCCGGATGGCCTGCATGGCCCTTGACCCAGACGTAGGTGATCTTGTGCCGGGCTTCCTGCTCCAGCGCCTGCGCCCAGAGGTCCGGGTTCAGGGCAGGGAAGCCGTCCGCTTTTTTCCAGCCGCGGCGCTGCCAGTTTTTGGCCCAGCCCTTTTGCAGGCCGTTGATCACATACTGGCTGTCGGAGCACAGCCGCACCTCGCACGGCTCCTTGAGCTGGCGCAGCGCTTCAATAAAAGCGGTCAGCTCCATGCGGTTGTTGGTGGTGCTGTCGTCGCCGCCGCTCAGCTCCTTTTCATAAACTTTGCCGTTAAAACGGTAGCGCAGTACGGCACCCCAGCCGCCCGGGCCGGGATTGCCGCTGCACGCGCCGTCGGTGTACACTTCGACCTGCTTCATGCGGTTCTCCTTCTAAAATGAGTTACCTTTATTTAGCGCTATTTTCCGGCTTCTGTCAAGTGCGAATGTATATTCCGTGCCGCAGCTGCCAAACCTTGGAATTGACAAAAACGCCGGGAAATACTATACTTATTGCAACAAAATGCGTATAGGGGCGCACCAAAGGCGTGCGCCCGGGCGTTCCAACAGAAAAGCCACGGTCGCATCGAGCAGATGGACTTATCTGGCGCAAAACCTCTTATGGAACAGGCAGCGGTTTGCAAAAAACACGCTGAACGATACATTCTATACGGTGCATCCAACGGAAGCCGATGCGATTTTTCAAGGTGCTTCCCGTGCACAGCGCGGCTGTTCCCTCAAGTGGGAACGGCTTGCGCTGTAATGATTTTTGGAGGTCAGAATGGCACAGTCGAAAGAAACTACCAACGCTTCTCCGCGCGGCAAAGCCGCAGCGGCCAACCAGAATGCAGGCGTACCCGCCGCACAGGCAGGCGAAAAGCGCCCCCGCACCACCCGCCGTCCGTATTATAACCGTCGGCCCCGCCGCCCGCAGCAGCCCAAGGAAGCCGCTGTGCCCATCCACATCTACCCGCTGGGCGGCTTGGGCGAAGTGGGCAAGAACATGACCGTGTACGAGTGCAACGGCGACATGATCATCGTGGACTGCGGTCTGGTGTTCCCGGACAGCGACATGTACGGCGTGGATATGGTGATCCCGGACTTCACCTTTGTGGTGCAGAACAAGGACCGCATCAAGGGCCTGCTGATCACCCACGGCCACGAGGACCACATCGGCAGCATCCCTTACCTGCTGCAAAAGATCGACCTGCCCATCTACGGCACCCGCCTGACCTGCGGCCTGATCAAGAACAAGCTGGAAGAATTCGGCCTTGCGGGCAAGACCAAATTCGTGGAGATCACGCCCAAGCAGAAGATCAAACTGGGCTGCTTTACCATTGAGCCCATCCATGTGAACCACTCCATCCCGGACTCGGTGGCCTTTGCCATCGACAGCCCGGCGGGCACCATCATCCAGACCGGCGACTTCAAGATCGATTACACCCCGCTGGCCTGCGGTGTCACCGACCTTTCCACGCTGGCAGAGTATGGCCGGCGCGGCGTGCTGGCCCTGCTGAGCGACTCCACCAACTCCGAGCGCCCGGGCTTTACCGCCACCGAGCAGAAAGTGGCCGCAGGCGTGCGCAATCTGTTTGCCCGCGCCCGCAACAAGCGCATCATCATTGCCACCTTTGCTTCCAACATCTACCGCGTGCAGCAGATCATCGATCTGGCCGTGGAGGATGGCCGCAAGGTGGCATTCAGCGGCCGCAGCATGGTGAACAATACCGCTATGGCGCAGGAGCTGGGGTATATGCACATCCCGGAGGGCACCCTCATCAGTGTGGATGAACTGAACCAGTATCCGCCGGAGCAGGTGGTGCTGATCACCACCGGCAGTCAGGGCGAGCCGCTGAGCGCGCTGTCCCGCATGGCATCGTGCAGCCACCGTCAGGTGCGCGTGGGTCCCGGCGATTTTATCATCATTTCGGCAAACCCCATCCCCGGCAACGAGAAGAGCGTGACCAAGATCGTCAACGGCCTGCTGCTGCTGGGCGCTGAGGTGATCTACGAGAGCATGTACGACGTGCATGTTTCCGGCCACGCCTGTCAGGAAGAGCAGAAGCTCATGCTCACCCTGACCAAACCCAAGTATTTCCTGCCGGTGCACGGTGAGTACAAGCAGCTCAAAAAGCACGCCCTTACCGCCGCAAGCCTTGGCATCCCCACCAGCAACATCCTCATTGCGGAGAACGGCTCCAACGTCATCCTCAGTCAGGACGAGATGAAGCTGGGCGAACCGGTGACGGCCGGTGCCGTGATGGTGGACGGCCTTGGCGTGGGCGATGTGGGCAACGTGGTCCTGCGCGACCGCAAGCACCTGTCGGAGGACGGCTTGGTGATCATTGTGGCCACCGTGGACAGCAAGACCGGCAAGGTGCTGGCCGGGCCGGACCTCGTGAGCCGCGGCTTTGTGTACGTGCGCGAGAACGAGAGCCTGATGGACGGCGCCCAGAGCATTGTGGAAAATGCACTGGACCGCTGCGTGGACGAGCATGTGCGCGACTGGAACAGCGTCAAGACCCGTGTGCGCGAAGCGCTGAGCAGCTATATCTACCGGCGCACCAAGCGCAGCCCGATGATCCTTCCCATCCTGATGGAAGTCTGAGCCGGGCACACTGCCGCAGAACACGCGGCGGAAGGCAGGAGATTTAATGAAACAAAAACCAAGATGGACATTGGAGATGCTCACCGCCAGTCTGGCCGTGCTGTGCGGCCTGCTGGTGCTGGTGCTGCTGGTCCAGCGGCCCACGGCATGGCCGGCGCTGCTGGCACTGGTGGTGCTGTGGGGCGTTGTGGTGGTGCTGTTCCGCTGCCAGCTGCGCAAGTGGGTGGCCCGGTGGATGTGCGGCGGCAGCTTTGAAAGCTCCAAGCTGCAGTTCAGTCTGGAGCCGCTCTCGCAGCCGGCCGCGCTGCTTTCCGGTGAGACGGTGCTGTGGTACAATGCACAGTTCCGTGCCCGCCTGTTGAACGGGCAGGATGTGCTGGTGAGCCGTGTGCAGAAGGTGATGCCCGGCCTTGACCTGCAGCAGTGCCGCAAGCAGGAGGGCCAGCTGCTGACCCTCGCAGACGGCATGTGGAGCGTGCACAGCTCCACGGTGCCCGGCAATGCCGAGAGCATGACCCTGCTGGTGCTGAACGAGGAGACCGCCCTGCGCAAGGTGGAGGCGGAATACAAAGCCAGCCGTCCGGGTTATCTGGTGTTTCTGGTGGACGGCTACGATGATGTGTTTGGTGACATGCTGGACAGCGAGCGCGCCCGCCTGCTGGAAGGCATCAACCGCACGCTGGAGGATATGATCGGCCGGGGCAGCGGCTTTTTGCGCCGTGTGGCCAGCGGCCGCTATATCGCCGTGGTGGAAGAGCGCCAGATGGAGCAGTTTGCAAACCGTGGCTATGATGTGCTGGACAAGATCCGTGCGCTGGACCCCAGCGTGAACCTTTCGCTGTCCATCGGCATTGGCCGCGGGGCCAAGACCCTGCGGGAAGCGCAGGATATGGCCGTGCAGGCGCTGGACATGGCGCAGGGACGCGGCGGCGATCAGGCCGCTGAAATGACGCCGGACGGCTTTACTTTCTACGGCGGCGTGAGCCATGGCGTGGAAAAGCGCAGCAAGGTGCGCAGCCGCATCGTGGCCGACCAGCTGGTCAAACTCATTAAGGAAGCCGATCACGTGGTCATTATGGGCCACCGCATGAGCGATCTGGACGCCATCGGTTCCGCCGAGGGCGTGCTGCGCATCTGTAAGATCTGCGATGTCCCGGCGGTGATCGCCGTCAAGCGGGACGCCACGCTGGCGGGCAGCCTGATCGATGCGCTGTGCAAAGCGGGCCAGAAGGACGACTTCATCGACCCGAAGGATGCATTGCCCATCATCTCCAAGCGCACCCTGTGCATCGTGGTGGATACCTATCAGGTGGGCCTTGTGGAGAGCAAGGAGATCCTGGAAAAATGCGGCCGCGTGGCTGTGATCGACCACCACCGCAAGGGCGTGGGCTACATCCAGAATCCGGACCTTGTCTGCCACGAGCCCTATTCCTCCTCGGCCAGTGAGCTGGTAACAGAGCTTTTGCAGTACATAGGCGACCGCGACGACAAGCCCAACCGGGTGGAAGCCGAAGGCCTGCTCTCCGGCATCATGCTGGATACCCGCGATTTTACCCTGCACACCGGTGTGCGTACCTTTGAAGCCGCCGCTGCTCTGCGCCGCTACGGTGCGGAGACCGAGCGCGTGCGCCAGCTGTTCGATGTGACCATGGTGGAGTACAATGCCAAGGCCGCTCTTGTGGAAAAAGCAAAAATGTACCGCAGCTGTGCCGTTTCTGTTGGCGGCGAGGTGGCGCCGGAGGCCCGCGTGGCCATTGCGCAGGCGGCCAACGACCTGCTGACCATTCAGGGCGTGGACGCCAGCTTTGTGGCGGTGCAGGTGGGCGCGGGCGTGAACATCTCGGCCCGCAGTCTGGGCGCTGTGAACGTGCAGGTGATCATGGAGAGCTTGGGCGGCGGCGGCCACCAGACCATGGCGGCAGCACAACTCAAGCATATTACGCCGGAAGCGGCCCGCTCCCGCATCGAGGGCGCCATTGACAAATACTATGCATCGCAGAAAAAAGGCGATGCGGAGGGAAAATAACCAAAACAGCGAGGAAAATACCCATGAAGCAGTACGATTACCTGATCGTCGGTGCCGGCCTTTACGGTGCCGTGTTCGCGCAGGAAGCAAAAAAGGCGGGCAAAAAGTGCCTTGTCATTGACAAGCGCGACCACATTGCAGGCAACATCTACACCGAGCCGGTGGAGGGCATCAATGTCCACCGCTACGGCGCGCATATCTTCCACACCAACAACAAGGCCGTGTGGCAGTATGTGAACCAGTTTGCGGAGTTCAACCGCTACACCAACAGCCCGGTGGCGAACTATCACGGCGAGATCTACAACCTGCCCTTCAACATGAACACCTTCAATAAGATGTGGGGCGTTGTTACCCCCGCCGAGGCCAAGGCCAAGATCGAGGAGCAGAAGGCTGCTGCCGGCATCACCGACCCGCAGAATCTGGAAGAGCAGGCCATCAGCCTTGTGGGCACCGATATCTACGAAAAGCTCATCAAGGGCTACACCGGCAAGCAGTGGGGGCGTCCGTGCACCGAGCTGCCGGCCTTTATCATCAAGCGTCTGCCGGTGCGCTTTACCTACGACGACAACTATTTCAACGCGCTGTATCAGGGCATCCCGAACGGCGGCTACACCGCCATGGTGGAAAAAATGCTGGACGGCACCGAAGTACGCCTGAATGTGGATTATCTGGCCGACCGTGACGCGCTGAACGCACTGGCGGAGAAGGTAGTCTACACCGGCCCGGTGGATGCCTACTTTGGCTACAGGCTGGGCGCTTTGCAGTACCGCAGCGTCCGCTTTGAGACCGAGGTGCTGGATACCGACAACTATCAGGGCAACGCGGTGGTCAACTATACCGACGCCGAGACCCCCTACACCCGCATCATCGAGCACAAGCACTTTGAGTTTGGCACCCAGCCCAAAACAGTCATCAGCCGCGAGTACAGCGCCGAATGGAAAAAGGGCGACGAGCCGTATTATCCCGTCAACGACGCGAAGAACGGCGCACTGTATGCCGAGTATAAGAAGCTGGCCGACGCCGAGAAGGGGGTCATTTTCGGCGGACGTCTGGGCGAGTACAAGTATTACGACATGGACAAGGTCATTGAGGCGGCTCTGGACGTGGCTGCAAAGGAACTGGCGTAACCGCTTCCCGGGCAGAATGTGGTCGTGTGGGGCAGGCTTTTTGCTTTTTGCAAGAAGCATCTCCGCCGGATACGTTCTCTTTTGCGTGCCAAAAGAGAACCAGAAAAGCACCCGCTACTTTCGAAGCGCGGGAGGCACGAATTAAGGGCTGCTCGCCCTTAATAATCCCAAAGCAGATGGGCTCCATACAAAAAATCCAAGTCGCTGCGCTAAAGGATTTTTTGTGTTACGCCGATTTAAAGTCGCTGCGCGACGGCCGCAGGCCGACAGCAGCATGTGCCGTTTGCCGTTACGACCCCTCCCGTGAAAATGTGTTTGGAGCGGCCCGCAGGCCGCGACAAACACGAATATAAAAATAAAATTTCCGCTGAATATGGCCAGAGCGAAGCGGCGGCCATTTTAAATGGTCAGGCGCTTCCTCTTGCCCAAAAGCGACAAATGCGCTATACTATAAGCACAACAACTGCACCGGTTTTCCGGTGAGAAGTGAGGGATAACATCATGAAAGTGATTCTCAAGCAGGATATCAAGGGCATTGGCAAGAAGGATGAGATCCATGAGGTCTCCGACGGCTACGCCCGCAACTATCTGTTCCCGCGCAAGCTGGCCGCTGTGGCAGACGCCAGCGCTGTGAATGTTGCCCGCAGCAAGGAAGCTGCTGCCGACTTCCACGAGGCCGAGACCGTGGCCGCTGCCAAGGCTCTGGCCGCAAAGATCGAGGGCAAGACCGTGACCATCAAGGCCAAGGGCGGCGCATCCGGCCGTCTGCACGGCAAAGTGACCGGCAAGGAAGTTGCCGATGCTCTGGCTGTGCTGGCAGGTGCACCCATCGATAAGAAGAAGATCGAGCTGGAGACCAAGGACATCAAGGACGCCGGTGTGTTCAACGGCAAGGTCCGTCTGCACGTTGGCGTGGCCGCTTCTTTCAAGATCATGGTGGAAGTGGAACAGGCCTGATCTGTGTGCCATCTGCGCCCCCTCAAGCAGGGGGCGCTTTTTGGCTTTTCAGCAACAATACAAAAGGATAAACTACCATGCCGAACGAACGACGTTATTCCAATGAACTGAATCTGGAAAGTGTGGGCATCAGCCTGCCTTACAATATGCAGGCAGAGCAGAGCGTGCTGGGCGCGGTGCTGCTCAAACCCGAGACCCTCACCGACCTTGTGGAGATCATCCGGCCCGAGATGTTCTACACCCGGCAGAACGCGCAAATCTATTCCGAGATGCTGCGGCTGTTCACCGCCGACCAGACCATCGACTTTGTTACCCTGCTGGACGCTGTGATCTCGGACGGCGTATTCCCAAGCGCGGACGAAGCAAAAGTGTATCTGACCGGCCTTGCCGAGACGGTGCCCAGCATTTCCAACGTGAAGGCCTACGCACAGATCGTGCAGGAAAAATATCAGGTGCGCCAGCTGATGGACGTGGCCAAGGATATTTTGCAGGACGCCGGTGACGAGCCGGACGCCGACCTTTTGCTGGAAAACGCCGAGCAGCGCATTTATGAGATCCGCTCCGGACGCGATTCCAGCGCGCTGACACCGCTTTCTTCCAGCATGGTGGAAACGCTGACCAACTTGCAGAAGATCAGCGGCCCGGACGCCGACAAGTACAAGGGCATTCCCACCGGCTTCCGCCTGCTGGACACGGTGCTTACCGGCCTTGGCCGCGGCGACCTGATCATTCTGGCCGCCCGTCCCGGTATGGGCAAGACCAGTTTTGCGCTGAACATCGCCACCCGCGTGGCCATGCAGCAAAAGGTGCCGGTGGCCATCTTCAGCTTGGAAATGACCAAGGAGCAGCTGACCAACCGCATCCTTTCTGCGGAGGCCGGCATCGACAGTCAGGCCTTCCGCACCGGTGCCCTGCGCGCCGAGGACTGGGAATATCTGGCCCTTGCCACCGAAAAGCTGCACGATGCACCCATCTATATGGACGACACTTCCGGCATCACCATCACCGAGATGAAGGCGAAGATCCGCCGGGTGAATCAGGACCCCACCCGCCCGAACGTGGGCCTGATCGTGATCGACTACTTGCAGCTGATGACCACCGGCCAGCGCAGCGAGAACCGCGTGCAGGAGATCAGCTCCATCACCCGGAACCTCAAGATCATGGCCAAGGAAATGAATGTTCCCATCATCGCGCTTTCGCAGCTGTCCCGTGCGGTGGAAAAACAGGGCAACAACTCCAGCCACCGGCCACAGCTTTCCGACCTGCGCGACTCCGGCTCCATCGAGCAGGATGCCGACTGCGTTCTGTTTTTGTACCGCGATTCTTATTACGCCAGCCAGAACCCGGATGGCGCGGAGGTGGACGCCGACACCGCCGAGTGCATCGTGGCCAAGAACCGCCACGGCGAGACCAGCACGGTGCCGCTGGGCTGGGACGGTGCCCACACCCGCTTTATGGATGTGGACTTTAAACGCTGATGAAAAACGAAGAGATCCTTGCCCGGGTGCGTGCGTTTGCCCTGCGGGAAAAGCTGCTGACGCCCGGCGCACCGCTGCGGCTGGCGGCGGCTGTGTCCGGCGGGGCCGACAGCATGGCGCTGCTGCGCATCCTGCTGGCATTGCAGCCGGAGTTCGGGTTTGCACTTTCCGCCTGCCACGTGAACCACGGCCTGCGGGGCGCCGCTGCCGACCGGGACGAAGCCTTTGTGCGGGCCGCGTGCGCCCGCTTGGGCGTGCCGCTGCGGGTGTTCCATGCGGATGAACTTGCTGCGGAGGTGGGTCTGCCGCCGGAACACGCCGGGGAGGACTGGGCCCGCCGCCTGCGCTATGCCTGCTTTGCGCGTTTGTGCAAAGAGGGGATAGACGCCGTTGCAACGGCCCATACTGCAAATGATCAGGCCGAAACATTGCTGCTGCGGCTGGCCCGGGGCACCGGGCTGCACGGCGCGGCGGGCATCCGGCCCAAACGCGGATGCTACCTGCGGCCTCTGCTGGAACTGACCCGGGCCGATACCGAGGCGTTCTGCCGTGCGGCCGGGCAGCGCTGGGTGACGGACGAGACCAACGAGACCGATGCCTACGCCCGCAACCGGGTGCGTCGTGCGGCGCTGCCCGCTTTGCAGAGCACCAACGGCGCAGCGGTGGAAAATCTGGCCCGCTTTTGTGAAAAGGCGGCCCGCGCCGACGCCTATTTTGCCCGGAAAGCGGAAGAGCTGCTTTCTGGCGCACGTCTGGATGCGGCACAGGCTGCCATCAAAAGCCCGGAAGCCTGCGCCGCATGGCGGCTGGGTCCGCTTTCCGCTGCGGATGCGCCTGTTTTGGAAGCCGCCATGCATTTGCTGACCGCCCCCGTGCGGGACGCCGAGGAAAAATACGTGAAGCTGCTGTGCGGCCTTGTGCGGCGCGGCAGCGGTGCGGTGCAGCTGACGGAGCGGGTGCGCTTTTGTGCCGGGAACGGCTTTTTCTGGCAGGAAGAAATGCCGGAGCTGCCGCAGCGGCAGACCGCGCCGCAGCCCGAAAGCTGGCTTTTTGTGCCGGAAAAACAGGCCGAATACCGCTTTGCAGGCGGCTGGAAGGTGACGGCAGGGCTTTTTGCGGCGGATTTTGAAGAAAAAATACAAGTCGTTCATAAAAAAGACTTAAAAAATCAGGCGGATTATGCTAGAATAACTACGTTGTATGCTGGTCTTGTGCTGCGCACCCGCCAGCCGGGGGATGTCTACCGCCCGGCGGGACGCCGCGTGCACAACCGCCTGCGCAAGTGGATGAACGAAGCGGGCATCCCGGTGCAGGAGCGGGACCGGCTGCCGCTGCTTGCGGCGGGCAATGAAGTGCTTTGGGTCTGCGGCACAGGCTTTGCCGAGGGCCTTGCCCCCTGTGAGGGCACGGTACAGGTGTTGCAGATGGAAATGGAACATAGGGAGGAACTATCATGAGTATGCATGATGATATCAAGACCGTTCTGGTCAGTGAAGAAGAGCTGAAGGCAAAAGTGGCTGAGCTGGGTGCACAGATCAGCAGGGACTACGAGGGCAAAAACCTTGTGCTGGTGTCCATCCTCAAGGGTTCGGTGGTGTTTATGGCCGACCTGATGCGCGCGGTAAGCATCCCGTGCAGCATCGATTTTATGGTGGTGTCCAGCTACGGCGGCAGCAACACCGTCACCAGCGGCCTTGTGAAGATCATCAAGGATCTGGACGGCGATCTGTCCGGCAAGGATGTGCTGATCGTGGAGGATATTCTGGACACCGGCGTCACCCTCTCCAACCTTGTGCCCATGCTCAAGATGCGCAACCCGAACTCGGTGAAGATCTGCACCATTCTGGACAAGCCCAGCCGCCGCAAGGCCAACATCCAGCCCGATTACGAGGGCTTTCAGGTGCCGGATGAGTTCGTGGTGGGCTATGGTCTTGACTACGATGAAAAATACCGCAACCTGCCCTATGTGGGCGTGCTGAAGCCCGAAGTCTACGAGAAGTAAGTTCTCCTATCATAATTCATCCAAGAACTGGAGTTGATTTTTTTGCAATCCAAAAGACCCCGTTTCAATCCGCTGATCCTTGCGCTTGCGCTGGCAGCTGTGCTGATGGTCTGGTCGGTACTGGGCGGCACCGGTTCCTCCGGCAGCTCGTCCATGGCCTATTCCACCGTGGTGCACTACTTTGAAAGCTTGCAGGTCACGCAGTTCTCGCTGGACCTGAACACCGGCGTGATCACCATGAACCTCAAGGAAGGCGGCAAGAATGACCTGCCCCTGCCGGATACCACTTCCCAGAGCACGCAGCAGGCCACCGGCGGCCTGCTGAGCGGCATGCTGTCCTCTTCGGACGACACGGCCTCTGCTGCGCAGAAGAACAGCGACGGCACCGTGACCGTGCGCTACAAGCTGCCGTATGCCTCCATGTTCGTCAAGTATGTGGGCGACTACATTGCCGCCTATGACGAAGCAAACCCGGATGCCCCCATGGTGTACGATTACACCCCCGTCAAGGAGAGCATCCCCTGGATGGAGATCCTGTTCTATCTGGCTATGCTGGGCTGCACCGGCTTTTTGCTGTTCTCCATGATGCGCGGCGGCGCCGGCGGCGGTGGCATCATGAACGTTGGCAAGGCCAAGGTAAAGGACGAGCACGAGAACAAAAAAACGGCCACCTTTGCCGATGTGGCCGGTGAGGATGAGGAAAAAGAAGAGCTAAGGGAAGTTGTGGAGTTCCTCAAGAGCCCCGAAAAGTTCAACTCTCTGGGTGCCCGCATCCCCCACGGCGTGCTGCTGGTGGGCCCTCCGGGTACCGGTAAGACCCTGCTGGCCCGTGCCTGCGCCGGTGAAGCCGGTGTGCCGTTCTATTCCATCTCCGGTTCCGACTTTGTGGAAATGTACGTGGGCGTGGGTGCATCCCGCGTGCGCGACCTGTTCGACAAGGCCAAAAAGACCATGCCCTGCATCATCTTTATTGATGAGATCGATGCGGTGGGCCGTCAGCGCGGCGCCGGCCTTGGCGGCGGCCACGATGAGCGTGAGCAGACCCTGAACCAGCTGCTGGTGGAAATGGACGGCTTTGAGGCCAACGACGGCATCATCGTCATGGCGGCCACCAACCGCGCCGATATTCTGGATAAGGCCCTGCTGCGGCCGGGCCGCTTTGACCGTCAGGTGTATGTGGGCCTGCCGGACGTCAAGGGCCGTGAAGAGATCCTGAAGGTCCACACCAAGAATAAGCCCTTGGCCCCGGATGTCTCCCTCAGGGTGATCGCACAGCGCACCGCAGGCTTTGCGGGCGCAGACCTTGAGAACCTTGTCAACGAAGCGGCTCTGCTGGCTGCACGCCGCAGCCGCAAGGCCATTACCATGGAGGATATCGAGGAAGCTTCCATGAAGGTGATGGCCGGCCCCGAAAAGAAGAGCCGCGTTGTGACCCCCGAGGAGAAAAAACTTACCGCTTACCACGAAGCTGGCCACGCAGTGGCAGGCTTCTACTGCAAGCATCACCCCCGCGTGCACGAGATCACCATCATCCCCCGCGGTCAGGCTGGCGGCTATACCATGTATCTGCCGGAAAAAGACCGCAGCTATGTGACCAAGGGCGAAATGTTTGAGGATATCGTTTCCAGTCTGGGCGGCCGTGTGGCCGAGCAGCTGATCTTGGAGGATATCTCCACCGGTGCTTCCAACGATTTGCAGCAGGCCACCAACATTGCCCGCCAGATGATCACCAAGTACGGCTTCTCGGAGCGGCTTGGCCCTGTGGTGTACGGCACCTCGCAGGAAGAGACCTTCCTTGGCCGTGACCTCGGTCAGGGCAAGGGCTACAGCGAGACCACCGCTGCCGAGATCGACGGCGAGATGCGGGATATCATCGACGAAGCCTACGAGACCTGCCGCCGCACCCTGACCGAGCACATCGATCAGCTGCACGCGCTGGCAAAGGCCCTGATGGAGCGCGAAAAGCTCAACGAGCAGGAGTTCAACACCATCATGGCCGGCGGCACCCTGCCCCCGCGTGAAGGCGATGAGCCCCAGCAGCCGGCGCAGACCGTGCAGCCTGCACCTGCCGAAGCCGCCGAGCAGGCCCAGCCTGCCGAGATGGCGGAAAAAGCCGAGCCTGCCCAGCAGGCGGAAACGGCAGAGCAGATGCCTGTCCCGCCTGCACCGGAAGCCCCGGACACGCAGGACCCGCAGAACTGATTTGACCCAAACGGAAAGGAGCGAGTGTCGTGGAGGAAAATTTTGATCTGGTTGCACGGACCCGCGCAAACTATTACACCCCCGGCAGCCCGGTGCAGTTCGTCTGCGTGGAGCTGCTCAAGGGGGATAGCAGCGGCGAGCACGCGGTCTGTCTGACCTTTAAGAACATTTCCAAGGTGACGCTGACCGCGCTGGAGATCCACTTCAAGTGCAAGGGCGTGGACGGCGTGATCCTGTGCGAGGACCGGTTCGAGTACCGCGATCTGGAAGTGAAGCCCGGCGAGCTGTTCGGCATGGATGACGCCGTGTTCGTCACGTCCAAGGCCATCACCAGCGTGGATGTTTCGCTGTGCAACGTGTACAACGGCAAGCGTGTGGTGCATCTGGACGCCATCCGGCGCGTGCGCCTGCCCGCCCCCAAGCGCCTGTCCGCAGAACTGGAAAAGGCGCTGGAGACCCGCATGAACCGCCCGGAGCTGAAGTATCAGCCGCAGGTGTTCGAGAACGGCTGGTACTGTGCCTGCGGTGCCTTCCACCCGAAGGAAGAGGATACCGTGTATTGCTCGGAGTGCGGCTGTGACCGCATCCTGCTGCAAAATGCGCTGAACACTTTGTTGCAGCCGGAACAGCCTGCACAGGCGCAGCAGGAGCTGGAAACGCCGCTGGAGCCGCAGCCCGAGGAGCCGACCCGCATCGTGGGGGCAGCCCCTGTGCAGCCGGCACAGGAGGAGCCCACCCGCATCGTGGGTGCACCGCGCCGTCCGCAGCCTGTACAGGCCCAGCCTGCCGCAGAGCAGACCCGCGTGCTGGACGACAGTGTGCGGGCGCAGTTCCCGGGCAATGCCGCACATACCGGGGCGGACGAGGGCACCCGCGTGATGCCTGCTGCCCGCCGCGCACAGCCTGTGCCCCAGCAGCCGGAGCCCGACTATGACGACGAGGAGTACGAGGACGAGCGTGACAGTGTGGCCGAAGCACTGATCCGCTGGGTGCCGCCCATCACCGCGATCATCTGCGCAGCGGTAGCGCTGTGCGGCTTCGTGTACTACCAGTTCGTACTGTAAACCACAAACAGCAGCGGAGAGGGTATATGCGCCTTCTCCGCTTTTTGCATAAAAAGAAGGAGGGATCACAATGCCGCAGGAAGCTTTGCAGGCTGCGTTTGAGATCAAGACCGCCTGCGATGAGATCAGCCGCCGCCTGCTGCGCTGGCACTGGGAAAAAAAGCCCGGTTCCCACAGTCTGGGCGCTCTGCTGGACCACATTGCCCAGCGCCGGCAGGAAAGCCCGGAATACTACGACCGTATGCCGGACCTCTCCGGTAAAAACAGCTGGCAGCAGCTGGACACCACCATCTGTATGCGGGTGCTGCTGGACCCGGAAAAGGATGCTGCCAAGCCTTTGGACTTGCTGGGCAACACCGCAAACCCTGCCGCGGCCCGCCGCGCCTGCAATGCTGTGCGCACGGCCCGCAATCAGGCGGCCCATGCCGCCGACCACACCGACGCGGCACAGGCAGCTATTTTGTTCAACGAAGCGGTGGAATGTCTGGAAGAGGGCTATGCGGGCACCGCTCTGCGCGAGAACGAGCTGGCCCGCTATTACCGTGAAGCGGAGGAGTATCTGGCCCGATGCGGCGCAAAGGAGCCCATTGCTGCCAGCCGGGCCGCAGAGGAAGCGCCTGCGGCCCGCAGCTCCCAGCGTCAGAGCAGCAAGCCTGCGCCTGCACGCAGCAGCCAGAGCCGCAAAACAAACGGCTCCCGCTCCGGCGGCAGGAACACCGCGGCCCACAGCAGCTCTGCAAAAGGCCGCAGCAATATAAACCGGAATAAAAAACAGAAAAGCTCCAGCAATAAGGCTGTGATGATCGTGCTGCTGGCGGCGCTGGTGCTGGGTTTACTGGTGCGGGCTTGGAGCATGGGCGCAGCCTGAACGGCTGCTTTTTTGGAAAACAGGTGTTTTTCAAAAAAAGCAAAAGGCCGTCTTTTGTACACAGTGGCCAGAAAAATAAAAATACTTCCGGGATAAACCGGGAAAAGCACCTCTTGCAGGATGGGTGAAAGCGGCTTATAATAAACATGAAAACGTTTACACATATCCATGCATCCCAAAAGAGAGAAGTACCGCAAATGACCATCAGTGATATTGCAAAAATGGCAGGTGTTTCCAGCGCAGCCGTCAGCCGCTACCTGAACGGCGGCCCGCTGAGCGAGCAGAAACGCGCCGCCATCCACGAAGTGGTGGAAAAGACCGGCTATCGTCCGGATGCCGCAGCCCAGACCCTGCGCACCGGCAAAGTGAATCAGGTAGGTGTCATTGTGCCCAGCATCGGCTCCCAGTCAGTGGGGCAGATCACCGCCGGCATCGCCAGCGAGCTGGACACCCGGAACTACCTGCTTTTGCTGGGCAACACCGAGCTGGACTCTCAGCGGGAACTGGGCTATCTGACGGTCATGCAGCGCAACCATGTGGCGGGCATCATCCTGCTGGGCAGCTATTATACGCCGCAGCTGGCAAAGGCTTTGCAGAGCTGCCGTGTGCCGGTGGTGGTCACGGGCCAGCGCTTTGCGGAAACGGCCTGCGTTTACAACGATGACCGCGCCGCTGTCCGGGAGCTTGCCCAGCGGATGCTGGAGCATGGCCGCAAAAAGATCGTGTACATTGGCGGCACCGAGCGGGACGACGCCACCGGCGTGCAGCGCCGTGAAGGCGTGCAGGATGCACTGAACGCCGCCGGGCTGGATGGCGGCCAGCTGCCCCGCATCTGCTGCAATGCGTTCACCATGGAGGAAGGCCGGCGCTGCATGCAGGAACTGCTGGCCCGCTGTCCGGATCTGGACGGCGTGCTCTGCGTGACCGATACCGTGGCCTTTGGTGCCATGCGTGCCCTCCGGGAAGCCGGGCGGCAGGTGGGGCAGGATGTTGGCCTTGCAGGCGTCGGCGACAGCTGGGCCGACAGCGTGACCGCGCCGGGCCTGACCACGGTACACTTTTACCAGAAGCAGGTGGGACAGGAAGCAGCCCGGATGCTGCTGCAAATGCTGGAAGAGGGCGGCCGTGGCGGCCCGGTGCGTCAGGTGACGCTGGGATATCGTGTTGTGGAGCGCGGCTCCCTGTAAACAAAGGATCGTAGAATGGAACGTAAATTGATTTTTCTGGATATCGACGGCACCTTGCTGCCGCCGGGTGATATGCTGGTGCCGGAAAGCACGCTGGCCGCACTGGACCGCGCCAAGGCGAACGGCCACAAGCTTTTTTTGTGCACCGGCCGCAACTACCGCATGACCGAACCGCTGCTGCGCCACAGCTGCTTTGCAGGTGCCGTGTGCAGCGCCGGCGGTTATGTGCTGTGCGATGGCAAGGTGCTGGTGGACATCCCCATGGAGCCGCAGCAGGCCGAGGGCGTGCGTGCGGCACTGGAACGCCACGGGGTGGAGTGCACGCTGGAAGCCCGCGATACCACCTTTGGCGGGACCAAAATGGCCGAGCGGTGGAGCTTTATCCACAAAAAGCGCGGCACGCGCCTGAACAGTGAAGCCGAGCGCTGGCGCAAGACCATGGAAGAGGGCATGTCCATCACGCCGCTTTCTGCGTACAAGGGTGAGCCGCTGTACAAGATCGTGTTCATTGCCGACCACGAAAGCGACCTTGCCGAAGCAAAGCAGCTCTATGCGGACCAGTTCGTGTTCTGTGAGAGCAAGCTGGACAGCCTGACCGACGGCTTTGTGAACGGCGAGCTCATCAACCGCAGGTTCGATAAGGGCACCGGCATCAAGGCAATCTGCGATCATCTGGGCTGCACGCTGGCGGATACCATCGGCTTTGGCGACAGCGACAACGACCTGCAAATGACCGATGTGGCAGGCATCAGCGTGTGCATGGCCAACGGTTCCGAAAACCTGAAAAAGCGCTGCGACCGCATTGCGCCCTCGGTGTATGAGGACGGCATTGCAAAGGAGTTCAAGGCGCTGGGACTGATCTGAATATGAAAAATAAGGGCTGTGACGCGGGCAAAAACCTGCATCACGGCCCTTTTTGCGTGGGCGGCCTTTTCCAAACCCGGAAAATGTGGTAAAATGAAGCCAAAAACCGGGCACAGCCCGGCAAAACGGAGGGAACAGGATGCATGCAGTCTTGGAAGTGTGTGTGGACAGCACCGCCAGTGCGCTGGCGGCAAAGCGCGGCGGCGCAAGCCGACTGGAGCTGTGCGCAGACCTCATTGTTGGCGGCACCACGCCCAGCCTTGCGCTGGTGCGGCAGGTAAAAGCGGAGACCGGCCTGCCGGTGCGGGCGCTGCTGCGGCCCCGCTTTGGCGATTTCTGCTACGACAGCTATGAGCTTGCCCAGATGGAACAGCTGGCCGCAGAGCTGGTACAGGCCGGTGCAGACGGCATCGTGACCGGTGTGCTGACCCCGGAAGGCGGGCTGGATACGGATGCCCTGCGGCCCATTTATGCGGCGGTGCGCAAAGCGGCAGAAAAGGCGGGCCGCCCGGCAGCGTGTACCCTGCACCGCGCCTTTGACGTCTGCGCCGATCCCTTTGCGGCACTGGAAGCGGCAAAGGAGCTGGGCCTTTGCACCATCCTTACCAGCGGGCAGGCGGCCAGTGCGCCGCAGGGCGCGGCTTTGCTGCAAAAGCTGGTGCAGCAGGCAGGGGACCGTATGGAAATTCTGGTGGGAGCCGGTGTCACGGCCCAGAACATCCCGGCTCTGGCCGCACAGACCGGTGTCCGGGCGTTCCATCTTTCCGGCAAACAGGTGCTGCAAAGCCGCATGACCTTCCGCCGCGAGGGCGTGCCCATGGGCCTGCCGGGTTTCTCGGAGTTTGAGGTGTGGCAGACCAGCGAAGCAAACATCCGTGCCGCACAGCAGGCATTGGATACCCTTTAAAAACCGAATAAAACGAAAGCGCTCTCCCAACGGAAACCCGGCGGGAGAGCGCTTTTTTTATGATGATGGATTTGAAGGGGGAAGATAGCTTAGTAATGCAGGTCGTCGCCGGTCAGTGCTTCCAGCACCGGCAGCATGGCAGCGGCTTCGGCTTTGGCGGCGGGCAGGTCCATGTCGCGGTAGTTGCCGCACTCCACTTCGCTGGCACCGGGCACCGCGCCCTCAAAGCCAGCCATGAAGCGGAAGGACTCCACAGTCAGCTCCAGTGCCTGAGCAGGCGTCAGGCCGCGGGTGAGCAGGTAAAAGCCGGTGCGGCAGCCCATGGGGCCAACGTAGATGACGCCGTCCTGAAAGGCACTGTTGCGCGCATAGGTGGCAAACAGATGCTCCAGCGTGTGGGCGGCACCGGTGGTCAGGTAATCGCCGTGATTGGGCTTTTTCATGCGGATGTCCCAAGTGAGCACATCGCCGTCCTGACGGCTCAGGTACATGCCGCGGTCCAGTTTGGTATGGTCAACACAGAAACTTGCAATGCGTTCCATGGCGGTCTCCTTTGGCTTAGGCCTGCAGGCGCTGCACGCTGCCGTGTGCGCAGTCCACGGCGACCATCAGGCCGTCACGGATGTGGCTGGTGGCACCGGCGGCACCCACAACGGTGGGTTTGAGCAGAGCCTTGCCGGCAATGGCAGCGTGGCTGTTCAGGCCCGGCTCTTCCACCACCAGAGCGGCGGCATCGCGCACGTAGCTCAGCATTTCGTTGCTGGTGGAGGGCACCACCAGCACCATGCCGGGCTTGAACTTTGCACGCACCTCTTCCAGCGTGCGGCAGACACAGGCCTTGCCGGTGGCGCTGGACACATCGGCATTCTCGCGGCCCACGCCCACGCCGGTAGCCAGACAGTTGCCCACCATGTGGATCTTGATCATGTTGGTGGTGCCGGACACGCCCACGGGCACGCCTGCGGTCACGACCGCCAGCTCACCATTGTGCAGGTAGCCGTTTTCCTTGGCCAGAGAGGTGGACATTTCAATCAGCTCATCGGTGCTGTGTGCCAGAGGCATCATCAGCGGGGTGATGCCCCAGCTCAGGGCCAGCTGACGCTGTACCTGCTCCTTCATCACGCAGGCGATAATAGGCTGCTCCGGGCGGTACTTGCTCAGCAGACGGGCGGTGTTGCCGGACTCGGAAACGGTGACGATGGCTGCGGCGTTTACGTCCTTGGCGGTCAGGCAGGCAGCGTGTGCAGTTGCATCGCTCACACTGATCTTGCCGGTGTTCTCGGTGAGGGGGACAAAGCGGGCGTGGTTCTCCTGCTCGGTGCGCTCAGCAATGGCAGACATGGTCTTGAGAGCATCCACCGGATAAGCACCGGCAGCAGTCTCGCCGGAAAGCATGATGGCAGAGGTGCCGTCGTAGATGGCATTTGCCACGTCGGAGATCTCGGCACGGGTGGGGCGGGGGTTCACGATCATGCTGTCCAGCATCTGGGTAGCGGTGACGATGGGCTTGCCAAAGGAGAAGGAGCGCTCGATGATGTTCTTCTGGATGCCGGGCAGCTCGGTAAAGTCGATCTCAACGCCCAAGTCGCCGCGGGCCACCATGACGGCATCGGCGGCAGCCAGAATGCTGTCGATGTTGTTCACACCCTCACGGTTCTCGATCTTGGCGATGATGCGGATGTCGGAATCGTACTCGTTGAGCAGATTGCGGATATCGTACACATCCTGCGCGGTGCGCACGAAGGAAGCGGCGATGAAGTCAAAGCCCTGCTGTGCGCCAAAGATGATGTCGTCGCGGTCGCGCTGGCTCATATACGGCATGGACAGGTGCACGCCGGGCACATTGACGCCCTTTTTATTCTTGATCTTGCCGTTGTTCAGCACCTTGCACACGATGTCGGTGTCATTTACAGTGACGATCTGAAGCTTGACCAGGCCATCGTCCAGCATGATGGTGCCGCCGGGCTGCACATCCTGCGGCAGGTCCTTATAGGTAATGGAACAGATCTCCTTGGTGCCCTCCACCTCGCGGGTGGTCAGGGTGAAGGTCTGGCCGGCTTCCAGCATCTCGGTGCCGTTCTTGAAGTCCTTCAGGCGGATCTCGGGGCCCTTGGTGTCCAGCAGGGCGGCGACCGGCTTGCCCAGCTCTTCACGGATGGCCTTCAGCTTTTCAAAGCGGCCCAGATGCTCCTCGTGGGAGCCGTGGGAAAAATTAAAACGGGCAACGTTCATGCCATTGGCGACCAGCTCGCGCAGAACGCCTTCCTGATCGGTGGACGGGCCCAGAGTGCAGATGATCTTGGTTTTTCTCATATCCTTTACCTCCAACTATGCTTCACATTCTCTATTTTGCGGCAGGTTGTCTGCTGTCATACAGGCAGCTGCACGCGGCCAACGGGAAAAATCCCGTGCTGTGGTACAAAAGCGGAAAAATCCTGTGGTTCAAAACTTTTCCATTTACTATTATAACCGCTTGGATACAATAGGGCAAGAAAAAATTAACGCCGCGCTCCAATTTTTTTGGCGGCTAAGAGGTCTTTGCCGTCAAAAAGCGTGCCTGCGTGTAAAAATGCGAAAATGCTTCGTCGAATCGTGAAGAAATCAACGAACATTTTAGTAAAAATGACGGATATTGGCGGCAAGGCGAAAATGCTTGCATCCGGCACGGGATTTGCTTATAATGATAGATAAAGATAGTATCACTTATCCGGGGCATCTCCCCCGGAAGAAATGGAGAAAAAACGATATGGAAAAGCGCGTTTTTCTGATCGTCCTCGACAGCTTTGGCATTGGTGCAGAGCCGGACGCCGCCGCCTTTGGCGATGAGGGCACCAATACGCTCGGCGCCATTGCAAAGCACCCCAACTTCCACTGCCCCAACCTGCAAAAGCTGGGCATGTTCAACATCGATGGGGTCACGGCAGGCGAAAAGGCCGCAGCGCCCATCGGCTCCTTTGCCCGTTTGCAGGAACAGAGCATGGGCAAGGATACCACCATCGGCCACTGGGAGATCGCGGGTGTTGTCAGCCCCAAGCCGCTGCCCACCTTCCCGGAGGGCTTCCCGGCAGAGCTCATCCACGAGTTTGAGGAAAAGACCGGCCACAAGGTGCTGTGCAACAAGCCCTATTCCGGCACGCAGGTGCTGAAGGACTACGGCGAGCAGGCCATGAAAGAAAACGCTCTTATCGTCTATACCAGCGCCGACAGCGTATTTCAGGTGGCCGCCAACGAAGAGCTGGTGCCGGTGCATGAGCTCTACCGCTACTGCGAGATCGCCCGCGAAATGCTCAAGGGCGAGTACGGCGTGGGCCGCGTGATCGCACGCCCCTTCCTGGGCCATACTGCCGACACCTTCTACCGCACCACCAACCGTCACGATCTGAGCCTCAAGCCGCCCCGCGCCACCATGCTGGACCTGCTCAAAGGCGCGGGCAGGGATGTGATCGCCGTAGGCAAAATTTTTGATATCTTTGACGGCGAGGGCGTGACCGAGAAGATCAAGACCACCGGCAACACCAACGGCATCGCCTTCACCAAGGCACTGCAGACCCGCGACTTTGAGGGCCTTGCCTTTGTAAATCTGGTGGACTTCGATATGCTCTACGGCCACCGCCGCGATGTGGCAGGCTATGCCGCCGCTGCTACCGAGTTCGACAGGTTCGTGGCAGACTTCATCCCCGGAATGCGGGAGGGTGATCTCCTCATGGTCACAGCTGACCACGGCTGCGACCCGTCCTATACCAAGACCACCGACCACACCCGCGAGTATGTGCCGTACCTGATCTGCGGCAAGGGCGTGAAGCCCGGCGTTGACCTTGGCACCCGTCTGTGCTTTGGCACCATTGCCCGGACCATCTGCGAGTATCTGGATGTGGATGCTTCCAGTCTGGATGGCAAGAGCGTCTGGAACGAGATCAAAGCGTAATGATTTTATAAAATGAGAAAGCCGCCTGCATTGGTTCAAGATGCAGGCGGCATTTTTATGCGGTTCAGCGGCACGGCCTTTCTGGTGAAAAAGCAAAACAGGAAATGACCGCAGTCGTTTCCTGTTTTGCAAATAAAATAATATTTCCGCTATAGAGTCCGGAGCTTGCGCAGAGGAGATTTCAAATCGTCAGGCCGCGTCGTTCTGCTGCGAAGCGGCATCCTGAATGGCACCCCAGATGGAGGAAGCCGCATTGTAGATGGACGATGCAGCCTGTTCCACCTCTTCCTGCGTGGGCAGGGAGATAGACGGGGCTTCGGCAGGTGTGTCCCCGCCGGTCTCGCCTTCAGCGGGAGCTTCCGGCTCCGGCGTCTGGGTGTCGGCAGGCTGCTCTGCATCTGCAGGCTGGTCAGCCGGGACGGTCTCTTCCGGCACGCTCTCGGCGGGCACTTCCTCGGGAACGCTCTCGGCAGGCACCTCCGAAACGGCGGCGTTCGGGTCGGTGGTGGGGGTGAACACCTCAGTCTTTTCCGGCTTCTGGGTGGTGTCGGCAACGGTGCCCTCACCGCCCAGCACGGACGCGAGCATTTCCCTGGCCTTGCTTACAGAAGAATCGTCCGGCTTCATGACGTAGAGCTTCTGTCCCTTGGCAGAGTAGCACTTGGTGCTGCTGGAGCTTGTGCCGGTGACGGTATAGCTTTCAATATCCCACTCGGCAAAGTCGCTCAGCTGCATCCGCACCAGCGCACTGATCTGATCCTGTGAAAAGCTGGTCACAAAGCAGTCGGAGGCGGCATCCATGATCTTGGAAAAGCCCATCAGCAGGGCAGGGGACTTGATCTTGTTCAGCATGGCATCGATCACCTTCATCTGGTTGATGCCGCGCTGGATATCGCCGGAGGCAAAGGCGTGGCGCTCGCGGGCAAAAGCCAGAGCGGCCTTGCCGTCCAGATGGTTCCAGCCTTCCACAAAGGTGGTGGGGTCGTAGTAGCCGGGGCTGCCCACCGAGGTGAACGCCTGATCGGAGTAGACATCCACACCGCCCAATGCGTCGATGATGTTGATAAAGCCCGCAAAGTTGATGCGGATGTAATGATCCACATTGACGCCGTACAGGTTGCCCAGCGTTGCCATGCTGGTCTCCACGCCGTACAGACCGGCGTGGGTCAGCTTGTCCTTACTGTCGGTGCCGGCAAGGTCCACGTAATAGTCACGGGGCGTGTTGATCAGGGCCACGCGCTTGGTAACGGGATTCACGGCGGCAAGGATGTTCACGTCGCTGCGGGCTTTTTCGGTCAGCTCGCCGCGGGTGTCCACGCCGCTGAGGTAGATCACAAAGGGCTCCTTGGTGATCTTGTTGGCTTCGGCACCGGTGAGCAGGCCGGAGGTCATGCTGCCAAGGGCGGCAAGGCCCTGCTGCGCCCAGATGCAGCCCAGCGCCATGGCGGCGCACAGGAACACCGAGAACACCCGGGCCACCTTGCCCGGTACATTGTACTCCTGACAGCGCTTTACCAGCAGCCACAGCAATGCCAGCAGTGCGGCCAGAATGACCAGATACAGCACCGGCAGCATCTGGGTGCGCCACAGCTGCACCAGCGCCAGAACACTTAAGATCCCTTGTACGATCAGCAAAATATTCCCCCATTTGGAAGGTGCTGCCACAGCTCCATCCACAGGCGGCTGGGGTCTTGGCGGCACAGGTGTGCTGCTGCGCGGCGGCTTTTGGGGCGGCGGCGTCTGCGGCGGTTCCGGCGGCAGCTCGGAGAAGAACGCGGAGCTGTCCACCTCAATGGGGGCAGCATCCTCAGAATCCGCCTTGCGGCTGATGTGCCGCAGCGCGCGGTGTTCCTCGTGGGAACGATCGGTTTCATCCATCATTCAAAACTCTCCTTTTCTCAGGAAACAGGCACGATGGTCAGCACGGCACGGGCCGGAAGGCAGGTGGCGGTCTGATCCTCGTTAGAAAGCCAGCCGAAGCCTTCACAGATGTGATCCGGGCAGGGCGAATCCACAAACCGGGCTGCACCGTCCTTGATCTGGATGTGGACGGTATAGTAACCGGTGTCCACATCATAGGTCTCATCCACGTCCAGCGGCAGGTTCATGGTGGTGTTGTTGTCGCCGTAGATCAGCTCGGCCCGCAGTCCGGAGCCGGAAGCGTGCACGCGGCGCACCACCAGCAGCACAGCGGCAATGGCCAGAATGACCACGGCAAACAGAAGATTGGTAAGCAGCTTTTTGTTTTTCATGCGTTAATCCTTGATCTGTAATTGTTCCAGCTCAGCCAGCCACAGTGCGGCACAGGCATCGCTGGGCATCCGCCAGTCGCCGCGGGGCGAAAGGGTCACGCTGCCCACCTTGGGGCCGTCCGGCAGGCAGCTGCGCTTGAACTGCTGGGCAAAGAACCGCCAGTAGAAGTTGCGCAGCCACTTGTACAGCACGCTGTCCGGGTACTCCGGCCGGCCTGCGAACGCAGCCTTTGCCAGCCGGAAAATTTTGGCCGGGCCAAAGCCGAAGCGCAGCACCTGATACAGGTAAAAATCGTGCAGCTCATACGGGCCCACAAGGTCCTCGGTCTTTTGCGCGATCTCGCCGTCCTTGGCGGGCAGCAGCTCCGGGGAGACGGGCGTATCCAGAATGTCCAGCAGCACTTTGCGCAGGGCATCGGTGGCGGCAATATCGGCTTCGTAGCGCACAAGGTGGCGCACCAGCGTTTTGGGCACACCGGCGTTGACGCCATACATGCTCATGTGGTCGCCGTTGTAGGTGGCCCAGCCCAGCGCCAGCTCCGAAAGGTCGCCGGTGCCCACCACAAGGCCGCCGGTGCGGTTGGCGGTGTCCATCAGCTCCAGCGTGCGCACGCGGGCCTGACCGTTTTCAAAGGTCACATCCAGCACGCTCTCGTCCTGACCGATGTCCGCAAAATGGCTGTGCACCGTGTTGGCAATGTCGATCTCTTTAAAGGAAACATGCAGCTCGTCGCACAAGATCTCCGCGTTGCTGCGGGTGCGCTTGGTGGTGCCGAAGCAGGGCATGGTCACGGCCAGCACATCACGGGCAGGACGGCCCAGCTGCTTCATGGCGCGCACGGCAACCAGCAGCGCAAGGCAGCTGTCCAGCCCGCCGGAAATGCCAATGACCGCCGTTTTGGCGTGGGCATGCTCCAGACGTTTGGCAAGACCGTCGGCCTGCATCTTCAGAATGAGCTCGCAGCGCTCGGCGCGGCGCTTGGGGTCGCCGGGCACAAAGGGCGCCGGGTCGATCCAGCGGGTGAGCGTGGTCTCCACCGGCTCCAGATCGAACTCCACCGTGGTATAGCCCTCGGTGGAAAGCTCGAAGCTGGTGTTGCGGGCACGCTCGGCTTCCATGCGCTGGCAGTCGAGCTCGGTCTCGGCAAAACCGCCGTCAAAGGGGGCAGTCTCCGCAAGGAGGGTGCCGTTCTCGGCGATCAGGTCGTGTCCGGCAAATACCATGTCCTGCGTGCTCTCGCCGTGCCCGGCGGAAGCGTACAGGTAGCCGCACAGCAGGCGGGCAGACTGGTTGGACACCAGCGCCCGGCGGTACTCGGCCTTGCCCACGGTCTCATCGCTGGCAGAAAGGTTTGCGACCACGGTGGCACCGGCCAGCGCGTGGAAGGTGGAAGGCGGCAGGGCGCTCCACAGGTCCTCGCAGATCTCTACGCCCAGCACGAAGCTGGGCATCTGGCGGCAGCGGAACAGCAGGGAAGTGCCAAAAGGCACCTGCTGGCCGCATACCTCTATAAGTTCCACCTCGGTATTGCCGGGGGTGAACTGGCGCTTTTCGTAGAATTCGCCGTAGTTGGGCAGGTAGGTCTTGGGCACAAGGCCCAGGATCCTGCCGCGGCACAGCACAGCGGCGCAGTTGTACAGCTTGCCGTGCACCAGCAGCGGCAGGCCCACCAGCGTGACCATGTCCAATGCCTTGGTCTCGGCCAGCAGGGCGCAAAGAGCGTCCAGTGCGCCGGTTTGCAGGGTGCGCTGCAAAAACAGATCGCCGCAGGTGTAGCCGGTCAGGCAGAACTCGGGGAACACGGCAAGCTTCACGCCGCGGGCGGCTGCGGCGTGTGCTGCCGCAGCGATCTGCTGCACGTTATAGGCGCAGTCTGCCACCCGCAAGGCGGGCGAAAGGGCAGCGGCCTTTAAAAAACCATCTTTCATTGGAGGATTTCACATCCTGTCTTTCTTAGTTGACTGCAAAGCCTTGCAGTGCCCATAGTATACCACAAACTGACACAAACGAAAAGTAAAAGAACGGTGACAAAACAAAGCGCCGTCTGCACGGGTGCAGACAGCGCCTTGAAAAACCATAAAAATGGAAAACGAGATAGACCGTAAGCCGGGTTCTGTATTAAACGACGATCTGTCTAGACCTGCCATTGCTGACAGGTTCGTGCCGCCTTCGGGACACGCGAGCAGCGCTGTACGTCCCATATAGGCGTTGCTTCCGGTAGGGTTTACAAAGCCGCATGGTCACCCATGCGCTGGTGAGCTCTTACCTCGCCGTTTCATCCTTACCGCATTGCTGCGGCGGTTTGTTTTCTGTTGCACTTTCCCTGAGGTCACCCTCGGCTGCCGTTAGCAGTTACCGTGCTCTGTGAGGCCCGGACTTTCCTCAGAGCGGTCAATGCCGCCCCGCCGCCGTATGTTCCACTCGTTTTCCGCTCCTCATGATACCATAAAAAAACGGGATTTGCAAGCACAAGCGTTTTTTGGTATAATAATCAATACATTTTTTGATGCGGAAGGCGGGATGCACATGCAGCTGGAATTTACGGTGCCAGACGCACCGCAGAACGCGCACGGCACGCTGCTGCGCAATTTTCTGCGCCAGTGCGCTGTTTCCACCGAGCTGGCCCGTGCCGTTAAGTTCCATGGCGGCGGCTTTTTTGCGGATGGTGTGCCCACCCTTGCCAACCGCCGGGTGTATCCGGGGCAGGTGGTGCATTTTGCACTGCCGCCAGACGGCGAAGGCGTGGCCCCGCAGCCGGAAGTCCCGGTCAAGGTGATCTACGAGGACGCCTTTGCCATCGTGCTGGAAAAACCGCCGCATCTGGCTGTGCACCCTACCCTGAACTACCCCTATGATACGCTGGCCAACGGCTATGCCGCGTGGGCCGCGCAGCACGGCGAAAGCCCGGTGTTCCGCCCGGTGAACCGCATCGACAAGGACACCAGCGGTCTGGTGCTGGCTGCAAAGCATGCCTATGCCGCGCCGCTGCTGGCCCAGAATGTAGAAAAGCTCTATTACGCCATTGTGGAGGGCGAGCTGCCGCTGGGCCCGGGCGTCATCGATGCGCCCATCGGCCGGCAGGCGGAGAGCATCATTGGCCGGTGCGTGACGCCGGATGGCAAGCCCAGCCGCACCGAATACACTATTTTAAAGGTGCAAAACGGCCTCAGCCTTGCCGCCTGCGTGCCGGTGACGGGCCGCACCCATCAGATCCGGGTCCACTTTGCGTCCATCGGTCACCCGCTGGCCGGAGACGATCTTTACGGCGGCAGCCGGGCACGCATCGGGCGGCAGGCGCTGCACTGCGCAAAGCAGACCTTCCGGGTGCCGGTGTACACCCGACAGCCCGGCGGCATCCGCGTGCAGGTGCCGGTAAGCGAACACGACACGCTTGTCACGGTGGAAAGCCCGCTGCCACAGGACATGGAACGGCTGATTCGTGAAAAGTAAGTGAAAGAACCGCCCAAATTTTGTGACAATGCTTGTTTCAATGCGGGCAGGGTGTATAATAAAATAAGTGCATTGCGTGCATGGGCCTGCTGGAAAGGCCATGCACGGCATAGACCGCCGCCGTCTGTCCCCGGCACCGCTGTGTGCATTGGCGGCAAGGAAGGAGAAAGACCTTTTGATCGAAGAAAAAACAAAGGAGCAGCAGCCCGCCGCACCGCGAAAGCACAAGCGCGGCCAGAAGCTGCGCTCCCTTTGGGCACAGCTGCAATGCATCGGTCTTTTGCACCGGCACCGGCTGCGCCGTAAGACCCAGAATCACGTCAACGATTTTGGCCGAAAGCTGGCCCAGTATTCCGCTGTGCCGGTGATCGGCGAAACGCTGTACGCACTGGGCTACTCCACCGAGTACGTATTCGTCCGCGCCGGGCGCGGCATCCGCGGCGGCTGGCTGTGGCTGTGGCATGCCGTTACGGCCCTGCTGGCAAACGCAGCGGCCATGGCCTTCCCGGGGGCGGCACAGATGTTCCGGGACCTGTTCGGGCCCGTTGCGCTGTTCTTCCGCGGCTGCGGCGCGCTGATCGTCCATGCCCGCCGGGTGCGCAGGGAAAAGGGCTTTGCCGAAGCCTGCCGTGAGAGCGTGCACTTCCTTGTGAGCGGTGTGCGCCGCAACCTGAAAACACTGCCGCGCATGGCCATGTATGTGCTGCCGGTGTGTGCGCTGGCCATCATGGTGACGGTGTTCAACAACACCATCCGCCAGCCCTACGCGCTGGAAGTGCAGGTGGACGGCCAGACCGTGGGCTATGTGGCCAACGAGGATGTGTTCAACTCGGCCCGCGAGGCAGTGCAGGAACGCATCAATTACGCAGGCACCGACCATGCCAAGTGGACCGTGGAGCCTACTTACACCGTTACCGTGGCGCACAAGACGCTGGATGAGAACGAGATGGCCGACGCCATCCTGAAGAGCGCCAGCGACCAGATCAGCGAGGGCACGGCCCTGTATCTGGACGGCGAGCTGACCGCTGTGTGCACCGACGGCGTCAGCCTGCAAAGCTACCTGAGCAGCCTGCTGGAGCCCTACGAGGACCCGGAAAACTCCAACGTGACCGTGGGATTCAACAAGGAAGTCACATTGGAGAACGGTATCTACTTCAACGACAGCTTTCAGGATGAAGCAGATGTGGAAAACGAGCTTTCCGGCGTGCAGCAGCAGGAGAAGATCTACACCGTTCAGGCGGGCGATACCCTGTGGAGCATTGCCCAGAAGAACGACCTGACCTTCCGCGAGCTGTGCGAGCTGAACACTAGCTTCAAGGGCGGCGCCCTGACCGAAAACTCCAACATTCAGGCGGGTGACCAGCTGATCGTCACCAAGCAGGAAGCTATGCTGGAAGTGCGCATCACCAAGGTGGAGACATGGCAGGAGGAGATCCCGTACTCCACCGAGACCAGCAAATCCAGCGAGTACACGGTGGGTACCAAAAAGACGGTGCAGACCGGTGTGAACGGCCTGCGCCAGATCACAGCCCAGCGCGTTTACAACACCGACGGCATCCAGCTTTCCCAGAAGATCCTGAGCACCGAAGTGGTGCAGGAGCCTGTCGCCGAAAAGATCGTGGAAGGCACCAAGAAGGTGACCAGCAGCACCGCTTACATCACCGGCAGCGGGCAGTTCATCTGGCCGGTGCCCGGTTATCGTTACTGCTCGCGCTGGTATGGCAGCGGCCACAAGGGCGTGGATATCTGCGCTGCGGCTGGCACGCCTATCTATGCATCCGCAGGCGGCACCGTTACCAAGGCCGGCTACAACAAGGCCGGCGCGGGCACGGGCTATGGCTACTCCATCATCATCAGCCACGGCAATGGCTACACCACCGTGTATGCGCACTGCCTGTCGCTGGCGGTGCACTCCGGCCAGACGGTCAAGCAGGGCCAGCTGATCGGCTATGTGGGCAGCACCGGACGCTCCAGCGGCAACCACTGCCACTTTGAGATCCGCCGCAACGGCAGCTACATCGCGCCGCAGAATGTGTTCAACCGCAGCAAGTATAGGTAAGTTTGCAGAGGGCTTTTTCTCCGGAGAAAGCCCATCTGCTGTATTATGTAACAGAAAAGGAGAGATGATCTTATGTCTACCCCTCACATCAGTGCTGAAAAAGGCGATTTTGCAAAGACCGTCCTGATGCCGGGCGATCCGCTGCGTGCAAAATTCATTGCGGACACCTTCCTCAAGGATGTGCGTCAGGTGACCGGCGTGCGCGGCATGCTGGGCTTTACCGGCACCTATGAGGGCCGTCCCATCAGCGTGATGGGCAGCGGCATGGGCATGCCGTCCATCGGCATTTATTCCTATGAGCTGTTCAAGTTCTACGATGTGGAAAACATCATCCGCATCGGTTCCGCCGGCAGCTACACCGACAAGGCCAAGCTGTTCGATACCGTGCTGGCCACCGGTGCTGTGAGCGAGAGCAACTATGCCCGCGTGCAGAGCGGCTTTGAAGGCGATATCACGCTGCCCAGTCAGAGCCTGAACGACAAGCTGCGCGCTTCTGCCGCCAAGCAGGGCATCTCCCTTATCGAGGGCAATATCCACTCTTCGGATGTGTTCTACCGCCAGCCCTCCGATGCAAAGCCCACCTACTGGGAGAAGCTGCGCGATGAGCGCGGCTGCCTGTGCGTGGAGATGGAGAGCTTTGCCCTGTTTGCCAATGCACAGGTGCTGGGCAGGAACGCTGCCTGCCTGCTGACCATTTCCGACAGCTTTGTTTCGCCGGAGATCACCACCGCCGAGCAGCGCCAGAAGAGCTTTACCGACATGATGAAGGTGGCGCTGGGCGCAGAATACTAAACGATCAGACGCATACAGCGCGGTTTGCCTGCAAAAGGGCTTGCCGCGCTGTTTTCGACCCCTGAAAACCAAAAAAGGAGTGACGGATATGACCGATCTGACCTTGGAAGAAAAGAAGGAGCTCATCCGCATGGCGCTGGCTGCGCGGGAAAAAGCCTACGTGCCTTATAGTGATTTTATGGTGGGCGCCGCCCTGCGCGCCAAGGATGGCCGCATTTTTACCGGCTGCAATGTGGAGAATGCCGCCTTTACCCCCACCAGCTGCGCCGAGCGCACCGCCCTGTTCAAGGCAGTGGCCGAGGGTGTGACCGAGTTTACCGATATTGCCGTGGTGGGCAGCCGCCGCGGCGAGGTGAACAAGCAGATCACCTCGCCCTGCGGCGTGTGCCGTCAGGCGTTGTTTGAATTCGGCGGGCCGGAGCTGAACGTGATCATGGCCAAAACGCCGGATGATTTTATCGAGCGCAGCATGGACGAGCTGCTGCCCTTCGGCTTTGGCCCCTCCAACGTGGCGGGCAACAGCGCCGTGGAGTGACCGTGCGGAGACGGAGATGCTCACTGTAGAACAATAAAGTGACGACGGTGCGTGCAATACGCGGCGGCCGCAGGAAGTGCGCAAAAAATGGCCGGAACTACGGCAAATTTGTGCATAAATGCTACTTTTAATGAAAACTCACAAAATTATTGTAAAGATTTTGTAATCGGAATTTGCTTGCATCCGGTGCGGCTTGCCGCTATACTGGAATCGATAAATGTGCAAATGTGCGCATTTTATTTATTTGACGCGATTTTTTAAAATAAAAGGAGAGTTTCTTATGAAGATTTCTCGTCGTAATTTTCTGGCTGTGGCTGGCGCTGCTGCCGCTGCTGCTGCTCTGACCGCCTGCGGCGGTTCTTCCGCTTCTTCTGCCAGCACTGCTTCTTCCGCTGCTGCTTCCACCGCTTCCTCTGCTGCTGAGGGCGGTGAGAAGATCGTCAAGGTGGCTCTGACCTGCGATACCGGTACGATCGATGACGAGAGCTTCAATCAGGCATGCTGGACTGCTGTTTCCGGCTACATGGGCGACGACTGCCAGTACTACATCCCCGAGGCTGACGCCTCCGATGAGGACCGCGAGACCATGATCCGTCAGGCTGTCAACGACGGCGCTGATGTGATCGTCTGCGTCGGCTACCTGTACGGCGCTTCTCTGGCATGGGCTGCTGACCAGTATCCCGATGTCAAGTTCATCGCCATCGATGTGACTCAGGGCGATATCGGCACCGACGCCATCCCCGCCAACTGCTACTGCATCACCTTCAAGGAGGAGCAGGCAGGCTATCTGGCAGGCTACGCCATTGCAAAGGACGGCAAGACCAAGCTGGGCTTCCTGGGCGGCATGGCTGTTCCCGCTGTTATCCGTTACGGCTACGGCTTCGTGCAGGGCGCTGACGCTGCTGCTGCTGAGCTGGGCCAGAACATCGAGATCAACTACTTCTACGGCGGCCAGTTCTACGGTGATGCAAACATCACCTCCCGTATGGAGGGCTGGTACTCCAACGGCACTCAGGTCGTCTTTGCCTGCGGCGGCGGCATCTACACCTCCGCTGTTGAGGCTGCTCTGAAGAACAACGGCTACGTCATCGGCGTTGACGTTGACCAGAACTACATCGGTGCAAACGGCGTTGCAGATGGCACCTACGCTTATAACCCGTTCATCACCTCCGCTATGAAGGGCCTGTCCGAGGCTGTCAACACTGCTCTGGCTGATATCGAGGCCGGCAGCTGGGGCGACATCGCAGGTTCCAATGGCAACTTCGGTCTGGAGGACGGCGATTATATCGGCCTGCCCACCGATGCAGACAGCTGGAACTTCGAGTCCTTCACCACCGACGAGTACGAGGAAGTCAAGGGCAAGATCAAGAGCGGCGAGATCGTTGTGGATAACAGCTCCGACGATGCTACCAAGCCCACCGTCAGCGAGTTCACCACCGTCAACTACATCCAGTAATTGGTTTGCGGGCAGACTTGCCTACTGACAACAGCAATATGGAGCGGGACACCCTGTTGCGGGGTGCCCCGCTTTTTCTGTCAGCTATTGGCGTAATGCGGAAAAAATGCAGCGGACTCTTCGTGAAAAGAGCACAAAAGTAATACTATTATCTGTGCTTTCTGCCAAAAAGCAAAAAAGACATGTGCAAATTGCCGCAAATCAGGTATAATGAATACTAAAGAAGTATCTGTGTCGAAACGACACGAAAGGAGAGTGAGCAGATTGGCAGAGGATTTTGTGATCGAAATGCTCCACATTACCAAGGAGTTCCCTGGAATCAAGGCAAACGACGATATCACCCTGCAGCTGCGCAAAGGCGAGGTACATGCCCTGCTGGGCGAGAACGGCGCCGGCAAAAGCACGCTGATGAGCGTGCTGTTTGGCCTGTACCAGCCGGAAGCTGGTCAGATCCGCAAAAACGGCAAGGAGGTTGCCATCCGCAACCCCAATGATGCAAATGCATTGGGCATCGGCATGGTGCACCAGCACTTCAAGCTGGTGGAATGCTTCAGCGTGCTGGACAACATCATTCTGGGCGTGGAGCCCAACAAGATGGGCTTTTTACAGAAGGCCGAGGCACGTAAAAAGGTAATGGCCCTGAGCGAAAAATACGGCCTGCGCGTGGACCCGGATGCACTGATCAGCGATATCTCTGTTGGCATGCAGCAGCGTGTTGAGATCCTGAAGATGTTGTACCGCGACAACGAGATCCTGATCTTCGACGAGCCCACGGCAGTGCTGACCCCGCAGGAGATCGACGAATTGATGGAGATCATGCGCGGGTTCAAGAAGGAGGGCAAGTCCATCCTGTTCATTACCCACAAGCTCAACGAGATCATGGCTGTGGCGGACCGCTGCACAGTTCTGCGCAAGGGCAAGTGCATGGGTACCGTGGACATCAAGGATACCACCAAGGAAGAGCTTTCCCGCATGATGGTGGGCCGTGATGTGCAGCTGCAGGTGGACAAAAAGCCCGCAGACCCCGGCAGGGTGGTGCTGGATGTGGAAAACGTCACCATACACAACGCCCAGCACAAGAAGGACGCAGTCCGGAATGTCTCTTTTCAGGTACACGCGGGCGAGATCGTCTGCCTTGCAGGCATCGAGGGCAACGGTCAGACCGAGTTCGTCTACGGCCTGACCGGTCTGGAAAAGATCGGCAGCGGCAAGATCATGCTGGACGGCAAGGACATCACCAATGAGACCATCCGTCAGCGCTCCAAGGACGGCATGAGCCACATCCCGGAGGATCGTCACAAGCACGGTCTGGTGCTGGACTACAGTCTGGAAAACAACATGGTGCTGCAGCGTTACTGGCAGCCGGAGTTCCAGAAGGGCGGCTTTATCCGCAGCGATAAGGTGCGGGAATACTCCGATAAGCTGATCGCGCAGTATGATGTGCGCAGCGGTCAGGGCAGCCTGACCACCGTGCGCAGCATGTCCGGCGGCAACCAGCAGAAGGCCATCATTGCCCGCGAGATCGATAAGGATCCGAAGCTCTTGGTGGCAGTCCAGCCCACCCGCGGTCTGGACGTTGGTGCAATTGAATACATCCACCGCCAGATCGTGGCCGAGCGCGATAAGGGTACGGCCGTGCTGCTGGTCAGTCTGGAGCTGGACGAGGTGATGAACCTGTCCGACCGCATCCTTGTGATGTACGAGGGCGAGGTCGTGGGCGAATTTGACCCCAAGACCACCACCGTGCAGGAGCTGGGCCTGTATATGGCAGGCGCACGCAAGCAGGGAAAGGAGAGCAAATAACACATGAACAAGAAAAAACTTTCCCACAGCAGTCTGAACAGCTCCATCACCAGTGTGCTGGCTGCTCTGCTGTGCATCCTGATCGGCCTTGTGGTCGGTTTTCTGGTGCTGCTGGCCATCAACCCGGCGCACGCATGGGGCGACGGCTTTGTGCGCATCCTGAAGGGCGGCTTCCATGACGCACCCTACGGCGTCGGCAAGGAGCTGGCAAATGCGGCTCCCCTTATTATGACCGGTCTGTCCGTGGCGTTTGCCTTCAAGACCGGCCTGTTCAACATCGGCGCGGCGGGTCAGTACACGCTGGGCGCTTACGGCGCTTTGTACTGCGCCATCATGCTCAAGCTGCCATGGTTCGTCTGCCTGATCGCCGCCACCATTCTGGGCGGTCTCTGGGGTGCGATCCCCGGCTTCTTCAAGGCCTACTTCAACATCAACGAGGTCATTACCTCCATCATGTTCAACTGGATCGGCCTGTATCTGGTCAATGAGCTCATTTACCAGAACGGCACCGGCCCCATGTACGATGTGCGCAACACCCGTACCATGAACCTGAGCAAGAACGCCGATTACGCCCAGTCCCTTATCCCGGACTTTGGCCTGAACAAGCTGTTCCAGACCAACAGCACCACCATCGCCATCTTTCTGGCGGCAGCAGTGGCAGTTCTGATCTGGGTGGTGCTGAACAAGACCATCTTCGGCTATGAGCTCAAGGCAGTCGGCCTGAACAAGAGCGCTGCTCGCTACGCCGGCATCAACGAGAAGAAGAACATCATCCTCTCCATGGCCATTGCCGGTGCGCTGGCCGGTTTTGGTGCGGGCCTGTACTATCTTTCCAATGTGTCCCAGTGGAACCCGCTGAACTCCACCAGCCTGCCGGCCATGGGCTTCAACGGCATTTCCGTTGCACTGCTGGCAAGCTCCAACCCCATTGGCACCATCTTCTCGGCCATCTTCATCTCCCACATCTCGGTGGGCGGCTCCTTCCTTTCCACCAAGTATTACCCCACCGAGATCTCGGACCTGATCAGCGGCATCATCATCTACCTGTGCGCATTCTCCATGCTGTTCCGCGGCAAGATCCACGCACTGCTGTTCAAGAATGCCGACAAGACCAACGTGAACGCAGAGCCTGCTGCTCCTGCAAGCTCTGCAACCGAAAAGGAGGGCAAGTGATATGCTGCTTCTGATCAAATATACACTGCTGTATGGCATCGTGCTGATGCTGGTGGCACTGGGCGGCATGTTCAGTGAGCACTCCGGCATCATCAACATTGCACTGGAAGGTATCATGGTCATTGGCGGTGTGGCGGGTGTTCTCACCCTGACCATGCTGCCTTCCAGTATGCCGGTCTTCCTCGTGGTGCTGATCTCTGTTCTGGTGGCGGCACTGGCCGGTATGGTGTACAGTCTGCTGCTGGCCTTTGCCTCCATCAACCTGAAGGCGGATCAGACCATCGGCGGTACGGCCCTGAACCTGCTGGCAACCGCGATCGCCGTGGTCATTGCCAAGTATTTCAGCGAGAGCGGCAGCGCCAAGCTGAACTATTCCAACAAGCCTTTCCTGTTCAGCATCGGCGGGCTGGAGCTGAGCATCTTTGTGCCGCTGGGCATCGTTCTGTTGATCATCAGCTATGTGGTGCTGTACAAGACCCGTTTTGGCCTGCGCCTGCGTGCCTGCGGCGAGCATCCGCAGGCAGCGGACTCTGTGGGCATCAACGTCTACAAGATGCGCTATGCCGGTGTCATCATCTCCGGCGCGCTGGGCGCCATCGGCGGCATGGCCTACATCGTGCCTCCGGTGCAGACATGGAACTTTGAGGTGGGCGTTGCCGGCGCCGGCTTCTTGGCTATGGCCGTTATGATCTTTGGCCAGTGGAAGCCCTTCAACATCTTTGGCGCGGCGATGTTCTTTGCCGTGTTCAAGAGTCTGGCCAACATTGCAGACTCCACCTTCCTGGCGCAGCTGCACTGGTCCAGCAACATTTACAATATGATGCCGTTCGTGGCGTCCATGGTCATTCTGGCATTTACCTCCAAGAACAGCATGGCACCCAAGGCAGAGGGCATTCCCTACGACAAGGGATCCCGCTAAAACGACGGTTTGAGATTGAAAACAAGGGCGCAGCTGCTTTTCCGGGCGGCTGCGCCCTTGTTTGTACAAAATTAGGCAAAGTTTACAGAATGATGCTTGCGTTTGTTTGGAATTTTGCTATACTATATCTTACAATGTCGTACTATTGAAAAAAACGAGGAGCGTGATTTGATGCGCATTTATGATCTGATCGCAAAAAAGCGCGACGGCGGCACCCACAGCCGCGAAGAGCTGGAACAGATCGTCAACGGTTACGTCAGCGGTGACGTGGCCGATTACCAGATGGCTGCATGGATGATGGCCGTCTACCTGCGCGGCATGACCGACGAAGAGACCGCAGAGCTTACCGATGTGATGGCTCACAGCGGTGTGATGGTGGACCTTTCGCCCATTCCGGGCATCAAGGTGGACAAACACTCCACCGGCGGCGTGGGCGACAAGACCACACTGGTGATCGCCCCCATCGTCGCGGCCTGCGGCGTAAAGATCGCCAAGATGAGCGGCCGGGGCCTTGGCCATACCGGCGGCACCATTGATAAAATGGAAAGCGTGCCCGGCACAAAGACGGCCCTGACGCAGGAGGAGTTCTTTGCGCAGGTGAACCGGATCGGCCTTTCGGTGATCGGCCAGAGCGAGGGCATTGCCATCGCGGACAAAAAGATGTACGCCCTGCGCGATGTGACGGCCACCGTCAGCTGCATCCCGCTGATCGCCTCCAGCATCATGTCCAAAAAGCTGGCTTCCGGCTCGGACGCTATTTTGCTGGATGTGACCACCGGCACCGGTGCCTTTATGAAAACAGTGGACCAGAGTATTGAGCTGGCAAAGCTGATGGTGTCCATCGGTACCCACCATGGCCGCCGCGTTGCCGCCATGATCACCGATATGGACACCCCGCTGGGCCACAACATCGGCAACAGTCTGGAAGTGATGGAGAGCATGGATGTGCTCAAGGGCCGCGGCCCTGCCGACCTGACAGAGGTGTGCTTGCAGCTGGCCGCGAATATGCTGGTGCTGGCCGATAAGGGCACACCTGCCCAGTGCCGTGCCATGGCCGAAGCTGTGATCGTCGACGGCTCTGCCTTTGCAAAATGCAAGGAGATGTTTGCGGCACAGGGCGGCGACACCCGCGTGCTGGACGATTACAGTCTGTTTGAAAAGCCTGCCGCAAGCTATGAGCTGCTGGCGGAGCAGGACGGTTACATTGTGGCCAACGACGCCGAGAAGATCGGCTCGGCCAGTGTGCTGCTGGGCGCAGGCCGCCAGAAAAAGGGCGACCCGCTGGACTTTGCAGCCGGCATCACCCTGCACAAAAAGCGCGGCGACTACGTAAAGAAGGGGGAGAGCCTTGCCACCTTCTACGGTGCAGCCGATAAGTTTGAAGCTGCCGCCGCCGAGTACCGCAGCGGCCTTGTGTACGGCGCCGAGAAACCGCAGGAGGCCCCGCTGGTGTATGCCCTTGTGACCAAAGACGGCGTGGAACGCCATTGAATGCCCCAAAGTTCCCGGAGCAGCCTGCTCTGGGGGCTTTTTTGCGTCATTTGGCAGTTTTTTGTTGCATAACGTGGAAAACAGTGGAACTTTGGCGGGGGATATGCTATACTATGATGGATTCGCGCTGTTCCGGTAAAGGGAACGCGAAAAGAGAAAGGGACTTGTTATGAAGATCATTCTGGTGGGCGGCGGCAAGGTTGGTACTGCGCTGGCGCGGCAGCTCAGCGAGGAAGGCCATAATGTGACCGTCGTGGATACCAACAAAGCCCGCGTGGAGCATCTGACCGAGACCTATGATGTGCTGGGCATCGTGGGCAATGGCTCTTCCATCACCACGCTGGCGGATGCCGGCATTGAGGATGCGGATGTGTTCATTGCCGTGACCGGCTCCGACGAGCTGAACCTGCTGTGCTGCATGTTTGCCAAAAAGGCGGGCCGCTGCCACGCCATTGCCCGCGTGCGCAATCCGTCTTACAGCCATGAGCTGGACTTTATCAAAAAGCAGATCGGCATTTCGGCCATCATCAACCCGGAAATGGCAGCAGCCAAGGAGATCTCGCACCTGCTGCGCTTTCCGGGTGCCAGCAAGATCGATACCTTTGCGGGCGGCCGTGTGCGGCTGATCAAGTTTGCACTCACCGCGGCGCAGGAGCTGGACGGTGTTGCCATCCGTGAGATCCCCACCCGGCTGAAGAGCGACATTTTGGTGTGCGCGGTGGAGCGCAACGGCGGGGTGATCATCCCCAACGGCAACTTTGTGCTGCAAAACGGCGATCAGGTCACCTTCCTTGCCACGCAGGAAAAGGCGCACGAGTTCTTCCAGCGCATCCATCTGCCGGTGCGCCCGGTGCGCAATGCCCTTATCGTGGGCGGCGGCGCCATTGCGTTCTACCTGAGTCAGGAACTGCTGGAAAATCATGTGCGGGTGCGCATTGTGGAGCGCGACCCTGCCCGCTGCATGGAGCTGGCCGAACAGCTGCCCGGCGCACAGATCCTGAACGAGGACGGCTCCAACCGCGAGTTCCTGCTGTCCGAGGGCATGGAGTCCACCGAAGCATTCGTGGCCCTGACCAACATCGACGAGGAGAACGTGCTGCTGACCCTGTTTGCCAAAAAGCACTCCCACGGCAAGCTGGTCACAAAGGTGAACCGTCTGGAGTTTGACGACATTCTGGCCGGGCTGGATCTGGGCAGCGTGGTCTACCCCAAGTACATGACCTGCGACTACATCGTGCAGTATGTGCGCGCATTGCAGAACGAGGCGGGCAGCAACATCAAGACCCTGTACCGCATTCTGGACGACCGCGTGGAAGCACTGGAATTTACCGTCCATGAGGAGAGCGCCGCCACCGGCGTGCCGCTGAGCCAGCTGCACCTAAAAAAGAACCTGCTGCTGTGCTGCATCACCCGCGCGGACCGTATCCTGATCCCGCGCGGCGGCGACCAGATCCAAGTAGGCGATAATGTGATCGTGGTCACGCTGGAGCATGGCCTGCACGACCTGCGCGACATCTTGGACAAGGACGCAGAGGTCTAACGGAGGCGGGCTATGAATTATGCAATCGTTTTCCGTCTGCTGGGCTATGTGCTCATGATCGAGGGCGCGCTGCTGCTTTTGCCGGCAGCGGCCAGCTGGATCTATGGCGAGTGGGCCGTGCTGGGCGTGTTTCTGGTCACGGCGGCGGTCAGTGCTGCCGTGGGCTATGCGCTGCGCGCCATCAAGCCCAAGAGCAAGGTGTTCTATATGCGGGAGGGCTTTGCGGCTACCTCGCTGAGCTGGATCGTCATTTCCATCGTGGGTGCCGTTCCGTTTGTGGTGACGGGCTGCATCCCGAACCCGGTGGACGCCCTGTTTGAGACAGTGTCCGGCTTTACCACCACCGGTGCCAGCATCCTGCCCGGGGTAGAGGATCTGCCCAAGGGCATCCTGTTCTGGCGCAGCTTCACCCACTGGATCGGCGGCATGGGCGTTCTGGTGTTCCTGCTCTCGCTGCTGCCCCTGACCGGCGGCTCCCACGTCAACCTGATGAAGGCGGAAAGCCCCGGCCCTCAGGTGGATAAGCTGGTGCCCAAGGTGCAGTCTACCGCAAAGATCCTGTACGGCATCTATTTTGCACTCACCGTGCTGGAGCTGGTATTCCTGATGCTGGGCGGCATGCCGCTGTTTGAGTCCATGCTCACGGCCTTCGGCACGGCGGGCACCGGCGGCTTCGGCTTCAAGAATGACAGTTTTACCAGCTTTTCTCCCTACATCCAGTGGGTCGTGACCATTTTCATGATCCTGTTCGGCGTCAACTTCAATGCCTACTTCCTGCTGCTGCTGCGCAAATTCAACCGCGTCATCAGCGAGGAGGTGCGCGGCTACTTTGTGGTGATCCTGGCAGCGGTGGGTCTCATCACGGCCAACATTTACAGCATCTACAACAGCTTTGGCGAAGCACTGCGGCAGGCGGCGTTTCAGGTGGGCTCCATCATCACCACTACCGGCTTTTCCAGCTGTGACTTCGACCTCTGGCCCACCCTTTCCAAAGAGGTGCTGGTGGTGCTCATGTTCATTGGTGCCTGTGCGGGCAGCACCGGCGGCGGCATCAAGGTGAGCCGCATCCTCATCCTTGGCAAAACGCTGGGCAAGGAGCTCAAGCAGGCGCTGCACCCGCAGGTGATCGCACCGGCCCGCATGGACGGCAAGCTGCTGAACCACGAGACCATCCGCACCACCAACGTGTACATGGCGGCATACTTCTTCATCTTTGTGGCGTCCTTTTTGCTCATCAGTCTGGACGGCTTTGATATGGTGACGAACTTTACCGCCATTGCGGCCACCCTGAACAACATCGGCCCCGGCCTTGCACAGGTGGGCCCCATGATGAACTTTGGCGGCTTTACGAACCCCGCAAAGCTTGTCATGATCTTTGATATGCTGGCAGGCCGCCTGGAGATCTTCCCCATGCTGGTGCTGTTCATGCCCGACACATGGCGCAAGTTCTAAATCATTGCTCTGTAAGCCGGAAAGCCGTTTGGTTTTCCGGCTTACTTTTTTCTTGTGAAAAAGAGTTCCAGAAAAATCCGCAGATTTTTCTGGAACTCAAAATTAAAAAATATGATTCCACTAAAGATGCCCAGAGCGGCAGCGGAGGGCACATAAAATCGTTTTATACTTCCACTTTTTCCTGTGCGCGGTACTGCAACGCTTCCAGCACGCAATCCTCGTCCAGCAGCTGCTTGCCGGCCAGATCGGCCACCGTGCGGGCTACGCGGAGGATGCGGTCGTGGGCGCGGGCAGAAAGGCCCAAGGCGTCGTAGGATGTCCGCAGCAGCCGTTCGGCGGCAGGGGTCATGCGGCAGATGCGCCGCACCTGCCCGGCGGCGAGCTGAGCGTTGCAGCGTACATTCTCATAGCCCGGGGCTGCATAGCGCTTTGCCTGAATGGCCCGTGCGGCCAGCACCTGCTTGCGCAGGTCGGCGCTGCTCTCGGAGGGCGCAGCGGTGTGCAGCTCGTCAAAGGCGATGGGGTCCATCTCCACGCACAGGTCAATGCGGTCCAGCAGCGGGCCGGACACCCGGCTGCGGTACTGCCGCACCGCACTGGGCGAGCAGGTGCACTGCCGGGTGGGATGGCCGTAGTAGCCGCACTTGCAGGGGTTCATGGCCGCTACCAGCTGGAAATGGCTGGGATAGGTGGCGCTGCCCGCTGCGCGGCTGACGGTGATCTGGCCGTCCTCCAGAGGCTGGCGCAGCACCTCAAGGCTCTCGCGGGAAAATTCCGGCAGCTCGTCCAGAAACAGCACGCCGCAGTTGGCAAGGCTGCACTCGCCGGGCCGGAACAGTGCGCCGCCGCCAGCCAGCGCTGCGGCGCTGGCCGAGTGGTGCGGGCTGCGGAAGGGGCGTGCCGCAACAAGGCCGCGTCCCTGCGGCAGCTGGCCTGCAATGGAGTAGATCTTGGTGGTCTCCACGGCTTCCGCGCGGGTGAGCGGCGGCAGGATGCCGGGCAGGCGTTTGGCCAGCATGGATTTGCCGGTGCCGGGCGCGCCGATCAGCAAAACATTGTGCCCGCCGGCCGCGGCGATCACCATGGCCCGCCGTGCAAGGGATTGGCCCATCACATCTGCAAAATCCGGCACCTGTGCCCAAGCGTCAGCCGGGTCAAAGGGGACCGCTGCGGCTGCGGCGAGCGGGGCGGTGCCGCGCAGGGCGTCCACCACCTCGCGGGCCGTATGGGCAGGGTAGACTGCCATGCAGTCCGCACAGGCTTCGGCTGCTTCGGCGGCGTTCTCGGCAGGGACGTACAGGGCGCGGATGCCGCTTTCTGCTGCGGCCAGCGCCATGGGCAGCACGCCGGAGACCGGCCGCAGGGTGCCGTCCAGCGCCAACTCGCCCAGAAATGCTGCCGAAGCAGGCACATCCTCCAGCTGGCCGCTGGCCGTGAGCACCGCAAGCAGCAGGGGCAGATCGTACACCGGGCCGGTCTTGCGCACATCCGCCGGGGCCAGATTGACCGTGATGCGCCGGTCTGGGAACTTGAAGCCCAAGTTCTTGATGGCGGCACGCACGCGGTCCGCACTTTCGCGTACAGCGGAATCCGGCAGACCTACGATGGAAAATGCGGGCAGGCCGCCGGAAACATCGGCCTCCACCGCAACGGCAAAGCCGTTCAGGCCGTTCAGGCCAAAGCTTCGGGTGACAGAATACATGGCGCTCTCCCTTGTTCCAGCAGGTGATACGACGGAAAAGAATTGGCAAAAGTGGAAAATGTTGGATAAAAATGCCAGACTTCGACACAAAAAATGATCTGTGTTCATTATAGTAAAGGGCAGGAAAGATGTCAATGCAATGGAGAGGAGAGGGATTTTGCATGATGAGCAAAGAATACTGCCGCTACATCCGTACATATTCCGAGCTGGAGGGCTTGCAGCACGCCTGCACCCTGCTTTACTGTGGGGCCAGCGTGCCGCAGGGCGTTGTGCTGGAACTGCGCCGCGAGCAGGCCGGGCGGATGCGCCGCAGCGCCGTGCTGCTGCCCGGCGGCAGCTTTGGCCGGGCCATGCAGCTGCTGCGCTACCTGTGCGAGAACGGTGTGGGGCCGGAGCAATGGCTGGATGTGCTGGCAGATGCCGGCCAGCACATCCAGCCGCTGGAAAATGAAGAGGCGGCCCTGCTGTTCCCGGAATTTGCGGACCGAAACTTGGATTTTTGTGCCAAATGTCCGGTTTGAGCCGGAAATCTTGTTGCAGATTACGCAATTGACACATGGACGCGGAGAGTTTATATTATAAGTAGGTTTAGTCAAACCTATCCCTTTTTGCGGAAAAATTTACAAAAGGTAAGGTGTGCAAGATGTATTTGGATGAATATAAGCGCTGGCTGGCTTCTGAGCTGGACGACGCAGATCTGAAGCCGGAACTGGCCAAGATCGAGGGCAGCGACGATGAGATCAAGGACCGTTTTGCAGTGGCTCTGAAGTTCGGCACCGCCGGTCTGCGCGGTGTTCTGGGCGCAGGCACCAACCGTATGAATATCTATGTCGTGCGTCAGGCGACGCAGGGTCTGGCAAACTGGGTCAAGACGCAGGGCGGCAGCCAGACCGTGGCCATCAGCTACGACAGCCGCCTGAAGAGCGACATTTTTGCCAAGACCGCCGCAGGCGTTCTGGCCGCAAACGGCATCAAGGTGCGCATTTACGATGCCCTGATGCCTGTGCCGGCTTTGAGCTTTGCCACCCGCTACTACCAGTGCAACGCCGGCATCATGGTCACGGCTTCCCACAACCCGGCCAAGTACAACGGCTACAAGGCTTACGGCCCGGACGGCTGCCAGATGACCGATGATGCCGCCGCCATCGTGTACGATGAGATTCAAAAGACCGACGTCCTTACCGGCGCAAAGTACATCTCCTTTGCTGAGGGCGTGGAGCAGGGCCTCATCCGCTTTGTGGGCGATGACTGCAAGAAGGCACTGTACGATGCCATCGAGGCCCGTCAGGTGCGCCCGGGCCTGTGCAAGACCGCCGGCCTCAAGCTGGTGTACAGCCCGCTGAACGGCTCCGGTCTGGTGCCGGTCACCCATGTGCTGAACGATATGGGCATCACCGATATCACCATCGTGCCCGAGCAGGAGTACCCCAACGGTTACTTTACCACCTGCTCCTACCCGAACCCCGAAATTTTTGAGGCCCTGAAGCTGGGCCTGGAACTGGCCACCAAGACCGGTGCCGACCTGATGCTGGCCACCGACCCGGACGCCGACCGCGTGGGCATTGCCATGAAGTGCCCGGACGGCAGCTATGAGCTGGTGTCCGGCAACGAGATGGGCGCTTTGCTGCTGGATTACATCTGCGCAGGCCGCATCGAGAAGGGCACTATGCCCGCAAACCCGGTGGCCGTCAAGTCCATCGTGTCCACTCCGCTGGCCGACGCCATTGCCGCACACTACGGCGTGGAGATGCGCAGCGTGCTGACCGGCTTCAAGTGGATCGGCGACCAGATCGCAAATCTGGAAGCTGCCGGTGAGGTGGACCGCTTCATCTTTGGCTTTGAGGAGAGCTACGGCTATCTGGCCGGCCCCTATGTGCGCGATAAGGATGCCGTCATCGGCTCCATGCTCATCTGCGAGATGGCCGCATACTACCGCAGCATCGGTTCCTCCATCAAGCAGCGCTTGGAGGAGATCTACAAGCAGTATGGCCGCTACCTGAACAAGGTGGACAGCTTTGAGTTCCCGGGCCTGACCGGCATGGAGAAGATGGCTTCCATCATGCAGAAGCTGCGCAATGACCCGCCCACCGAGCTGGCGGGCCACAAGGTGGTCAAGGTGACGGACTACAAGAAGCCCGAGGAGACCGGCCTGCCCGCTGCAAACGTGCTGATCTATGCGCTGGAGAACGGCGCGACCGTCGTGGTGCGCCCCTCCGGCACCGAGCCGAAGATCAAGACCTACTTCACCACACTGGGCAAGGATCTGGCCGAAGCACAGGCCCAGAAGGACGCTCTGGCTGCTGCCATTGAGCCGATCCTCCAGTAAAAAACGAACATTGCTCATTTGTGCCCCTCTGCTGTGTGCAGAGGGGCATTTTTGCTGTAGAATATCGGTTGCAGTTTGGGGCGTGATACGCTATAATAAAATATGGCTTATTATAGGAACCGGGTAGGTGAAGAAATTGGAAAAGAGCGTTTCCGCCGTGCTGGTGGCGGCAGGGTCGTCCACACGTATGGGTTTTGACAAACTCAGCTTTGATCTGGGCGGCGAGACGGTGCTGCGCCGCAGCATCCGCGCATTTGAGCAGTGCCCGCTGGTAACGGAGATCGTGCTGGTGGCGGGCAAAAACCGCGCTTTTGTGGAGCAGCAGGCCGCTGGCTGCACAAAGCCGGTGAAGATCGTTCCCGGCGGTGCCACCCGCGCCGAGAGCGCAAAAAACGGCGTGCTGGCGGCAGCAGGGGAGCTTGTGGCGGTACACGATGCGGCAAGGCCTTTTGTGAGTCAGGGCGTCATTGCGGTTGCGCTGACAGCGGCAGCGGCGTGCGGTGCGGCGGCACCTGCCGTACCTGTGAAAGATACCATCAAGGCGGCAGCCCGCGGCGGCGGCAAAACGGTGCCGGATGTCTGCTGTGTGCAGGCTACGCCGGACCGCAGCACCCTGTATGCGGTGCAGACGCCCCAGTGCTTTGACCGCGCGGCGTATCTGGCCGCGCTGGAAGAGCTGGATGCCGCAAAGGCCCGCCTTGTGACCGACGATTGCAGCCTGTTCGAGCTGGCGGGCCGCACGGTGCAGCTGACGCAGGGCGACTACGCCAATTACAAGATCACCACCCGCGAGGACCTGCCCCGCCCAGAACAGAAAGAGGAACACAAAATGCGCATTGGACATGGTTATGACGTGCACCGGCTGGTGGAAGGCCGCAAGCTGATCCTGGGCGGCGTGGAGGTGCCTTTTGAAAAAGGGCTGCTGGGCCACTCGGATGCCGATGTTCTGGCCCATGCCGTGATGGACGCGGTGCTGGGCGCGGCGGCGCTGGGCGATATCGGCCAGCATTTCCCGGACAATGACCCCGCCTATGCCGGTGCCGACAGCCTGCTGCTGGCCCGCCATGTGGCGCAGATCCTGAAGGAACACGGCTATTGCGTTGAAAATATCGATGCAACGCTGCTTTGCCAGCGGCCCAAGCTGGCACCCCATATCCCGGCCATGCGCCGGAATCTGGCCGAAGCCTTCGGCCTGCCGGTGGACGCCGTGAGCGTAAAGGCCACCACCGAGGAACATCTGGGCTTTACCGGCGAAGGGCTGGGCATTGCCGCCCATGCCGTCGCCCTGATCGAAACACTGTAAAACGGGAGCGTGCACAATGACTCTGAATGCGATCATTGCCAATTTCCAGACCTTCAAACTGGTGGATCTGCTGGATATCATCATCATTTCCTTCCTGATCTACCAGTTGCTTGGCATCGTCAACCGCACCCGCGCCGGGCAGCTGTTCAAAGGCGCGCTGCTGGTGATGGCGGTCTATCTGGTGGCGGAAACGCTGAATATGCGCACCGTCACATGGCTGTTGAACTCGCTGCTGCAAGTGGGCCTGCTGACGCTGGTGGTGCTGTTCCAGCCGGAGATCCGCCGCGCACTGGAGCGCATGGGCCAGACCGACCAGTGGGCCAGCAAGCTGTTCAACGTCCGTGGCCGCTACAACGACCCCAGCCTGAAAGGTGCTTGGCGCAGCGCCATCATTGCCATCTGCGATGCTGCCGAGCGCTTTTCCGAGACCAAGACCGGTGCGCTGATCGTGCTGGAACGCCACACGAACCTTTCCGAGATCGTGCGCACCGGCACGCCGGTGAACAGCGCGGTGAATCTGGAAGTGCTGGGCACCATCTTTTACGAGGGCACGCCTTTGCACGACGGTGCCGCCATCATTGAGAATGGCCGCATCAAGGCGGCGGGCTGCGTGCTGCCGCTTTCCAACAATCTGGACCTTGGCAAGGATATGGGCACCCGCCACCGCGCCTGCCTTGGCATTGCCGAAAATTCGGACGCCATTGCCATTGTGGTCAGCGAGGAGACCGGCATCATCTCCATGGCAAAAAATGGCGTGCTGATCCGCCACTTTGACCGCCAGACCCTGTACACCCGTCTGGTGGACGAGATGATCCCCAAGGAGACCGCTGCCGAAAAGACGACAGCCAGCGGCTGGCGCGGCCAGCTGGACCGCCTGTGGAAATGGGCCAGCCAGAAGGAGGACGATGCGCAATGAGCAACGAACCCAACAACAAAAACGGCGCAAAGCCCGCAGTCACCCATAAGAAAAATATTCTGGACGACCGCCGCATCCGGCTGGTGCTGTCCGTTCTGGGTGCCATCGTTGCATGGATGGTGGTCACCATCATCGTGCAGCCCGGCACCAGCAACACCATCTATAATGTGCCGGTGGATTACACCTACGATTCCGCCGCCTACGCCTCGCGCGGCCTGAGCATCGTCAGCGCCGAGGATAAGACCGTGAACCTGAAAATTTCCGGCGACGGCTACACCATCGGCGGCCTGACCGCTTCCGATTTTGTGGTCTACCCGGATTTTTCCAGCGTGCGTGACAGCGGCGAAAAGACCCTGCGCCTGCTGGTGCGCGGCGCAAACGGCCTGCTGAGCGGCGTTACCGTGACCATGGAAGGCAATGACAACACAGTGGATGTGGTATTTGACGTGGTGGAGGAAAAGACCCTGCCCGTCACCGTTACCACCAACTACCTGACCATTGCGGATGGCTACATCCTCTACAGCACCGATGTCTCCAAGGAGAACATCGCCCTTTCCGGCCCCAGCAGCGAGCTGGATCAGGTTGCCACCTGCACCGCAGAGGTGACCTACAGCGGCGAGCTGACCGAGTCCGTCACCCTGAACACGCCGCTGCGCTTCTACACCTCCGGCGGCAGGGAAGTCAAGTTTGAGTACACCGAGCTGGAAGAAAACAGTGTGGACGTTACGTTGCAGGTGTACAAAATGGCCACCCTGCCGGTGAACGTGAACTTCATCAATGCACCGCGCGATTTTGATGCTTCGGTGCTGGTGTATGCGCTCAGCCGCAAGCAGCTCAAGGTGGCGGGCCCGCAGGCCAAGATCGATATGCTTTCTACCCTGCCCATTGGCAGCATCGACCTTTCCACCTTTGCACTGAACAAGAGCTATGAGCTGCCCATCGACCTGCCCACGGACATCTACCTGCTGGACAACATCTCCACCATCACGGTCAGCTTTGACTGCTCCGGTCTGGAGACCAAGACCATGAACCTGCCCAACACCTGCGTGCAGGTGGTCAACCTGCCGTCCACCTATCAACTGACGGTGCAGACCGAACGCCTGATGAACGTGACCCTCTGCGGCCCCAAGAACGCCATGGAGACCCTGACGCCGGAGCAGGTGGTCATTGAGATCGACGCCGAGGACTTCTCGGTGGCAACGGGTGAGCAGAACATCGCCTGCCGCCTGTACGTGCCCTCCAACGGCAAGATCTTTGCACTGGGCAGCTACGTGCTGCAATGCCGCATCGACAGTAACTAAAAAGGAATATACGATAACATGATTCTGGTTCGCAACATCCGTCTGCCGCTCTCTGCCGGGGAGCCGCAGGCATTTGAAAAAGCGCTGCACGCTGCCCGCATCCCGCGCGCAAAGGTGCAGCATCTGGGCGTGGCAAAACTCTCGGTGGATGCCCGCCACGGCCAGCCCAAGCTGGTGTACACGGTGGCTGTCACCCTCAAAGAGCCTGCCGAGGAAGCTGCCTTTGCGGCCCGCTGCAGCGATGCATCCTTGCAGCAGAGGGCAGATTTTTCGGTGCAGAAGGGCACGCTGCCCTTGGTGCACCGCCCGGTGGTGTGCGGCCTTGGCCCGGCGGGCCTGTTTGCGGCGCTGCTGCTGGCCCGGCAGGGCTACCGGCCCATCGTGCTGGAGCGCGGCCCGGCGCTGGACGAGCGCATAAAGGCTGTGGAGCATTTTTCGGCCACCGGCAAGCTGGATGTGAACGCGAACATTCAATTTGGTGAGGGCGGTGCCGGTACTTTTTCGGATGGCAAGCTGACCACCCGCATCGGCGATGAGCTGTGCGGTTTTGTCACCGAGGTGTTTTTGCAGCACGGCGCACCGGCGGAGATCGCATGGAAGCAAAAGCCCCATGTGGGCACCGACCTTTTGCGCGGCGTGATCACCTCCATCCGCAAAGAGATCGAGGCGCTGGGCGGTGAAGTGCACTTTAACACCGCACTGACCGGCTTTGAGCAGAAAAACGGGCGGCTGACCGGTATTTTTACCACAAGCGGTGCCTTTGCCTGCGAAGCGCTGGTGTTCGCAGTGGGCCACTCGGCCCGCGATACCTTTGCCATGCTGATGGACAGCGGCCTCCAGCTGGAATGCAAACCGTTCAGTGTGGGTTTCCGCGCCGAGCACCTGCAAAGCGAGATCGAAAAGAGCCTGTACCACGAAGCTGCCGGGCATCCGGCCCTGCCGCGCGGCGAGTACCAGCTGTCCCAGCATGTGGGCGGGCGGTGCGTCTATACCTTCTGCATGTGCCCCGGCGGGCAGGTGGTGGCATCGGCCAGCGAGGAGGGCCGTGTGGTCACAAACGGCATGAGCTACCATGCCCGCAATGGCAAAAACGCCAATGCCGCCGTGGTGGTGAGCGTGGGCGGCAGAGACTTTGCCGACGACCCCCGCCGTGCCATTGCGTTCCAGCGGGAACTGGAAGCAAAGGCCTACGCCGCAGGGCGCAGCGCAGGGGAGTATGCAGCCCCGGCGGAGAACATCCAGAGCTTTCTGGAAGGGCGCGGCCGGCTGAACATCGGCCGTGTGCAGCCCACCTATGACCGCGGCGTGGCGGCGGCGGACCTTGGCGCACTGCTGCCCGGGGAGCTGGCCGAAACGCTGCGGGCGGGCCTGCGCGCCTACGAGCGCAAAATTGCAGGCTACACCGCGCCGGAAGCCATCCTGACCGGCCTTGAGACCCGCACCAGCAGCCCGGTGCGGCTGAAACGGGAAGAAGATCTGGAGTGCGCTCAGCTGGCAGGCCTGTATCCCTGCGGCGAGGGTGCCGGATATGCCGGCGGCATCATGAGCGCCGCCGTGGATGGCCTGCGGGTGGCCCGTGCCATCATCAGCCGGTATGCACCGGCAGAAGGGTGAGAAAATTTTGATGAACGATCGTGAAAACGATACAAAAAAAGAGACCGATGGCCGTCAGGTGCAGCAGGAGCTGGAAGCGCAGCTGCGCGCCTTTGGCGATACCATGTCCGACGCTTTTGCCCACGGCTTTGAGGGCAGAGGGGAGGATATCGGCGACCGTGCCTACGGCGTGGGCCGTGCGGCCGTGAACGCTGCCAATTTTGGCATCAACGAAGCAGTGAAAGGCATCCGCAAGGGCCGGGAGGCTTACTACAAACAGCAGCAGAACGTCCGGAACGGCAGCTGGGCAAAGCAGACCTTCAACGAAGGTACCGTGGATGCAGATGCCAGCGGGATGCCCGGCTGGTTCCGGCAGATGTTCGGCAAAGGGGAGATGACCCCGGCAGACGAAGTGCGCGGCAGCGCCAAAAAACGTTACAGCGCAGGCTGTGCACTGCTGGCAGTTGGCATCACGTTTACGGTGCTTTTTGGCATCGTAGCCGTTTCCTGTCTGGGTGCGGCGGGCCTGTTTGCACCCAATACGGCGCTTTTGCAGGCTATCATGGCGGACAGCCTTCTGGCAGAAAACGCTGCGGCTATGGGCAGTTTTGCCCTGAGCGCGGTGCGCATCACCGGCTGGTGCTTTGCAGCTGTTACCGCTGTGTTCGTGTGGATGATCACTGCCGGTGCCTCCCGTCTGAAGGCCAGCAAGGTGCTGTATCGTCTGGCAGATGCCGCCGAAGGGTTTGACTGCAAAAAGGGCCTGCCGCTGGACGCTGTGGACGAAAAAAAGAGCCGTGCGCTCAAGGCTTTGCGCAAATATATCCGCAAGGGCTGGCTGCGTGCATGGCTGGACGAAAAGGCGGAAAAGCTGTATCTGACGGCGGAGGATTACCGCGCCGCGCAGGAAGCTGCCGCTGCCCCCAAGACACCGCCGCAGCCGGAACCGAAAAACGAAAAAACAAGCGAAACACCGCTCGATCTGGAAACGGCCCGCCGCTTTGCCGCCGTGCTGGAACAGGAAAAACGGGTCATGCAGGATGCGCAGGGCCGCGAAGAGTTGGACCACATGCAAAAAACCACCACCGCCATCTGCGACTGGCTGGAAGCACACCCGGAAAGCCTGCCCAAAGCCCGCCGCTTTGCGGAATACTATATCCCCACCACCCTGAAGCTGCTGCACACCTACAACGATGTGCAGGGCCAGCAGGGCGAAAACGCCGAGGCCATCCGCCGTGATATCGCGGGCATTCTGCACACTTTGAATCAGGCGTATGATACGCTGTATGACACGCTGCTCTCGGATGTGGCCATGGATGTTTCCTCGGAGATCGCCGCGCTGCAGGGAATGCTGGCCAACGACGGCCTGACGGGAGGGGATTTTGCATGACCTACCGTGCATGGGAACTGAAAACTCTGGACCGTGCCGCCCTGCGGGAGCTGACCGCCGCCATTGCAGAGCAGGCCACGGAAGAACTGGAATACAGCGCACAGGACGGTGAGCCTTGGAGCGAACAGAAATATGCCGCCACGCTTGCCGCCCAGCAAAAGGAGAACGCCCTGCTGGCGGGCGTTCTGACGGCCCGCGGCATCACCGACCCCACCGAAGCACTCACCCTGCTGGCCGGTGAGGAAGAACTGAGCGACCCGCTTTTGCTGACCGATATGCAAAAAGCCTGTGAGCGCATCTGGCAGGCCATCGACAGCGGCGAGACCATCGTGGTGTTTGGCGATTACGATGTGGACGGTGTGACCGCCACGGCTCTTTTGTACCAGCACCTCAAGGGCATGGGCGCCACCGTAAAATGCATGCTGCCCAGCCGCGAAGGCGATGGCTACGGCCTTTCCAAAAACGCCATCCGCTCCATCCACGAAAAAGGCTGTCAGCTGATCGTGACCGTGGATAACGGCATTTCCGCCGTGGACGAAGCGGACTATGCCGCAGAGCTGGGCATCGACCTGATCATCACCGATCACCATCTGCCGCCCCAAACGCTGCCCAAGGCCGTGGCCGTGGTGGACCCCCGCCGCGCCGACGACACCAGTCCCTTCAAGGGTCTGTGCGGTGCGGGCGTGGCCTTTAAGCTGTGTGCCGCGCTGGACGGCTGTCCGCCGGAAGAAATGCTGGATTACTGCGGCGACCTTGCCGCAGTGGGCACCGTGGCGGACGTGATGCCGCTGACCGGCGAGAACCGTACACTGGTAAAAACCGGCCTGCGTCAGCTGCAAAACACCGACCGTCCCGGTCTGGGAGCATTGCTGGAAGAAGTGGGCCTTGCGGGCAAGCCGGTCACTGCCGAGAACGTGAGCTATGCCATTGCGCCGCGCATCAACGCAGCGGGCCGCATGGACAACGCCGTGACGGCCTTGCAGCTTGTGCTGTGTGAGGACCCGGACCGCGCCGCAGAGCTGGCCCGCAAACTGAACGAGATCAACACCCAGCGGCAGGAGACAGAGCTGCAAATTTTTAAGGCCGCACAGGAACTGCTGGAACAGGAACCGGAACGGCTGGAAGACCGTGTGATGCTGCTGTGGGGCCGCGACTGGCACCCGGGCGTCATTGGCATCGTGGCATCGCGGCTGGTGGAGCGCACCGGCCGGCCGGTGATCGTGGTGACGGTGGACGAGCACGGCGAGTGCAAAGGCAGCGGCCGCAGCGTGCCGGGGTTCAACCTGCACGCCTGCATCGGTGCCTGCGCCGACCTGCTCATCCGCTACGGCGGCCATGCCATGGCGGCGGGCCTTTCCGTGCGGGAAGAAAACCTGCCCATTCTGCGCCGCCGTCTGAACGAGTGGGCTGCGCGGGAGTGCCCGGTGCTGCACGCAGCGCCGCTTACCTGCGACCTGCCCATCCATCTGGACCGCGTCTCTGTGGAGAGCGTGCGCAGGCTGGAACAGCTGGCGCCCTTTGGGGCCGAGAACCCGACACCGGTGTTCCTTTTGCAGAACGCCGTGGTGGACGGCGTGTACCCGGTCTCGGACGGCAGGCACAGCCGCCTGCGCCTGCGGCAGGGCAATGCCAGTGTGTACGCGGTGTGGTTTGGGATGCACCCGGAGCAGCTGCCCTACGCCATGGGCGATGTGGTGGACGCTGCGCTGAACCTTTCGGTCTACGATTCGCCGCGCGGGGCGCAGCTTTCCGGCCGCATTCTCGACCTGCACCCGGCGGGCCTTGGCGCCAGACTGGCCGAGCAGGCTGCGCTGGTGGCCGCGCTGCGCCGCGGCACGCCGCTGACCGCAGAACAAAAAGCGCTTATCACGCCCGACCGCAGCCACATCATCACAGTATACCGTGAGCTGCGGGCGCGCCGCTGGCATGCAGAGGATCTGCAGCCGCTGTGCGCAAAGCTGGGCGAAGAAAATACAGGCAAAACACTGGTGGCAGTTACCGCGCTGGAACAGGTGGGGCTGATCGCCGCTGTGGAAAAGGGTGGGGCAAACTATCTGGACCTTGTGCCTGCGCAGGGCAAAAAGAACCTTGCCGATGCGCCCATCCTGAAATGTTTGGAGGGAATGTAAAATGCCAGAGGGAAAAAAAGCTGCCGTCCCGGCGCCCAAGCCGGTGCGGGACGAGGACTCCTATTCCGCCAAGACCCATCTGCATCAGCCCACGCCGGTGCAGGAGACGGCCACCGTTTCGGCCACCGCGCTGCTGGCCGATGCGCCGGAGGGCGCTCTGCCCTCTGAGGTACGGCCCGAGATCGTCACATGGGAAAAGCTGTGCGAGGCCATCAGGGCCAGCGGCCGTGCCTATAATATGGAAATGATCGAAAAGGCCTATGACCTTGCCAACACTGCCCACAAGGGCGTGTGCCGCCGCAGCGGCGAGCCCTATATCTGCCATCCGCTGGCTGTGGCACGGCTGGTGCTGGACCTTGGCATGGACTCCGAGAGCATTGCCGCCGCCCTGCTGCACGACGTGGTGGAGGACACCCCCACCACGCTGGACGACCTGAAGGCTGCTTTTGGCGAGGAAGTGGCCCTGCTTGTGGACGGCGTGACCAAGCTGACCAAAATTCAATTCTCCAACATCGAGGAATTGCAGGCCGAAAACCTGCGCAAGATGCTGCTGGCCATGAGCCGCGATGTGCGCGTGATGATCATTAAGCTGTGCGACCGGCTGCACAACATGCGCACCGGCGACGCTTGGCCGGAGCAGAAGCGCCGCGACAAGGCCCGCGAGACCATGGAGGTGTATGCCCCCATCGCCAACCGTCTGGGCATCCTGAACGTGAAGGAAGAGCTGGAGGACCGCAGCCTGCATTACCTCGACCCTGTGGGCTACGAGGAGATCAGCCGGATGCTGAGCGAGCGTGCGGGCGAGGAATTCCTGACCAAGGTCTCCGGCGTCATTGAGCAGCGGCTGGCGGAAAGCGGCATCGAAGGTGCCACCATCAAACGCCGTGTCAAGAGCATCTATGGCATCTACCGCAAGACCATCATGCAGAACAAGTCCTTTGATGAAATTTACGATATCTATGCGGTGCGCGTCATTCTGGACACACTGGCCGAGTGCTACAGCACGCTGGGCCTCATCCACGATATGTACCATCCGCTGCCAAACCGCTTCAAGGACTATATCTCCACCCCCAAGCCCAACGGCTACCAGAGCCTGCACACCACCGTCATCGGCCACGAGGGCATCCCCTTTGAGGTGCAGATCCGCACCCGCAAGATGGACGAACAGGCCGAGTACGGTGTTGCCGCCCACTGGAAGTACAAAGAGGGACTGGACGGCCACGATAAGCTGGACGAACGTCTGGCGTGGGTGAGCCAGCTGCTGGAAAACCAGCGCGTCAGCGAGGATTCCGGCAACCTTCTCCACGACCTCAAGAGCGACCTTCTGCCGGAAGAGGTGTTTGCCTTTACCCCCAAGGGTGATGTCATCAACCTGCCCACCGGTGCCACCTGCATCGATTTTGCCTATGCCATCCATTCGGCGGTGGGCAACCGCATGGTGGGCTGCAAGGTGAACAACCGCATGGTGCCCATCGACCACATCGTGTCCACCGGCGAGATCATCGAGGTCATCCTCGGCCCGGCAGACAAGGGCCCCAGCCGCGACTGGCTCAAGATCGTGCGCACCAGCGAGGCCAAGAGCAAGATCCGCAACTGGTTCAAGAAGATGCGCCGCGAAGAAAATATCGCGCAGGGACGCGATGCTTTGGCCCGTGAGCTGCGCCGTGAAATGATCATCATCCCGGACGACCGGCTGGATGAGTTCATCAACAGCTGTTCCCGCCGCCTGCGCCAGAACAATGCCGAGGAGTTGTATGCAGCCATCGGCTACGGCGGCATGACCATTGCCAACTGCCTGCCCAAGCTCAAGGAGGAGTGGCAGAAGCTAAAGGCGGCCGAGGATAAGAACGACGAGGACCTGCCCAAGGTGGACCTGAGCCGCGTGCACGCCACCGACGGCGTGGTGGTGGAAGGGTTCGACAACACCCCCATCAAGTTTGCCAAGTGTTGCAGCCCGCTACCGGGCGACCCCATTGTGGGCTTCATCACCCGCGGCTTTGGCGTTTCCATCCACAAGCAGAGCTGCGCCAATGCCATTTCCAGCATGAAGGACCCCACCAACGCTCCCCGCTGGGTGAAGGCCTACTGGGCCGACAGCGTCAAGGACAGCTACAAGGCCGGCATCGAGATCATTGCGCTGAACCGCAACGAGCTGCTGCAAGATGTGCTGGCTGCACTGGCGGATATCCGGGTGCCCATCTATGCGGTGAACGCCCGTCAGGTGGAAAACAACTGCGCCATGGTCAGCCTGACCATCGGCATCAACAATACCGAGCACCTCAACCGCGTGGTCGCAAGGCTTTCCAAGGTAAAAGATGTGCTCAAGGTGACAAGGAGCTAATGTATGCGTGCAGTCATTCAGGCGGTGTCTTCCGCCAGTGTGCGGGTAAACGGCGGTGCGCCCCGCGCCATCGGTCCGGGCCTTGTGATCCTGCTGGGGGTCAAGGACACCGACAGCTTGGACATCGTGCCAAAGCTTGCCGATAAATGCGCGGGCCTGCGCATTTTCCCGGACGCCGAGGGCAAGCTGAACCTCAGCGCCAAGGACCTTGGTTATTCGGTACTGGTGGTGAGCCAGTTCACCCTTTACGGCGACACGAAAAAAGGCTACCGGCCCAGCTTTATCAAGGCCGCAAAGCCGCCGCTTTCGGTGGACGCCTACGAGCTGTTCCTTGCCGAGATGAACAAGCACGGCCTCAAAGACGTGCAGCACGGCGAGTTCGGCGCGGATATGCAGGTGTCGCTTGTGAACGAAGGCCCCTGCACCATCATCATCGACACTGACGAGTGGAAGAAAAAGGAGTAAATGCCATGCAGGCTTTTCACATTCCGGCCGATGCGCCGCTGTATACCAACACCTTCCTGCTCATTTCCGATGCAGGCCATGCCGTGGTCATTGACCCGGCGGCAGATGCGCAGACCTACGATAAAATTTTAAAAGAGAACCATGCCCGGCTCACCACCATCCTGTGCACCCACGGTCACTACGACCATGTGGGCAGCGCCGAAGCCCTGCGCACCGAGTGGAACGCAAAGCTCTACTGTGAGGCTGCGGACCTTGCAGGCGACCGCATGTATCCGCTTTCTGCGGCAGACTGCGGCTATGCCGAGGACGGCACCGTGACGGTGGATGAACTGGTCTTTACGGCATGGCACACGCCCGGACACACCCCCGGCAGCGTGGTGCTGCTGTGCGGCGGTTATCTCTTCTGCGGTGACACCCTGTTTGCAGGCAGCATCGGCCGCACCGATCTGGAGGGTGGCAGCAGTGCACAGATGGCTGAGAGTCTGCGTAAACTGGCAAAGCTGCCCATCCCACGGGAAACGCAGGTGCTGCCCGGCCATGGCGAGTTCTCCACCTTTGGCGATGAACTGGACAATAACTACTATATCCGCAGCGCTCTGCGCGGCGGAAACGACATTTTTTGAAGAGTGAACGAAAATGAAGATCTATATTACCGGCCTGCCCTCCGGCTACGAAGTGGAGCATCTGGTGCGTTTGTTTTACCCCATGGCACCGCTCACCCTCACCCCACCGGAGGACGCCGAGGACTGCGTATGGGCAGAAAAAACGCCGGACGGCCTGCATGCGCTGGTGCGTCAGGGCGGCAGAAGTGCTGAACGGCACGCACCGCTGCCTGCACCTGTGGAACAGGGCGGCGAGACCCCGGAATTCAGCCTTGCCAGCCTGACTTACGATCTGCTGCGCCAGTGGACGGGGCTCCGCCCGCCCTGGGGCAAAATGACCGGCGTGCGCCCGGTGCGGCTCATCCACGACAAACGCGCCGCGGGCTGGACGGAAGCGGAGATCGACCGCTTTTTTCTGGAGCGGTTTGATTGCTCGCAGCAGAAATACACCATGGCCAAGGCCATTGCAGATCTGCAGGAGCCCATCCTGAAGGTGGGCAGTGAACCTAAGACCTACAGCCTGTATATCGGCATCCCGTTCTGTCCGTCCCGGTGCAGCTACTGCAGCTTTGTCAGCTGCAATCTGGACCGCGACCGCAAGATGGTGCAGCCCTATGTGGACTGTCTGTGCCGGGAAGTGGAGGAGATCCGCATTCAGGCCGACAAGGCGGGGCTTACCCTTTGCAGCATCTACATTGGCGGCGGCACGCCTACCAGCCTGTCTGCCGACCAGCTGCGGCAGCTGATGGGCACGGTCCGGGCGAATTTTGACCTCTCGAAGGTCGTGGAATATACGGTGGAGGCAGGCCGTCCGGACTGTACGGACGCAGAAAAGCTGGCCGTTATCCGGGAATACGGCGCTACCCGCATTTCCATCAACCCGCAGACCTTCTCGGACGAGGTGCTGGCCGGCATCGGCCGCAAGCACTCGGCGCAGGACATTCTGGACTGCTATGCCGAAGCCCGCAAAGCCGGTCACGATGACATCAACATGGACCTCATTGCCGGCCTGCCCGGCGACACGGTGGAAAGCTTTGAGCACAGCCTGCGGCAGGCCATTGCGCTGGACCCGGAGAATATCACCGTGCACACCCTGACCCTCAAGCGGGCTTCCCGCATCGTCATCGAGGACCAGAGCACCAACGACTACGCCGACGTCGCCGCCATGCTGGAAAAATGCCGCCTGCTGGCCGAGGCGGGCTATCGGCCCTACTACCTCTACCGCCAGAAAAACACCCTGCAGAACCTTGAGAACGTGGGCTGGTGCAAGCCGGGCCACGAGGGATATTACAACATCTATATCATGGAGGAAGTCCAGACCATCCTCTCCGCCGGTGCAGGCGGCAGCACCAAGCTGGTGGCCGACGGCGGCAAACGGATGCAGCGCATCTTCAATTTCAAGTATCCCAACGAATACATCCAGCGGTTTGCGGAGGTGCTGGAACGCAAAAAAGGAGTGGCTGATTTTTATGATCACGATCTGGGTACCCAAACGTCTGGTTGAAATCGATCTGTACAATGTGGCAGCCAAAAGCCCGCAGGCACTGGCGGACCTGAGCGAGCGCAGCTATGCCCAGCGGGTGGATTATGCCGCCCAGAAGGTGCAGCTTTCCGGCGCAAAGATCGTCATGCTCACCGGCCCGTCGGCCAGCGGCAAGACCACCAGCGCCCACTGCCTTGCTGCCGCCCTGCAAAAGCGCGGCACACCGGCACAGGTGGTCAGCTTGGATAACTTTTTTAAAGGGGCCGAGTTCTATCCCCGCCTGCCGGACGGCACGCTGGACTACGAAAACCCCGATACGCTGGACCTGCCCCTCATCAAGCAGTGCCTGCGGGAGCTGAGCGAAAACGGCAAGACTGTGCTGCCCGTCTACGATTTCGGCGCCGAGAAGCGCTCGGCAGAGGTGGAACCCATCGACCTGCAAGGCGGTGTGTGCATCGTGGAGGGCATCCATGCGCTGAACCCGGAGCTGACCGGCCTTGTGAAGGGTGACGATATCTACCGCATCTATGCGGGCCTGCGGGAGGAATACTGCATCGATGGCCGCCGCGTCATCAACACGCAGGATATCCGCCTGTGCCGCCGCACCCTGCGCGATGCTGCCGCCCGCGGCCGCAGCCCGGAAAAGACCCTTGCCATGTGGGACCGCGTGCTGGACGGCGAAACGCGGTATATCAAGGGCTTCAAGACCACGGCGGACTTTTTGCTGGACACCTCCTTTACCTACGAGCTGGGCCTCATTGCAAAGCTGCTGGGCGTGGTGCGCAGCCAGTTCACGCTGGAAGGCCACAATGCCGAATTGTGGGACGAGACGGCCCGCCGCTTTGAACATGTGGCCCCGCTGGAGCTGGAGCTGCTGCCGGAGGACAGCATGCTGCGGGAGTTCTACGGCGGCGCCGCCGACCGGCTGGCACAGAACACAAACGCCTGATTTTGGGCTGAATGCGAAAAATCTGTTTCCAAATGGGGTCGAATCTGTAAAAAATGCAGCCGGTTCGTTGCAAATGCAGGGTGTGTGCGCTATAATGATACTAACATCTACACACGGCTCACCCCGAGCACGCCGATATTAAGAGAGGTGTCTTTTATGGATTTCAATAAGATCAAGGAAATGGGTCTGGAATACGCTGAAAAAGGCAAGAACGCCGCGCTGGATCTGGCCGAAAAGGGCAAGACGCAGGCCATGATCGTCAACGAGCAGGGCAAGCTGCTCAAGGCACAGCGCCAGCTGGGTGCGCTGGTGTACAGTCTGGCCAAGGGCAAGGAAGAAAACCAGCCGCTGGTGGATAAATATATCGAGATGATCGATACCATCGAGCAGGAGATCGCCCGCCTGAAGGCATCCCTTACCCCGGCGGAAGCCGCCGAGGTGGAGTATGTGGTGCACGAGGAAGAGCCTGCCGCAGCACCGGAGGCTCCCGCAGCCGAAGCCGCGCCCGCAGAGCACAAGAGCTGCCCGCAGTGCGGCGCACCCGTCTCGGAAGATGCGCTGTTCTGCAACAAGTGCGGCGCACAGCTGTAATACACCTGCTTTTGCAACAGGGCGGCGCTCCCCACAGGGCACCGTCCTGTTTTTGCGAGCCGCAAAATACAGGCCAAATGCGGGAAATTGCACACTTTGTCTTGCAAAACTGCACAAGATGCGATACAATATACAGTATCTTTTACAAGGCAGGTGAGCGCTGTGCTGGACTGGCAGCCCAAGGCCCCTTACACGGCAGAACAGTTGCTGGAGATCCTGCGCATCCTGCGGGACCCGGAGAACGGCTGTCCGTGGGATAAGGTGCAGACCCATGCCTCCATCCGGAAAAATTTTCTGGAAGAGACCTGTGAAGCGCTGGAGGCCATCGATGCCGATGACCCGCAGCTGATGCAGGAAGAACTGGGCGATGTGCTGATGCAGGTGGCTTTCCACGCCGTGATGGAAGAGGAGCGCGGGCGCTTTACCTTTGAGGACGTCTGCCGCGAGGTGTGCGAGAAGCTCGTGTTCCGCCACCCGAACATCTTTGCATCCTCGGCGGCGCAAAATGCCGGTATAAACGGCTGGGAAGCGCTCAAAAATAAGGAAAAGGGCCGCACCACACTGGCCGATGAGCTGGGCACCGTGCCCGTCACCCTGCCGGCGCTCATGCGCGCCCAGAAGCTGCAAAAGCGCGCCGACCGCTGCGGCGCGGCGCAGCCGGATCAGCCCAAGGCACAGCGGGCCTTGCAAGCCGCGCTGGACGGCTGGGACCGGGAACAGAGCGCCGAAGCGGCAGGTGCATTGCTGTTTGCGGCGGCTGATGCCATGCGGCTGGCCGGTGTGGACGCGGAGGAAGCGCTGACATTTGCATCCAAGCGCTTTTGCGCGGACCTGCTGGAAGAAGAAAACCAAAGCGGTACTCAGGTCGAGTGACCTGCTCCGATAGAGAAACAAACCGAGAGAGAAATCTGAAACAAAAATCTGGAGGGTATTTTTATGACGAAGACCGATCTGATCGCACAGGTTGCTGCGAACACTGAAATGAGCAAGAAGGATTCCGAGCGTGCCGTCAACGCCATGTTCGAGGCACTGGGCAAGGCCATGTCTGAGGGCGAAAAGATCACCATTTCCGGCTTTGGCACCTTTGAGGTGCGCGAGCGCGCCGAGCGTCAGGGCATCAACCCCCGCACCCGCGAGCCCATCACCATTGCTGCTTCCCGCAGCATCGTGTTCAAGCCCGGCAAGTCCCTCAAGGACACCCTGTAAGCTGTATCTGCTTTGCCGCCGCTGCCTGCAAAAGGGTGCGGCGGCATTTTTTGTGATAGGAGAAAAACCATGCGTCTGGATAAGTATTTAAAGGTGTCGCGCCTGATCAAGCGCCGCACCGTGGCAAACGAGGTGGCCGATGCAGGCCGCATCCTCATCAACGGCAAGATCGCCAAGGCCAGTCAGGCCGTCAAGGCGGGCGATATCATTGAAGTGACCTTCGGCAACCGGCCCATCAAGGTGCGCGTCCTCTCGGACGTGGAGCCCCGCACCAAGGATGTAGCCCGCGAGATGTACGAGATCATCAGCGAGTAAAACAGCATAAAAGCCGCCGCACCGCGCATAGGATGCAAAAGAAAAGGGGAGAAGCCTATGCCGGAAAAAACAGCCCAGAACCCACAGCCCGCAAAGCCCCATGACCTGATCTTGGAAAGCCGCGCCCGCCTGACCGTGACCGGTGTGCAGAAGGTGCTGCATTGCAGCGCCGAAAGCGCTGCCGTTGCCACCGGCAAGGGCACGCTGCACCTGACCGGAACACAGCTGAGCATGGAAGCGCTGGACCTTGAGACCGGCGAAGCCAAGTTCACAGGGCGCATCGATGCGCTGGAATACACGGCCAATGCACCCACCGGCGGCTTTCTGCGCCGCCTGCTGCGGTGATCCCGGTCCTGCTGCCCTCCGCCCTTGGGCAGGAGCTTGCGGCCTGCACCGTGCTGGGCGGGTGCACGGGGGCCGTGCGGGCGCTTTTTCCGGCAAAGGGCCGGCCCGCTTTTGCCGCCGATTTCGTGTGGGTGGGCGTGATGCTTACCGTGCTGCAAAGCTATGCCGCCGCACAGAGCCTTGCCGGTGTTCTGCGCTGGTACATGGCGGCAGCGTGCTTTGCCGGTGCCGGCGCCGCAGCCTTTGTGCTGGGGGTGCCGCTGCATGCGGCGCGGGCATTTTTGTGCCGGAAGATACTGCGGCATGCCGCGCAGCGGCGCACAGAGCGCCGGAATGGCCGCAAATTACGCCGCAGCGCAAAAAGACCTGCAAAAAAGCGCAAAAAGAACTTGCCAAAACAGCGCCGTATGATGTATAATTCATAAGTACCAGAGTAGTGAAGAATCACAGTGCAACGGGGGCAGAAGAGACGATGGCAGCACCGGACCGCAGAAAACGGAAAAAGAACGTGGTGGTCAAAACGCTTGCGCGCGTGTTTTTTGGCCTGTTGCTGCTCAGCATGCTGGCAGCGTACATCTCCAATCAGGTCACCATCAGCTCCAAGCGTGCGGAGCTGGATACGCTGAACGAGCAGATCGACCAGCAAAAGACGGAAAACGAGGAGATGCAGCGCATCCTCAGCGGTGACGCGGACCAGATCACCGAGTGGGTCGCGCGGGATTCTTACAACTACGCCGCACCCAACGAGCGCATCTTTGTGGATGTGACCGGCAGCTGAGCCGCTGCCCATTTTATGGAAAACAAGGAGTATTGAGTTTTGGCAATTGAGGTAGGGAACGTATTTGAGGGCCGCGTCACCGGCGTAAAGCCGTTTGGCGCTTTTGTGGCACTGCCGGAGGGCCGTGTGGGTATGGTCCATATTTCCGAAGTGTCCAACGAGTTCGTGCAGGACATTGCAGCGGTGCTGCACGATGGCGATACCGTCAAAGTACAGGTGATCAACATGGCGCCGGACGGCAAGATCGCGCTTTCCATCAAGCGTCTGCTGCCACCGCCTCCGCGTGCCCCGCGTGAGGGCCGCGGCCCCGCAGGCGGCCCGCGTCCCGGCGGGCCCCGCTCCGGCGGCCCCCGCGAAGGCGGTCACTTTGGTGCAGGCCGCAGCGGCAATGGCCGTCCCCCGCGGGAAGGCGGCCGGGGCCCTGCCCGTGACAGCGCGCCCCGCGTATGGCAGCCCAAGGCTCCCGTCCGCTCCGACAACATGAGCTTTGAGGACATGATGAGCCGCTTCAAGAGCCAGAGCGAGGAAAAAATGGCCGATTTGGACCACGAGACCAACAACCGCCGCGGCGGCGGTTATGCGCCCCGCGGCCGTGGCGGACGCCGCTGAACCTGAAACCCCGATCAAAAGAACGAAACAGACCTGTCTGGATCGGGCAGGTCTGTTTTTTCCGTCATAAGAGAAAGGAACCACAATGCCTGCAAGATTTGAACTGATCGCGCCCTGCTTCTTTGGGTGCGAGTCCACAGCAAAATTTGAGCTGACCCGCATCGGCGCAGAGAACATCCGTGTGGAGGATGGCCGTCTGAGCTTTGCCGGCGGTGCCGATATGATCGCCGCCGCAAACCTGAACCTGCGCACGGTGGAGCGGGTGATGCTGCTGCTGGCCCGCTACAGGGCCGCCACCTTCGATGACCTGTTCGACGGCGTGTACGACATCCCGTGGGAGGAACTGCTGCCCGCAGATGCCGCCTTCCCGGTCACCGGCTCTTCGCTGAACAGCCAGCTCTCCAGTGTGCCCGCCTGCCAGAGCATTATCAAAAAGGCTGTGGTCAAGCGCCTGATGGCAAAGCACCACACCTCGGTGCTGCCCGAGACCGGCGCCGAGTACAAGATCCGCTTTATGCTGCGCAAGGACCAGTGCGAGATCATGCTGGACACCACCGGCGAGGGCCTGCACAAGCGCGGCTACCGCCGCAACGCCATGGAAGCACCCATCCGCGAGACGCTGGCCGCTACCATTGCGGACCTTGGCCGCGTGCGCCGCGACAGTCTGGTGGAGGATCCCTTCTGCGGCAGCGGCACTTTGCTGATCGAAGCGGCCCAGAAGGCCATGAACATCGCGCCTGGCCTGAAGCGCCGCTTTGCCGCCGAGCGCTACGGCTTTGTGCCCGCTTCCATCTGGGCCGAGCAGCGCCAGAAGGCACTGGCCGAGTCCAAGCTGGATGTGGGCTTTGAAGCATTTGGCTACGACATCGACCCCGCTGCCGTGGCGCTGGCCAACGCCAACGCCAAGCTGGCCGGTGTGGAAAAGCGCTGCCACTTTGAGGTGGCGGATGTGGCGGATTTTGCCGCAAAGCAGGAGGCCATCGTGCTGACGAACCCCCCGTACGGCGAGCGCATGAGCACCATTGAGGGTGCCGCCAAGCTGGCACGCACGCTGGGCCGGCAGATGGAGGCACATCCCTGTGCGGGCGTGTACGCCATCACCGCCGACATGGATTTTGAGAGCCACTACGGCAAGCGCGCCAACAAGCGCCGTAAGATGTACAACGGCATGATCCCCTGCCAGCTGTATATGTACTACAATGCGCCCAAGTCTGAGCACACCGCAAAGCCGATGCCGAAAAACGGCTTTGACGGCAAGCGCTCTGCGCCGAACCGCTTTGATAAGAAGTAATTGACAAATGTTACCTGCCGCACCGGTTTTTTCCGGTGCGGCTTTTTGCGCTGCACCCGGTAATTGCCGGTATAAATCAGGGCGGGCCCGGCGCTGTCAAGACAGCGAAATGGACGCAAACACAGAAAGTTTTGCACTGTTTTTGTGGGCCGTGGCGGCAAAGATGAGACAAATTCATGCTCTTTTTCCAAAGGGTGGTTGAACCCGGAGCCAAAATGGATTATACTAACCTTATTATCCGGCACTCTGCCGGGAAGGGAAAGGTGCACTATGAAGGGCAGGATGCGGCCATATCTGCCGGAGCTGACCATCCGGGATTACAACATCTATCTGCGCTACCTGCGCGGGGTGCGGCGGCAGCTGTACGATGTGTACGGCCTTTATGCCTGCCATCTGCTGCGGTACAACGGCGTGCTGTTTGCCATCCTTTCGGACAGTCTGGCCGGACGGCAGGCCACTTGCTGCTGCAAGCGGGTGCCCGGCACGCTGAGCTGGCACAAAATGATGTGCCAGACACAGGGCATCCGGCTGGCCGCGCAGGTGGAGGTGCTGCTGGGCTGGCACAACTTGCAGGACCGCCGGTACAGCGAGCTGCGGCCCCTCAAGCGGCTGCGCCGCGCGGTGGACCGGCTGCTGCTGCGCCGTGCGTACGAGCGCGCAGTGGAGGAGAATCCGGCGCTGGAACGGCTGTTCGTGCAGGAGCGCGCGCAGGCGGTGGTGCAGATGAACCTGAGCGCCAAAAATTATGCCCTTGCCGCCGAGCCCATGAGCAACATTTACGGCGCCCTGTATTCCACCCTTGCCACCGATGACCCCAGCCAGCGCAAGAGCATGCGCTACATTGGCAGCAGCATCGGCCGCATTTTTTACCTGCTGGATAAGGCCGAGCGCTTTGAGATGGATAAGCGCAGCGGCCGCTACAACGTGTTTGTGGTCAACGAGCTGAAAGGGCAGGCCGCGGCAGTGGAAAATGCCCGTCGGCAGGCGCTGGCCGCCGCCAACGACCTGATCCGTGTCTATGGGTTGCTGGATATCAAGCTGAACCGCAGCCTGCTGGACAACATCATGCTGCTGGGCCTGCACCATGCGGTGGACCCGCTGGAAGCCGGAACGGAAAACGAAAACTGGGAGATCCCATGAACCGGAAACATCAAAAAAGCTGGGCCATGGCCTATTGCGGCATCGTGGCGGCACTGTGCGTTGCGCTGATGCTGCTGGGGGCCGTGATCCCCATTGCCATGTTCATTGCGCCCGCCATTGCGGGCTTTCTCATTGCAACTGTGTGTGTGGAGTGCGGCATGCAGCTGGCCCTCACGGCCTATGCGGCGGTCAGCCTGCTGGCGCTGCTGTTCGTGCCAGATAAAGAGGTGGCGCTCATCTTTGTGTTCCTGCTGGGGTATTACCCGCTGGCAAAGCCGAAGTTTGAGCGCATCCGCCCTGCCGTTCTGCGCTTTGTGTGCAAGCTGCTGCTGTGCAACGGCGCAGTGCTGGCCATGTATGGGCTGGTATTTCTGCTGGTGCCGGCGGGCAGCATCTCGCAGGAGCTGCGCACCACGGCGCTGGCGGTCTCGCTGGCAACGCTGGCCATGGGCAATGTTGCCTTTGTGCTGTACGACCGGGCGCTGCACAACATGCTCATGATGTACCGGCTGGTATGGCGGCCAAAACTGCATAAAACACTGGGCTGGCATTGAGCCAGCCTTTGTGCTATAATAAAGCATCGGAAAGGGGAAATGCAGCACAAACAGGTAACGCAAAGCGCCGGGCCACGCGGGTGACAGCCGCGAGGGTGACGAGGAGAGGAATCATCGAAAGATTCGGCGGATGTTTCTCCGGCTGAGGGCTAGACCAGCCGCAGAGAAGGGCAAAAAACGGCAGCAATACCGCAACAGATCCCTTCAAAGAAAGCCATACAAGAACATAAACTGTACAAGAGAGCTGGCCGTGTGTCACTGCGCCTTTTTGCGCGGGAACGGTCGGTATGGAGGTGTTTTGTATGTGCGGCATCGTTGGTTATGTCGGTAAGCGCAGTGCACAGGATGTGCTGCTGGATGGTCTGGAGAAGCTGGAGTATCGCGGATATGATTCCGCCGGTGTGGCGCTTGCGCTGGACGGCGGCATCCGCGTGGTAAAAACCAAGGGACGGCTCGCCGCCCTGCGGGAAAAGCTGGCCGCGCAGCAGCTGGCACAAAGCTTCTGCGGCATCGGCCACACCCGCTGGGCCACCCATGGAGAGCCCAGCGATGTGAACAGCCACCCGCATTCCACCCCGCGTGTGAGCATCGTGCACAACGGCATCATTGAAAATTACGGCATCCTGAAGGAGCGCCTCATTGCAAGGGGCTATACCTTCCAGAGCGAGACCGACACCGAGGTGCTGGTAAAGCTGATCGACAGCTGCTACACCGGCGACCCGCTGCGTGCGCTGCAAGAGGCCCTTGCCAATGTGCGCGGCAGCTATGCGCTGGCGGTGCTGTTCCGGGATTATCCGGACACCGTTTTTGCAGTCAAGCGCGAAAGCCCGCTGATCGTGGGCTGGGGCGAAGGCGAAAATTTTATTGCGTCGGACATCCCGGCGCTGCTCAAATATACCCGGAAGTACAGCGTGCTGGAAGAGGGCGACATGGCCGTCTGCACAGCCGAGGGCATCCGCTTCTACAACGAATTCGGTGAGCCGGTGGAACGCCGGCAGCTCACGGCAGACTGGGACATGGAAGCGGCAGAAAAGGGCGGATATCCGCATTTTATGCTCAAGGAGATCAACGAGCAGCCTGCGGCCATCACGGCCACAGTGAGCCCCCGCGTAGAGGACGGGATGCCGGTGCTGCGTATCCCGGAGCTGACCGACGAAGTGCTGCGCGGCATTGGCCGGGTGCATCTGGTGGGCTGCGGCACGGCCATGCACGCCGGTATGGTGGGCAAGACCGCCATTGAAGCGCTGGCCCGTGTGCCTGCTGAGGTGGACATTGCCAGCGAGTTCCGCTACCGGGACCCCATTCTGGAAAAGAACGATCTGGTGATCATCATCAGCCAGTCCGGCGAGACCAGCGATACGCTGGCCGCCCTCAAACTGGCCAAGAGCCGCGGCGTGCCGGTGCTGGCCATCGTGAACGTGGTGGGCAGCTCCATTGCACGCGCGGCGGACTACGTGATGTACACCTATGCCGGGCCGGAGATCGCGGTGGCTTCCACCAAGGCGTATATGGTGCAGATGTGCGTGCTATATCTGTTTGCACTGCGTCTGGCCTATGCGCGCGGCCGCCTGAGCGAGGCAGACACCCGCTGCTACACCGCCCAGCTGCTGCGTGCGCCGGAGGTGATCAAGCCACGCCTTGCGGACTGTGAGCAGATCAAGTACCTTGCCAGCCGCTATGTGAACACCCAGAGCTGCTTCTTTATTGGCCGCGGGTTCGACTATGCGCTCTCGCTGGAAGGCAGCCTGAAGCTCAAGGAGATCAGCTATGTGCACTCGGACGCCTACGCGGCAGGGGAGCTCAAGCATGGCACCATCAGCCTGATCACGGACGGCGTGCCGGTGATCGCGCTGGCTACCCAGAAACAGGTGTACGAAAAGACCATCTCCAACGCCAAAGAGACCCGCAGCCGCGGTGCAAGGGTACTGCTGTTCACCACAAAGGACGCCGTGGTGCCCGAAGGCGTGGCCGATGCAGTGATCCGGCTGGATGAGTACGAGGATATCCTGATGCCGTTGCAGCTCATCGTGCCGTTGCAGCTGTTTGCCTACTATATGGCCGTTCTGCGCGGCTGCGACGTGGATAAGCCGCGCAATCTGGCAAAGAGCGTAACGGTGGAATGATCACGCAAAACGCCGCCAGAAAGCCTCGCAGGCCCCTCTGAGACGGTAGGGCCTTTGCAGGGACCAGAAAATAACGCAAAAAAGAAGCTCCTCTCTGATATCGCAGAGAGGGGCTTTGTTGTTTCTATAGAGGTTTGGCTTACCAGAACCAGTAGCGCTTTTTCAGCACGATGTAGGCAATGCCGATGATCACGATGGTCACACCGCCTGCAATAAAGAAGGTCCAGTTGATGTTGGCGAACTTCATGTTCTGGTTGGTCAGCAGGTAACGGCCAGCCGTGTCAGCGGTAATGACACCGTCTGTGTAGCTGTTCAGGTACTGCCACTTGCCGGAGGTGGTGTTGTACAGGTACAGGCGGGTGTAGGTGCTCACGTCCAGATCGATGCGCACCGAGCAGGGAAGGGCTTTGCCCTTGTCCAGCTCAAACTCGATGCCTTCCTCGCTTTCGGTCAGCACGAGCATGGTGTCCAGCTCACTGGTGGTGCTCTTGACATCGCTGCCTGCGATCTGCATGGTGTAGCCATCGCCCACCACGCACAGGCTCTTGCCGGTGGTGCGCAGGGCGTTGAGGATATCGCCGGTCACGGTAGGCACCTCGGCCTGCGTGAACACGATCTCGTTGTCCTCACTGTCCTGAATGGCCTGCACAACGGGGTCCAGCGCAATGGGAGTATCGTTGTCCGGGTCGGTGGAGCTGCCGTCCGAAGAAGCATCGGAGGAGGCTGCCGCCGAGCGGTTGACAATGACCGTGACCATGGCGGAAGCGGTGCCGTTGGAGACCGTGATGGAGGTGGCACCGGTGCCCACAGCTGTGATCACGCCGCTGGGGCTCACCGTTGCAATGCTGCTGTTGGCCGATTTAAAGGTGAACTTCTGGGATGCAGAAGAGGGCTTTGCGCTGGCCGTCAGGGTGCGGGTGGCACCGGGCTTGAGCACGATATAGGAAGGATCGACCGTGATCACCTGACCGCTGTTGGCAGAAGAACCGGAAGAAGCGTTGGTGGGGTCGGCCACGACTGTCACCTTGGTGGTTGCCGAGACAGAGCCGCAGGTGGCCGTGATGGTGGCAGTGCCGGGCGCAACGCCGGTAACACGGCCGAAGTTATTCACCGTGGCCACATTCTCGTTGGAAGAGGTGAGGGCGATGGTGGCGTAGCTGGCGGCAGAACTGGGCAGCACTTGCAGCTGTGCCGATACCGAGTTGCCCACATAGATGATGTTGGACGACAGGGAAAGGTCCATCTCGGTCACGATCATGGAAGAATCCATAGAGACCACGATGGTGTAGGCACAGATCTGGTTGCCTGCGGCAGCCGTGATGCGGGTGGTGCCAACGCCCACAGCCTGCACCACGCCGGTATTGCTCACGGTCAGGATGGAGGTATCGTCCGAGATAAAGACGACGGAATCCGTGGAGTTGCGCGGACGCACCACAGGGGACAGCTGCTGCGAAGAGCCCAGCAGCATGTTGGCCGTATAGCTGCCGGCGTCGATGCTCTCGGCAGGCACGTCCTGACTCCACGGCAGCGAAACGTTGCTCAGGGCAAGGCCGGACGCCGGGCTTGCTGCGGCCGCAGACACAGCTGTGCCGCATGCCAGCAGACAAAGCGCTGCCGCACAAACGGCCAGTTTTTTTGCGGTTGATTTCATAGTAAGTGTACCTCTTTGGGTGATATAAAGGCGGCTGACGTTCAACACAAAGGTGCTTAGCGGAACAGCACACCCAAGGCTTCCATCGCATACTCGAAGTAGGTGAGCTGGTCGTATTCCACGCGGGCGGTCACGCTCATACCGTTGGAAAGATCCACCTTATCACCGCTCTTGCTCACCACATAGCTGGTGTCGGGCTTGATGGTCATTTTGTAGTAGGAGCCGGAGGTGCTGGCCGTGATATCGCTGTCAATGGCCGTCACGGTGCCGGTCAGGGTGCCGTAGGAATACTCCGAAAGGCCGGTGATGGCGATCTTGCACGGGTCGCCCACATGCAGCAGCGGACGGTCGTTCACCGTGACCATGGCCACGATCTCCAGATCGTCGTTCTCGCTGGCCACGGTGGCAAGCGGGGAACCGGCGCTCAGCACCATGCCCTCTTTATAAGGCGTATCCATGTGGATCACGCCGGAGGTGGGTGCATAGAGGTAATAATCGTTGGCGCCGGTGTTCAGCGCCTCGATCTGCGCCTTGATGTTGTCCACATTGCTCTGTGCGCTGGTGATGCTCTGGGAGATGGACTGCATGGTGGAGTAGTACAGGGCTTCCATCTCGCTCTGGCTCTGCTCCATCATGGTCTTGATCTGGGCATCCGAGTAGCCGGCAGCCTGATAAGCGGTGGCATCAAAGGTCTTTTGGGAGACCTGACTCTTGTAAGTCTCGTACTGGTAGTAGTAAGGCTGGTCCTCGGGATCGGTCTCGCTGAAATAGTTAGTGTCGTCCTGCACACTTTGCAGCAGCTTGTTGTACTGGTCCAGCTGGGTCTGGTAGATCTTGAGCTGGCTTTCCAGGTTGTCCTGCTGCATGTCGATATCGGTGCTCTTGATGTGGGCAACGAGGTCGCCCTCGTTCACATAGCTGCCCTCCGAGATATACAGCTCGGTGATGGAGCCGGAGTAGCTGGACATGATATAGGTCTTGTTGCTGGCCTGCACCGTGCCGCTGTTCTGGCTGACATAAATGCGGTTGGTCTGGGTGCTCCATGCAATGAGGAACACCATAAAGATACCCACCAGAATGACAAAGGCGTAGCCATAGGGCGGCACGTCCCGGTCCATCATGATGCGGCGGTCCTGTAGATCCGTCAGGCTTTGAACTTTCATCGTCATAATTATTTGGTCTCCATAAAGACATCGATCACAGCGTCGTCGGAATCCTGATTGACGTAGATCGTATAAGAGGTGCCGGTCAGCTTCTGGTCGTTCTCAAAGGCGTACACTTGCAGCTTGTAGGAAGCCAGCTGGCTGTCGCTCATGGGGCCGGTATAGTGGGCGTACAGGCAGTTCTTCACGCGCAGAACGCCATCCATGTGGTAGCCCGGCTCCATCTGGCTGATGAGCTGGGTGGCCTGCTGCAACAGGTACAGGTGCATCTGGCGGTCCTCACCCACAGCAAAGGACTGGATGATGGGGCCGATGGGCTGTGCGTTGTTGCTCTTGATGAAGTTGTGCATCTGGGTCAGGATCAGCGGCATATTGGCCATTTCCTCCGGCAGGATCTCGCGGGAGAGGACATTGGTCAGCTTGAGGGTCTTGTTTTCAGCTACTTTGATCTCATTCATATTGGATACCTCGGTTTCCTTCCATTACAATACAAAATGTGCCCGGAGGCCTTTTGCCTCCGGGCACACCATAGTGAGGCATAGTCACCTGAACAGGCAGAGCCTTATCAGGGGAACACCATCTTCCTTATGCAGGGCAGGCCAGACAATCAGGCTCCGGTTGTCAGCATCGATGGTCCCCAGCGGTCATATTTAGGGGGATGTGCGGCCGATCAGTAGGTGATGGACTCGCCGTCCTCGTCCTCTTCCACAACGGCCTGTGCAACAGGCTGCTTGGGCTCTTCCTTCTTGCGGCTGCGGTAGATGCCCTGCTGCATGTTCCACAGCTCGGCATATTTGCCGCCCATGGCAAGCAGTTCGTCGTGCGTGCCGCGCTCCACGATCTTGCCGTGATCCATCACAAGGATCATGTCACAGTCACGGACGGTGGACAGACGGTGCGCAACGATCAGCATGGAACGATCGGCAAGCTGATCGTAGATCATGTTGAAGATCAGGTTCTCCGTTGCAAAGTCAAGGTTGCTGGTAGACTCGTCCAGAATGTAGAGGTTGGAGTCCTTCAGGAAGGCGCGGGCCAGCGCAATGCGCTGCTTTTCACCGCCGGACAGGCCGTTGCCGGCTTCTTCCAGATAGGTGTTGTACTGCAAGGGCAGGTGGCGGATGAACTCGTGTGCATCTGCCTTCTTGGCCGCTTCCTTGACCTCGTCCATGGTAGCATCCATGCGGGAAACGCGGATGTTATCGTAGATGGTCTTGCTGAACAGCTCAACGTTCTGCGGCACATAGGAGATGGCGCGGCGGACGGAATCGCAGGTGTACTCTTGCAGATTCACGCCGTTGAAATCGATCTCGCCATCCTCCGGCTCGTAGTACTTGAGCAGCATCTTGGTAATGGTGGATTTGCCGCTGCCGCTGCTGCCCACCAGAGCCACCTTTTTGCCGGCGGGAATGGTAAAGCTGACATGGTCCAGCGCAGGAGTGCGGTTGCCGTAACGGAAGGTGACATCCTTGAACTCGATATCACCCTCCACCTTTTCCAGTGCAGAGCGGTCTGCATCGCCGTCGGTCTCGGCTTCGTAATCCATGATCTCGGTCAGACGCTTCATGGAAATGTTGGCTTCCTGGATCTGCATCTGCAAGCCGATCAGGCTGCTCAGCGGGGAAGTGAAGTAGGAGGACAGGGTGCTGAAAGCCATAAAGCCGCCCAGCGTCATCTCGCCGTTCAGCACCTGACTGATGCCCACATAGGTGGTCAGCATGCTGAAGCCCATGGAGATGAAGGAGGAGATCAGGCCCTGCGTGGTGCTGATGCGGCTGGAACGCAGGCTGATCTTCAGGCTCTTGATGTATTCGCGCTCGAGGTTTTCCAGCTCGGTGTCCTCGTTGGCGTTGCACTTGACGGTCTCGATGCCGCGCAGGCTCTCAATCATCTGGCTGTTCAGGGCAGCGGACTGCACCATGGTCTCTTCGTTGATCTTTTTATAGGGCTGCTTGTAGATCAGCACCAGCAGGATGCTTACCAGAGCCATGAACAGCGAGATGGAGAATAGCATCGCGTTCATGCGGAACAGGATGATGCCGGTGATGATGGCCATGGAGATATCCATGATCAGGCTCAGCGCAATGCTGGTGAAGATGGATTTGATGGTATTTGCGTCCGAATAACGGGTGGTGATATCACCGGTCTTGCGGGTGGCAAAGAACTTCATGGGCAGATGGAAGATGTGCCCGAA
>CAKSWG010000003.1 GCA_934511465.1 uncultured Faecalibacterium sp. | reverse complement strand
GTACTGGCCGTCAGCTGCATCACCAACATGGCCACCGGCATCCAGACGGTCAAGCATAGCCACGCCCGCGTGCTGGAAATTGCTAATCAGGCGGGAGATACCATGTGCCGCTGGCTGGGTGCGGTGATCCAGAAGATGGAGTAAACAACAACCCATCCACAGGTGAGAAAATCGAACTTCAGAGAGAGGAGATGTTTCTATGCAGTCCGATGAACTGAAACGCCGGATCTCGGCAGGCAGAGGAGATGCTCTGGCTGATCTGGTTTTGAAAAATGCCAGAATCGTCAATGTATTTACCGATGCGGTCGACACCACTGACATTGCCATCAACGGAAACTGCATTGTGGGCGTGGGTGCGTATCATGGCCGGAAAGAAGTTGATCTGCGCGGCAAATATGTCTGCCCGGGCCTGATCGATGGGCATATCCACATCGAAAGCTCCATGCTCTGTGGTCCGGCTTTCGAGCAGGCAGTGCTGCCCCACGGTACCACTGCGGTGGTCACAGACCCGCACGAGATCTCAAACGTTGCAGGGCTTGAAGGCTTGGACTTCATGCTGGAAACGACAAAAAATCTGACCCTTTCGGTTTATTTCATGCTGCCCTCCTGTGTGCCGGCCACGGATCTGGATGAATCCGGTGCGGTGCTGAACGCAGAACAGCTCCGGCCTTACTACCAGAATCCCCGCGTGCTGGGGCTTGCGGAGCTGATGAATGCCTATGGAACGGTGCGCTGTGACCCGAAAATTCTACAGAAGATCAGCGACTGCACCGAAGCGGGGCGAGCTGCTTACGGAGGAAAAAATCATCCCGTTCCGGCAGCATCCGGGCAAAGCTCCCGGTGTGGACCCGGAACACGACATCGTAAAACTGGCAGTGTTTGAGCGGCATCATCACTCCGGACATGTGGGCATTGGCTTTTTAGGAAACTTCAGCCTGAAATGCGGAGCCGTTGCATCGAGCATCGCACATGATTCCCATAACCTGATTGTGGCAGGGGACAACGATACCGATATGATGCTGGCCGGCAACACTGTGCGGAAAAACAAAGGCGGACTTGCGTTTGTGGCAGATGGACAGGTCGTGGCAGAACTTGCGCTTCCGGTGGCCGGATTGATGAGTACCGAAAGCGCAGAGAGCGTTGCGGCGAAAATGCAGGCGCTGAACGATGCCCTCAAGGCACATGGTGTAGCGGAAGATATCGGCATCTTTATGACCCTCGCCTTCGTCAGCCTTCCGGTCATTCCAAAACTCAGACTGAATACATACGGCATCATCGATGTAACGCAGCAGAAAATCGTTCCGGCTGTTTTTTAATAGGCGGTAACAAAAATGCTGCCGGAAATTGACCGTAGCAGTCAACTGCCGACAGCGGAGAACGTGAAGCGGAGAACGTGGAAAGGATCATTTCCGGCGGGTAAGTCGGTTCAGCAGCATCACGGCCAGAACAATGACGCCAATGACAAGAAGAATGCCGACCATGCCGATGAGCATCATGGGCAGCGTGGTCATCCACGAAGAAAGATGAAGCATACGTGTACCTCCGTTAAGCCATCAGGGTCAGGATCAGGCCGCCGGCAATGACGGATGCGATCTGCCCCGAAACATTGACGCTGATGGAGTACATCAGCAGGAAATTCTGGTTGTCCTCTTCCAGACCCATCTTGTTAATGACACGCCCGCTCATGGGAAAGGCCGAGATGCCGGCTGCACCGATCATTGGGTTCAGCTTTTTGCCTTCCGGCAGGAACAGGTTCAGCAGCTTTGCAAACAATACGCCGCCCGCCGTATCAAAGACGAAGGCCACCAGACCCAGTGCAAGAATGAGCAGGGTGTCGGGCCGGACGAACTTGTCGGCCGTCATCTGCCCGGCCACGGTCAGGCCCAGCACAATGGTAATAAGGTTTGCCAGCACATTCTGCGCCGTTTCGCTCAGGGCGTTCAGCACACCACACTCTCGCAGCAGGTTGCCGAACATCAGAAAGCCAACCAGCGCAACGCTGGCCGGAGCAACCATGCCGGCGATGATGGTCACAACAATGGGAAACAGGATCTTGGTCAGTTGGCTGACATTGCCTTTTTCGTAGGGCATCCGGATGCGGCGCTCTTTCCGGGTGGTCAGAAGTTTGACGACCGGCGGCTGCACGATGGGCACCAGCGCCATGTAGCTGTAGGCCGCCACCATAATGGCACCGAGGTACTGGGAATTGAGGCTGTTTGCCACAAAGATGGCGGTGGGGCCGTCCGCTGCACCTATGACGGCGATGGAAGCGGCATCCTTCAGGTCAAAGAAGAAGCCCGCCAGAAACAGGGTGAAGAAGATGCCGAACTGTGCCGCCGCACCAAAGAGCATCAGCCACGGCTTTTCCAGCAGCGGGCCGAAATCGATCATGGCACCAATGCCGATGAAGAGCAGCAGCGGAAACAGCTCATTGGACATGCCTGCTTCAAACAGAGCGGAAATGGGGCCGACGGTATCGCCCTGTGTGATGGCGCCCGACAGCGGCAGATTGACCAGAATGGCCCCAAAGCCCATGGGCAGCAGCAGGCTCGGCTCCATCTTTTTGGCGATGGCAAGGTAGATGAGCAGCGCACCGATGCCCCACATTACCACCATCTGCCAAGTCAAATTTCCAAAGTTGGAAAACAGACTTGCGAATGTGTTCAGAAAGTTCATTTTTCTTACCTCCTTGTGTTCCGGTACGGCGGCAAGAAAAAAGAGACTTCTGCCACAGTACCTTGTCTGTGACAAAAGTCTCAAGCGAACACATGACATCGGGCGTTTCTGCCGTGATGACGCTGCCATGCAGCAGTTTCCCGAATGGAAAAACGGAAAACTGCCCTTTACTCCCTTTTATCAAATATATTAAAACAGAATAGGGGAAAGCTGTCAAGGAAAATACGGAGATCTTTTCTGTATCTTATGCGGGTCTTTCCGTGGCTGTTCACGTAAGCTGATGCAGGGCCTGTCCCCGGTGAGTTGTTATGGCTCTCCGGGGGCTTTTTGCGTCCCGGCATCTTTTCGATGGCAGCAAAACGTGGTAGAATAGAAAACAAGCGATAAGAGAAAAAGGAAAAAACAAAAATGCGGGGATCGGGAACGATCACCCATGCGTTGACAAATGATGTCCGAAGTGCCAAGGAGCATCAGCACCATCTGGAACGGCACCCCGAAGATTGCAGGTGCTGCCATATTCCGGATGCTGTCCTGAATAAATACAGAGATCGGTAAATGTGAAATCGTATCATTGCAGAGGAGGAAAAATGATGACCATTGCACAGATCATGGAAAAGATGATTGCCTTTTCGGAAGGGAACATTACATCGTCAATGCATCCGAAAGTGGATACAGCCGACAGGCGATCCGGGCTTTTATGGAACGCACCATGAAAACGGCGGCGGGCATCCGGCTGACCAAAACAGTGTTTGGCGTGTAAGCCATCCAAACAGGCAAGCCCAAAGCGGGCGTGGGCGAAAGTGCCCCGGGCTGGTTCCGCAGTAAAATGTTGCATGAAGATGCATTGACGGCGAACGCAAAATGCGCTATACTCTTCTTGTGGTTATACAAGACTAACCTGCAAGGAGCTGGGTTTATGACAGATGCATTTTACGGAATCCTGATCCCGTTTCTGGGTACTTCGCTGGGGGCGGCCAGCGTGTTTTTTCTCAAAAAAGCGCTGGGAGATCGCATCCAGCGGGCGCTTACCGGCTTTGCGGCGGGCGTAATGGTGGCGGCTTCCATCTGGAGCCTGCTGATCCCCGCCATGGACCAGTCGGCAGCACTTGGAAAACTGGCGTTTTTCCCGGCAGCGGTCGGCTTCTGGCTGGGCATCCTGTTTTTGCTGCTGCTGGACCACATCATCCCGCACCTGCACCGGAACAGCCAGCAGGCCGAAGGCCCCCACAGCCAGCTGCAACGAACCACCATGATGGTGCTGGCCGTTACCCTGCACAACATTCCGGAAGGCATGGCTGTGGGTGTGGTCTACGCCGGATATTTATCCGGCACAGCGCAGATCACGGCGGCCGGCGCACTGGCCCTTTCGCTGGGCATCGCCATCCAGAACTTCCCGGAGGGAGCCATCATCTCAATGCCGCTGCGGGCGGAGGGCATGAGCAAAGGCCGTGCCTTCTGGGGCGGGGTGCTGTCCGGCATCGTGGAGCCCATCGGCGCGGTGCTGACCATTCTGGCGGCAGGCATCATCGTTCCGGCGCTGCCGTATCTGCTCAGCTTTGCTGCCGGTGCCATGCTGTATGTGGTGGTGGAAGAGCTCATTCCGGAAATGTCGCAGGGCGAACATTCCAATATCGGCACCGTGTTCTTTGCGGTCGGCTTCAGCCTGATGATGGTTCTGGACGTGGCCTTGAGCTGAAAAAACCTCCGGAGGTTTTGGGATCCAAAAATCTCCGGAGATTTTTATGTCTGAAAAGCTGCCTTTGACACAGCGGCCGGCGCAGGCGAAGCGGAAAGGCGTTACTTATTCCGCCGGTATCCGTTTTCATCCCGGTACTTGGGGGTGTGCCTTTATGTGACCAAAAAACACATTGGTGCAGGCTCCGTGATCGGGCCGGAAGAGATCTTGTTTTGAGGTGATGGGACATTGCCGGTTCAGCGGATCGCGGTTGTACGCACCTCTTGGCACGCTTGCCGAAAGGGGATTTTTGTGCTATAGTAGTTGTATATACAACGATGCAGATACATCTTTCTGCAAGGGCAGCGGAGGTACCTATGGACATTACGGAACGAAAGATCACAAAGATCGCGCGCGAAGCAGAAAAGCTGGTTCTGCTCAAAACGCGCGAAAATGGCGTAGGCACGGCAGAGATCGACCTTATCCATGCGCTGCGCCATCACCCCGGCTGCACGCAGGCACAGTTGGCCGAGCTTTTGCACGCGGACAAGGCCGCCATTGCGCGGCGCACCAAAAATCTGGAAGGGAAGGGCTACCTGACCCGCTGCGATGCGCCCAACGACCGGCGCAGCCAGCTGCTGTACCCCACCGAAAAGGCCGAAAACCTGAAAGCCTCCAAGGCGGAGGTGGAAGCGGCCTTTTACGAGTACATCACCGGTGTGCTCACGGAAGAAGAAGCGGCTGCTTTTGCCGCATCGCTGAACAAGCTGTACTGGGCGTCCAAGACCGAGAGCCGCGCAGGCTTCCCGCACTTCTGGGCCGCAGAAGGAGACAACGCCCATGAAGAATGAAAAATCATTCCGGCCGGACCGGGTGCTCTCCTATTTTAAGGTGGAGTGGCTCCCGCTGGCCTTTGTGACCCTTTCGGGGCTTGTTTACAACATCGGCCTGCTGGCAGCACCGTGGTTTGAGGGCCTGCTGGCCCAGTGCCTTGCCGACATCTTAGGCGGCAGCGAGACCGCCGCCCCAATGGCCCTGCTGGTGCTGGCCTATCTTTTTGTCACGCTGGTGGTGCAGGCGGCGCGGTTCATCAAGCGTTTTTATGTGCGTCGCTTTGCCAACAACATCAACCGCCGGATGAAAGGCATCCTGTACGCAAACCTTGTGCGCCAGAGCCGCGCCGCGCTGGAACAGCAGGGCACCGGTGAGCTGATGACCAAGGCCATCTCGGACGTGGACGACTGCGTGGAGGGAATGCGCAAATTCACCACCGAAATCTTTGATACCGGCGTGGCGCTGGTGGGCTACGCGGTGCTGCTGCTGGTGTACGATTGGCGGCTGGCACTGCTCAGCCTGCTGTTCACGCCGGTTTCCTATGTGTGCGCGGCATGGATGAAAAAGCCGGTGCAGCGTGCCGGTGCGGCCTATAAAAAGGCGGCGGGTGCCCTGAGCACTGCCACGCTGGACCGCGCCCGGAACGCCGTCACCTACCGCATCTACGGCTGTGAGGATGCCCGTGTGGAAAAGTACGAAGAAGCACTGAACACCTACGAAAAAACGGCGGTGCGCAGCAATGTGTGGCAGTCGGCCCTGCCGCCGCTGTATCTGGCAGCATCGGAAGCAGGCGTGCTGTTTATTCTGTGGTTCGGCGCAAAGAACGTGCTGGGTACCGGCTGGCGCGCATGGGACATCGCAGCCTTTACCACCTTTTTGTCCTGCTTCACCAAGCTGGTGGTCAAATCCTCCAAGGTGGCAAAGCTGTTCAACGCGGTGCAGAAGGCCGAGGTCTCGTGGAAACGCATCAAGCCGCTGATGAAAACGCCGGAACCGCTGGATGCACTGGACATCCCGGCGGCGCAGCCAGTCACGCTGGAAAACCTCTCCTTTGCTTACGGCGAGGAGCCCGTTTTCTCCGGCCTGAGCCTGACGGCCCGCCCGGGCGATATCATTGGTGTCACCGGTCCGGTGGCCTGCGGCAAATCCACCTTTGGCCGGGTGTTCCTGTGCGAAGCACCCTACGGCGGCTCGGCAAAATTTGGCGGCAGAGAGTTCTCGGCCCTGCCGCCGCGGCAGATCCCGGCCACCGTTGGATATCTGGGCCACGACCCGGAGCTGAGCGCCGATACCGTGCGCAGCAATGTATTGTGCGGCAGTGCGCAGGATATCATGCCATGGCTGGCCGCCGCTGCGCTGGACGGCGAGGTGCAGGCCATGGAGAACGGCGCGGATACCATCATTGGCCCCGGAGGCACCCGCCTTTCCGGCGGTCAGGCCCAGCGGCTGGCGTTGGCGCGGACGCTGGCTCATCCGCGCCCGGTGCTGGTACTGGACGACCCGTTCTCGGCGCTGGACCGCAGCACGGAGGACACCGTGTTCGCCAATTTGCAGGAATACGCAAAGGATAAGGTGGTGTTCCTGATCTCGCACCGGCTGTACCACTTCCCGCAGATGCAGAAAATTATTTTTATGGACGGCGGCAGGACCACGGTCGGCACCCACGCCCAGCTGATGGAAACCGTGCCGGTGTACCGCCAGCTGTACCAGAGCCAGACGGCCCCCGCAGCGCAGGAAGGAGACGAGCCGCATGAAGAATAAACCGAAGAACGGTGTGTTCAACGCTATCCGCATGGCGGCTGCGGCGCACCGCCTGCTCACGGCGGGCACGCTTGTGTGCGTGGCAGCTTCGGTGCTGGCGTCACTTTTGCCGCCGCTGCTGCTGGCGGGCATCATCGACCGGCTGACGGCGGGCATGCCGCTCACCTTTGCGGCGGTGCTGCTCTATTTTGGCAGTCTGGCGCTGGAGGGCGTGCTTTCCTCCGCGCAGGAAAGCCTGCTGGTGCTCTTTGGCCAAAAAATGACCCACGCCCTGCGCAGTGAAATGTCCCAGAAACTCACCCGGCTGCCCGCAAGCACACTGGCGGGCCAAAACCCCGGCGAAGTGGCAGCACGTTTTTCCGGCGATGTGGACACGGTGGAAGCGCTGTTCACATCCGGCATCATCAGCATGGCGGCGGACGCCTGCCGCATCCTTTCCATTATGGCGGTGATCGCGGTCAAAAACACCGGCCTTGCGCTGATCTTGCTGCTGGTGCTGCCGTTGTTTGCGGTGTTCACACGCCATGTGCAAAGGCGGATGCTGGCCGCGCAGCTGGATAACCGCCGCGCGGTAGCCACTGTTTCCGGGCAGGTGCCGGAGACGCTGCACAACATCCGCACCATCCGGGCCCTTGGACTGGAAACGTACATGGAAAGCCGCTACGACCGCTGCATCGGCGCAGGCTATGCCGCGATGGAGCGCACCAATTTTTACGACGCCATCTATTCGCCGGTGGTGCTGGTGCTGAATGCGGTGGTGGTGGGCATTGTGATGCTGCTTTCCGCCTCCGGCAATGCCGCGGTGCTGACGCTGTTCGGCATGTCGGTGGGCACCTCGGTGGCCGTGATCAACTATATTTCCCGCATTTTTGCCCCCATTGAGAGCCTTGGCATGGAGATCCAGACCATCCAGTCGGCCATGGCGGGCGTCAAGCGCATCGATGCCTTCCTCGGCCAGCCGGAACGGGAACGCCCTGCGGAACGAAAGGCCGCTGCCCGCGGCGACGTGGTGCTTGCCCATGTTACCTTTGGCTACGGCGAAAAGCATGTGCTGAACGATTTCTCCATGACCGTCAGGCAGGGCGAACAGGTCACGCTGGTGGGCCGCACCGGCGCAGGCAAGAGCACCGTGTTCAAGCTGCTGCTGGGGCTGTACCAGCCGCAGGCTGGTACCGTGACCATTGGCGGTGTGGACGTGGCGCACATCACGGACCGCGAGCGCCGCACCTGCATCGGCTGCGTGGAGCAGCATTTTGCCCGGGTGCCGGGTACGGTGCTGGAGCAGATCACCTTGGGCGACCCGCACATCACCCGGGAAATGGCGCAGCACGCAGCCGAGCTTGCCGGCATCGATGCCGCCATCAGGGCCCTGCCGGAGGGCTGCGACACCGTGTGCACCGACGGCATGTTCTCGCAAGGCGAGTGGCAGCTTTTGTCCATTGCCCGCGCGGCGGCCGCAGACCCCGCCGTGCTGCTGCTGGACGAGATCACCGCGAACCTTGACGCCGAAACGGAGGCCCGCGTGCTGGAAGCGCTGCGCCGCGCCTCGGCGGGCCGCACGGTACTCTCGGTCTCTCACCGCATTTACGAAAACCTTGGCGGCAGGACTGTAGAGATCAGGACGCAGACCGAGTAAAAAAGAACAATGACCAGATGCTCTCTGTGCGCATTTTTGCCCGCAGGGGGCATTTTGCGCCGGTGGCGGGCTGGCTGCCGGTGTACCGGTGTGGGTTTGGGCGGACCCGGCAGCTTTTTTGTGCGGAATACTTGACAGGTAAAATATAAAGTGATATGATTTTGATATCACAAAGAAACGCTTCCGCACCCTGCAAAGGAGGGACCTGTTATGGAAGAGAAAATTTTGCAGACCAAAAAGAACGGCATGGCCATTTTGCTGCTTACGCTGCTGGGCTATGTTGTTACTGTCCCGCTGTTTTTCTACAGCATCATCCTGCTGGAGGACAGCCTGTTTCCGGGCATTTTGCTGATGGTGCTTGCCATTGCGTACTGGGTGGCGGGCATTTTCCTGTTCTGCGGCCTGAAGGTGTTGAAGCCGCAGGAAGCGCTGGTGCTTACCCTGTTCGGCGATTACATCGGCACCCTGAAAGGACAGGGGTTCTACTGGGTGAACCCCTTCTGCACCGCCGTCAACCCGGCCGCAGGCACCCGCCTGAGCCAGAGCGGTGACGTGAACAGCGGGGAAAACGGCATGGCGGCCCTGTTCAAGGCAGGCGGCAGCGGCGGCACCCAGACCGCTGAGCTGACCAGCAAGAAGATCTCCCTCAAGATGATGACCCTGAACAATTCCCGCCAGAAGATCAACGACTGTCTGGGCAACCCGGTGGAGATCGGCATTGCGGTCATCTGGCGCGTCACCGACACCGCAAAGGCCGTGTTCAACGTGGACAACTACAAAGAATATCTTTCTCTGCAATGCGACAGCGCTTTGCGCAACGTGGTGCGTGTGTACCCTTATGACGTAGCCCCCAATGTGGACACCACCGGCGACGGCGTGGCCGACGAGGGCAGCCTGCGCGGCTCTTCCGAGGTGGTGGCCGCCCGCATCCGGGACGAGATCCAGAAAAATGTGGCCGAGGCCGGCATTGAGGTGGTGGAGGCCCGCATCACCTATCTGGCCTATGCGCCCGAGATCGCAGCCGTGATGTTGCAGCGCCAGCAGGCAAGCGCTATCATCGATGCCCGCAAGATGATCGTGGACGGCGCTGTGGGCATGGTGGAAATGGCACTGGACCGCCTGAACGAAAACAAGGTGGTGGAGCTGGACGACGAGCGCAAGGCGGCAATGGTCTCCAACCTGCTGGTGGTGTTGTGCGGCAACCGTGACGCCCAGCCCATCGTGAACAGCGGAAGCCTGTACTGATGGCAGAACCCAAAAAGCAGGTGCCGCTGCGCCTGAACGCAAAGCTCTACGATGCCCTTGCCGCATGGGCAGAGGATGACTTCCGCTCGGTGAACGGGCAGATCGAATATCTGCTTACCGAGTGCGTGCGTCAGCGCAAAAAGAACGGCAGATATGTCTCGGACCAGATCGACGTTCCGCCGGAACTGGACATCAAATAACGCGCCTTACGGCCCCGGCAGTGTTTGTGCTGCCGGGGCTTTTCTGCACAGAGAGGGGGACGGCGGAAGGTCTTGCGTGCGTTTCACGCATACAACTGTTCCGGGAACGGCCCGCGAAGCCGGTGTTTTTGTAAAGAAAAAGGCGAGTTTGTGGCTTTTTGTGTGAAAAAACTTGCGAAATAACGGCGGGAGTGCTAAACTAAAAAAGAGAATGTGTGTGGAGAAACTTGCGGGGGTGTATGAATGAAGATACTGGTCGTAGATGATGGACAGCTGGCAATCAACTCGCTGATCCGCATCCTGTGCCGCGTCGCACCCGATTGTGATTATATCAGCGCCATGACCACGGAGGATGCGCTGAGCTGGATGCGGCAGGGCCCGATGGATGCCGCATTCCTGAATTTGGAAATGCCCGGCATGAACGGCCTTGCACTGGCGCGCATGATCCAGAAATTGCAGCCGCGCTGCAATATCATCGTGGTAACGGAGCACCCGGAGTACGCGCTGGAGGCACTGCAAATTTTCGTCAGCGGTTTTTTGCTCAAACCGGCGGGCGAAGCCGATGTGCGCAGTGTGCTGGAAAACCTGCGTTATCCGCCGGAGGATGCGCCGGCCGGCATCAAGATCCAGTGCTTTGGCAATTTTGAGATCTTTGTGGGCGGCCGCACCCTTTCCTTCAAACGCAGCAAGAGCAAGGAGCTGCTGGCATACCTTGTGGACCGCAACGGTGCCACCTGCACCAACGGCGAAATGCTGGCCGTGCTGTGGGAGGATAAGCCGGATACGGCGTCCCTGCACAGCCATCTGCGCAACCTGATCTTCGATCTGAGCCACACGCTGGAAGATGCGGGCGTCACAGGACTTCTGATCCGCGGCCGCAGCACCCTTGCCATCGACACCAGCAAGGTGGACTGCGATTACTACAACTTCCTGCGCGGCGACCGCTCGGCTATGAACTCTTACCGCGGTGAGTATATGACCCAGTATTCATGGGCCGAAGTGACCCGCTCGGCGCTGCGCCAGCAGGCGGGTGCCCAGCGCATGACGTCCATTCCCAGCTACTATGCGCCGCCCACCGGATTTTAAGGCATAAAAGAAAAGCACTGCAAATGCGGTGCTTTTCTTTTATGTCTTACTTTTTTAAATGCGCGTCCCAGCCGGAAGAAGTGACGATCTGCTGATCCGGCGTGCACCACATGGCTTCCACACCGTCCAGATTTTCCACGATCTTCTGCCCGTCCTCCAGCGGCTGGCAGAACAGGCCGGTGGTCAGGCAGTCGGCAAGGCCGGAGTCGCTGCACAGCACGGTCACGCCGTTGAAGTAGGTGGAAGGGAACAGGGTATCCGGGTCGATCAGGTGGTGATAGCGTTTGCCGTCCACCACGTAATAGCGCTGGTAGTCGCCGCTGGTCACAAGGGCCATGTCGCTCATATTGATGGCGTCGCCCAGCATGGAGTCCGAGGTGTAAAGGTCCGAAGCGTTCCACGGATCCTCCACACCGCCGGTCCACTGACTGCCGTCCGGCTTTGTGCCGATGGCCCGCAGATTGCCGCCCACGCTCACCAGAGCACTGGTCAGGCCCCGGGCCTCGGCGGCCTGACACACCATTTCCACGGCGTAACCCTTGCCCACGCTGCCCACATCCAGCGACATATCCGGGTCCGCCAGATAAACGGTCTTGGCGTCCTCGTCAATGATCACGTTGTTGATGTCGCAGTGCTGGGCGGCGGCTTCCAGCTCGTCCATGGTGGGCAGCTTGTTGTCGGCGTCGGTCTCGGTGGCTTCGGCAGCTTCGCGGTAGTTGTGCCAGATGTTCAGCACGCTGCCCATGGCGATGTTCAGCTTGCCGTTGGTGGTGGTGTACATCTGGTCGGCCAGCTCCAGCATGGAGAGGATGCGGTCGTCCACCTCCACAGGGGCCTTGCCGGCGTTGTCGTTGATGGTTTTTACGTTGTTCACGCCGGGATAATCGTTGTAGATATCGTACAGCTGATTGTAGGCGATCAGGTCTGTGTGCAGGGCGCTCATCTGGGCGTTGAACTCGTCCTCGCTCTCACAATAGGCGATCACCTGCGTAACGGTGTCAAACACATCGTAAAAAACGGTGGTATAGCGGGTCAGTTCCTTCTTTTTGGGGGCACAGCCAGCCAGCAGGCCAAGGCAGAGCACACCGGCCAGAAAAACGCTGATCAGACGGTATGCGCGTGTATTCATGCGTTCTGGTTCTCCTTTGCGGCAGTAAAGGCAGCGTGTTCCTCTTGCAAATGGGCCAGCAGGTCGCCAAAGATCCAATTGCGGTTGGAAGGCGTCACCACGGCCTTGAGCGGGATGCTCACCTGTGCCTGCCGGAGCAGGTCCAGCAGGGTGTCCACGTCCTTGTCCTTAAAGTTTGCCAGCACCAGCGCCGGAGGGTATGCGCCCGGCTCCAGCACCAGCGTGCGGGGAGATTTGGTCTCCACCTCGCCCAACAGCTGCGCCACGGTCTTGCCGGCATCGGCAGGGGAGACGGGCAGCACCTTCATGCCAAAGGCGGGGGCCATGCCCTCCAGCTTGCCGCGGTCTGCGGCAGAAAGGTTCCAGCCCAGCGCCAGCGGCACACCGGCATTCTGGTTGCGTGCGATATGTGCTTTCATAATGATACCTCGTTTGAAAGGATAAATTCAAAACACACTATAGTATAACATAAATAAGAGCAAAAGAAAATGCAAACAGAACGATTTAAAATGGCTCTGCGTACGCTGCGCCATAAATAGCGGAAATATTTTTTTATTTGATTTATAAAACCGGAACGACTGCGGCCGTTCCGGTTTTACTTTTTCACGGAAGAAGGGGCCGGAACCAGAAGATGCGGTTTATCCTCACGACCCTTTCCGTGAAAAGTGAATGCCAGAAAATCCGCAGATTTTCTGGCATTCTAAACTATAATAATAAAATTCCTTTATTATATCCAGAGCGAAGCGGAGGATATTTTAAATCGTTATCAGTTCAGCTTCTTGCCAAAGAACTCCACTTCTTTGCCGATGAACTGCATCAGCTCGTCGAACTGATCCGGAGTCAGGCTCTGGGCACCGTCACACTTAGCCTTTGCGGGGTTGTTGTGCACCTCGATCATCAAACCGTCGGCACCGGCGGCCACGGCGGCCTTTGCCAGCTCCGGCACCATCCATGCGTGGCCGCAGGCGTGGCTGGGGTCCACGATAACGGGCAGATGGGTCATCTTGTGCAGCATCACCACACCGGCAAGGTCCAGCGTGTTGCGCATGCTGGTCTCAAAAGTGCGGATGCCGCGCTCGCAGAGAATAACGTTCTCGTTGCCCTCGGCCATGATGTACTCGGCGCTCATCACAAATTCTTCCAAGGTGTTTGCCAGACCGCGCTTGAGCAGCACCGGCTTTTTCTGACGGCCAACGGCCTTGAGCAGCTCAAAGTTCTGCATGTTGCGGGCACCCACCTGAATGAGGTCCACGTTCTCGAACAGGGGCAGATGCTCGGTGTTCATGATCTCGGTGACGATGGGGGAGCCGGTGGCACGGCGTGCCAGCTTGAGCAGGTCCAAACCTTCGCTGCGCATACCCTGAAAGGAGTAGGGCGAAGTGCGGGGCTTGAATGCGCCGCCGCGCAGCAGGGAAGCGCCGGCGGCCTTGACCCGCTGCGCACAGTAGGTGATCTGCTCCTCGCTCTCGATGCTGCACGGGCCGGCAATGACGGCAAAGCTGCCGCCGCCGATCTTTACGCCGTCCACGTCGATCACGCTGTCGTCCGGGTGGAACTTGCGGTTGGCCTTTTTGTAAGGCTCGGACACGCGGCGGCAGGCCTCCACCACCGGGTTTGCAAGCACCCAGCTCTCAGCTACGGCCTTGGTGTCGCCGATCAGGCCCAGAATGTGGCTCTCGCTGCCTTTGGAGTCGTTGATCTGCAGGCCCATATCCGTCAGTTCGTGGCAGAACTCGCGTACCTGTACCTCGGGTGCATCCTGTTTGAGTACGATGATCATAGTATTTTGTCTCCTTTGCCTTTTCCGATCAATGTAAAACGGCGAGGGAGACCGGCTCCTTTGCCGCAGCATGCAGTGTCAAACTTCAGTGCTCTGAAGTGCGTGACGTTATGATATCACTTCAGGAAACTGAAGTCAAGAGAAATTTTGAAATTTTATGGAGAAAGTGGTAAAATAGAAAAATCATAGAGCAAAGGGGATATCAGAGATGGGAAAAGAAGCAAAGACCAACGCCATGCGCATTCTGGAGCGCGAGAAGGTGCCCTACACGGCCCACGAGTATGCCCACGAGGAGGGCGTGGCTGTGGACGGCGTGACTGTGGCGGCCAGTATGGGCGAGGACCCGGCCTGCGTGTACAAAACACTGGTGACGCAGGGCAACAGCAAAAACTATTTTGTGTTCGTCATTCCGGTGGCGGCGGAGCTGGACCTGAAAGCCGCCGCCCGCAGCGTGGGCGAAAAGAGCGTGGCCATGATCCATGTGGCCGACATCAACAAGGTGACAGGCTATGTACGCGGCGGCTGCAGCCCGGTTGGCATGAAAAAACAGTACAAGACTGTGTTTGACGAGAGCGTTCTTGCGCAGGAAAAGGTCTACGTTTCCGGCGGACGCATCGGCACGCAGGTGTGCTGTGCCCCGGCAGACCTTATCCGCGCGGCACGGGCCACCACGGCAAAGATCATCTTTTAAAAAGTCTGTCTATTTTACACAAAATATACTCAAACCATAAGTCATACTTAAAAAGAAAAACGATGTCGAAACTGCACAAAACTTTCTGAAGTTTTTTGGCGGCATGAAAACACAAGGTAGAATTTGCACGAACGCCCTTTTCAAAGCGTTTCATTTGCCGTAAACTGTATGTAGTACGGGGACGGTGGCCTGCCAAACGGGCCTGCTGCCCCGCAAAAACGCAAAGCACAAGGAACTGCGGAGGAAAACTTCAATGAGGAAGATGCTGCCGGGTCTTATGGGTCAGAGCCATATTCGAGCATGTCAGGGGCATCGTGCAGCTTTGTGCAAAGCAGCGGAAGAGCATACCCAGAAATAAAGGCCGTGGTACGGGTGTACCACAGCCTTTTTTGTTTGTCGGAGAGAAAGAGAGGCTTTTGGATATGGTTCGTAAAGTGGCAGTGATCATGGGGTCCGATAGCGACTGGCCGGTGGTAAAGGGCGCCTGCACCCAGCTCAAGGCGCTGGATATCCCCTTTGAGGCACACATCCTTTCGGCGCACCGCACGCCTGCCGAAGCAGCGGAGTTTGCCCAAAACGCAAAGGCAAACGGCTTTGGCGTGATCCTGTGCGCGGCAGGCATGGCGGCGCATCTGGCCGGTGCCTTTGCAGCCAACACCACCCTGCCGGTGATCGGCATCCCCATGAAGGGCGGTGCCATGGACGGCTTGGATGCATTGCTTGCTACCGTGCAGATGCCCAGCGGCATTCCGGTGGCAACCGTGGCTTTGAACGGTGCCAAGAATGCGGCATGGCTGGCGGCAGAAATTCTGGCTTTGAGCGATGACGCTCTGGCCGGAAAGCTGGCCGCAGAGCGCGCTGCCATGGCACAGCAGATCGCCGCAAAAGAGGAAAAATTGCAGGCCGAAATTGCTGAACTGTAAAGGAGAACCAATGTCTGATTTTGCATATCCGCTGCACGAAGAATGCGGCGTTTTTGGCATCTACGACCGTGCCGGTACCGAGGATGTGGCCGCTGCCGCTTACTCCGCCCTGTATGCGTTGCAGCACCGCGGGCAGGAGAGCTGCGGCATCGCCGTGAACGATGATGGCGTGATCAATGGCCACCGTGATCTCGGCCTTGTGAACGAGGTGTTCACCCCGGCAGTGCTGGCGGGCCTTGCCAACCCCAACGCCCACATGGCCACCGGCCATGTGCGCTACGCCACGGCAGGCAGCCGCGTGCGCGCCAATGCCCAGCCCATGATCGTACGGCATGGCCGCGGCACCATGGCCCTGTGCCACAACGGCAACCTGACCAATGCTTTGGAGCTACGCCGTCAGCTGGAAAACGAAGGCGCCATCTTCCACGGCTCCTCGGATACCGAAGTGATCTGCTACCTTGTTACCCGCAACCGCCTGCGCATGGGCAGCATCGAGACCGCCATCAGCAAGACGATGGATGTGCTGGAAGGTGCCTACAGTCTGGTGATCATGTCGGCCACCAAGCTGATCGCCGTGCGCGACCCCCGCGGCTACCGGCCTTTGTGCATCGGCACCCTGCCCGGCGGCGGCTACGTGTTTGCCAGCGAGAGCTGTGCACTGGATGCTGCCGGTGCTACCCTGCTGCGGGACGTGGAGCCCGGCGAGATCGTGGTAGCGGATACCAAAACCGGCGAGCTGCGCAGCATCAAAGACCACTGCGGACGTCCGGACACCCAGATGTGCGTGTTTGAGTTCATCTACTTCTCCCGCCCGGACAGCATCATCGAGGGCTGCTCGGTGCACGAAGCCCGCAAGCAGGCGGGCCGGTTCCTTGCACAGGAACACCCCGTGGAAGCGGATGTGGTCATAGGCGTGCCGGATTCCGGTCTGGATGCAGCCCTCGGCTACTCGCAGGAGAGCGGCATCCCCTATGGCATCGGCTTTATCAAAAACAAATACATTGGCCGCACCTTCATTCAGGGCAGCCAGAAGCAGCGCGAGAACAGCGTGCGCATCAAGCTGAACGTCGTTTCCAGCACGGTCAAGGGCAAGCGCGTAGTGCTGGTGGACGACTCCATCGTGCGCGGCACCACCTCCGCCCGCATCATCAAGCTGCTGCGGGATGCCGGTGCCACCGAGGTGCACTTTATGGTGTCGGCACCGCCGTTCAAATACCCCTGCTATTTTGGCACCGATATCCCGGACCAGAAGCTGCTGGTGGCTACCGGCCGCACTGTGGAGCAGATCAATGAGGTCATCGGGGCCGATACGCTGGGCTACCTGTCCACGGAACATGTGGTACAGCTGGCCAAGGACGCAAAATGCGGATTCTGCACCGCCTGCTTTACCGGCGAATATGCCGTGAAGCCGGAAGAGGTGCTTTCCACCGATATTCACGAACGCCACCTGAACGACCGTCCCAAAGACGAGAAAAAGTTAGGAGAGTAAGACCATGGAAAAGAGCTATTCTGAAAGCTACGCAGCCGCCGGTGTGGACATCACCGCCGGCTACCGCTCCGTTGAACTGATGAAGCAGTATGTGGCCCGCACCATGAACGAGCACTGCATCGGCGGCTTGGGCGGCTTTGGCGGTCTGTTCGAGCTGGACTGCACCGGCTACAAGCACCCGGTGCTGATCTCCGGCACCGACGGCGTGGGCACCAAGCTGAAAATTGCCATGATCATGGATAAGCACGATACCATCGGCATCGACTGCGTGGCCATGTGCGTCAACGATGTGATCTGCGCCGGTGCAAAGCCGCTGGTGTTCCTGGATTATATCGCCTGCGGCCGCAACATTCCCGAGAAGATCGCCGAGATCGTCAAGGGCGTGGCCGAGGGCTGCGTGCAGGCCGACTGCTCTCTGGTGGGCGGCGAGACCGCCGAGCACCCGGGCATGATGCCGGAAGATGAATATGATCTGGCCGGTTTCACCGTGGGCGTTGTGGACAAGGAAAAGATCCTGAGCAACGAGACCATGGCAGCCGGTGATGTGATCCTTGCCCTGCCTTCCACCGGTGTGCACTCCAACGGCTTCTCGCTGGTGCGCAAGATCTTTGACATTGACGCAAACCCCGATGTGCTGCACACCAAGCCGGAAGAGCTGGGCGGCAAGACCCTCGGCGAGGCCCTGCTGGCCCCCACCAAGATCTACGTAAAGCCTGTGCTCAAGGTGCTGGAAGAGGTGGATGTGAAGGGCATTTCCCACATCACCGGCGGCGGCTTCTACGAGAATATTCCCCGCAGCCTGAAAAAGGGCTGCTGCGCACGCATCAACAAGGCAGATGTCCGCACCCCGGCGCTGTTCCACCTGATGCAGAAGACCGGCAATATCTCTGAGCACGATATGTTCAACACCTTCAACATGGGCGTGGGCATGGTGCTCACCGTGCCCGCAGAGCAGGCCGACAAGGCACTGGACATCCTGCATGCAAACGGTGAGCCGGAAGCCTACCGTCTGGGCGTGATCGCAGAAGGCGAGGGTGTGGAGCTGTGCTGAACATTGCAGTGTTGGTCTCCGGCGGCGGCACCAATTTACAGGCCCTGCTGGACAGCGAAGCCCGCGGCGAGAACCCGAACGGAAAGATCACGCTGGTCGTGGCCTCCAAGCCCGGTGTGTATGCACTGGAACGCGCGGCAAAGGCCGGCGTGGAAAGCTGCGTGGTGCGCCGCAAGGATTACGCCAGCAGTGAGGATTTCGACGCAGCTCTGCTGAAAACGTTGAAAGACCATAACATCGATCTGGTGGTGCTGGCAGGCTTTTTGTCCGTGCTTGGCCCCAGCGTCATTGCGGCGTATCCCCGCCGCATCCTGAACGTGCACCCGGCCCTCATCCCTTCGTTCTGCGGGCCCGGCATGTACGGCCTGCGCCCGCATGAGGCCGCTCTGGCCCGGGGCTGCAAGGTGACGGGTGCCACCGTCCACTTTGTGAACGAAGAGTGCGACGGCGGGCCCATCCTGCTGCAAAAGGCTGTGGATATCCTGCCCGGCGACACCCCCGAGGTGCTGCAAAAGCGCGTGATGGAGCAGGCCGAGTGGAAGCTGCTGCCCAAGGCCGTGGCCATGATTTGTAATGGAGAGGTAGAATAATGGAAAAGATCGATCTGAACGAATATCTGGCTTCCAACGAGTACCCCGGCCGCGGCATTGCAGTGGCAATGGCTCCGGATGGCCGGCAGATGTTCATTGGCTATTTTATCATGGGCCGCAGCGAGAACAGCCGCAACCGCGTGTTCGACCCCGTGCCTGAGCGCGGCGGCATCTGCACCATCGCAGCGGACCCCGCAAAGCTGGAGGACCCCAGCCTCATTATTTACAATCCGGTGCTGACGCTGGGCAAGACCCATATCGTGACCAACGGCGACCAGACCGACACCATCTATGACCTGATGAGTCAGGGCAAGAGTTTTGCCGATGCCCTGCGCACCCGCACCTTTGAGCCGGACGGCCCCAACTACACCCCCCGCATTTCCGCTGTGGTGTACGCTGACGGCAGCTACCAGATGAGCATTCTCAAGTCTGCGGACGGCAACGGCGACAGCGTGCAGCGCTATTTCTTTGATTACCCCCAGCCCGTTGCAGGCGAAGGCCATTTCGTCAGCACCTACAAGCACAACGGCAACCCCATCCCCAGCTTTGAGGGCGAGCCGCTGCGCTTTGCCTGCCCTCGCACCATCGGCGATTTTGCACAGGGCCTGTGGAGCAGCCTGAACCCGGATAATAAGGTGAGCCTGTTTGCCCGGGTCATTGATCTGGAAACCGGCGAGAGCGGCGATATGATCTTAAATAAATATGACGCGGTGTGCAGCGATCTGGACGACCCCGAGGAGCCGGAGCTGCTGCCCGAAGAGCTGGAACTGCTCAAAAAGCTTGACGCCGAGGAAGAATAAGACTACAACTGTAGAGGAACCCCGAAAGAATAAGGAGGATGCACCCATGAATGAACTGGCATTGAAGTACGGCTGCAACCCGAACCAGAAGCCCAGCCGCATTTATATGGAAGATGGCTCAGACCTGCCTGTTACCGTGTTGAACGGCAAGCCCGGCTACATCAATTTTCTGGACGCGCTCAACTCCATCCAGCTGGTCAAGGAGTTAAAGACCGCCTGCGGACTGCCCGCAGCGGCTTCCTTCAAGCACGTTTCGCCCGCCGGTGCGGCGCTGGGCCTGCCGCTGACCGATGTGGAGCGCAAGATGTACCACATTGCCCCGGATATGGAGCTTTCGCCGCTGGCAAATGCCTACGCCCGCGCCCGTGGTGCGGACCGCATGTCCTCCTTTGGTGACTGGATCGCCCTTTCCGATGTGTGCGACGTGCCCACCGCAAAGCTGATCCAGCACGAGGTGTCCGACGGCATCATTGCCCCGGGCTACGAACCGGAGGCGCTGGCCATCCTGTCCGGCAAGAAGAAGGGCAACTACAACGTGGTTGCCATTGACCCGGATTACAAGCCTGCGCCCATCGAGCACAAGCAGGTGTATGGCATCACCTTCGAGCAGGGCCGCAACGAGCTGGTGATCAACGCCGACACCATGCTGACCAACTGGGTCACCGAGAACAAGGATGTGACCGAGGAGCAGAAGCGTGATTTGGTCATTGCTCTCATCACCCTGAAGTACACCCAGTCCAACAGCGTGTGCTACACCTACCATGGTCAGACCATCGGCGTGGGTGCCGGCCAGCAGAGCCGCATCCACTGCACCCGCCTGGCAGGCCAGAAGGCCGACAACTGGCAGCTGCGCCACATGGATAAGGTGCTCAACCTGCCCTTCCGCGACGATGTGGCAAAGCCCAACCGCGACAACGCCATTGATGTTTACATCGGCGATACCCCGGAGGACGTCATTGGTGATGATGTGTGGGCCGAGACCTTCACCGAGCAGCCCGCCCCGCTGACCGCTGAGGAAAAGAAGGAATATCTGAGCAAAGTGACCGGCGTGTGCCTTGGCTCGGATGCCTTCTTCCCCTTCGGCGACAACATCGAGCGTGCCCGCCGCTCCGGCGTGACGGCCATCGTGCAGCCCGGCGGCTCCATCCGTGACCAGCAGGTAATCGATACCTGCAACAAGTACGGCATCGCAATGGCCTTCTGCGGCCTGCGGCTGTTCCATCACTAAGGGGAACGGGCTAGCCCTCGCAGTCTCGCATTTGCTCGACAGCTCTCCCAAGGGGAGAGGTGGAAGCACGTGAGCACTGACGGAGAGGGCGAGGCAGCTGACGGAAAGAACGAAAGTTTAGGAGAAAACGATATGGCTGAAAAAATTCTGGTTGTCGGCGGCGGCGGCCGCGAGCACGCCATCATCAAGGCCCTGAAAAAGAGCCCTGACTGCGGCGAAGTATGGTGCGCACCCGGCAACGGCGGCATCAGCTACGATGCCAAGTGCAAAAACATCAAATCCACCGATGTGGAGGCCATGGTGGCCTTTGCAAAGGAGGAAGCCTTCGATTATGTTGTGGTGGCACAGGACGACCCGCTGGCCCTCGGCATGGTGGATGCGCTGGCCGCTGTGGGCATCCCGGCCTTTGGCCCGGACAAGGCCGCAGCCCGCATCGAGGCTTCCAAGGTGTTCTCCAAGGACCTGATGAAAAAATACGGCATCCCTACGGCAAAGTATGAGACCTTTGACGACCCGGCCAAGGTCATGGACTACATCCGGGCCGAGGGCAAATATCCGGTGGTCATTAAAGCCGATGGTCTGGCGCTGGGCAAGGGCGTGCTGATCTGCGAAAACGAGCAGCAGGCCGCAGAGGGCGTCAAGGAAATCATGCTGGACAAAAAGTTCGGTGCTTCCGGCAACCATGTGGTGGTGGAAGAGTTCCTCACCGGCCCGGAAGTCAGCGTGCTGAGCTTTACGGACGGCAAGGTGGTCAAGCCCATGGTGTCCAGCATGGACCACAAGCGCGCCAACGACCACGACACCGGCCTGAACACCGGCGGCATGGGCACCATCGCCCCGAATCCCTACTACACCCCGGAAGTGGCCGCCGAGTGCATGGAGAAAATTTTCCTGCCCACCATCCATGCCATGAACGCCGAAGGCTGCCCCTTCAAGGGCTGTTTGTACTTTGGCCTGATGCTCACCCCGGACGGCCCGAAGGTGATCGAGTACAACTGCCGCTTTGGCGACCCGGAGACGCAGGTGGTGCTGCCCCTGCTGGAGAGCGATCTGCTGCACATCATGGAAGCCTGCACCAACGGCACGCTGGAAAATGAGAACGTCAAGTTCTCGGACGGCGCTGCCGCCTGCGTCATTCTGGCTTCCGGCGGCTACCCGGTGGCTTATGAGAAGGGTAAGCCCATCAGCGGCCTTGTGGACGGCCAGCTGCCCGGCGAAGAGAACGTGACGGTGTATCACTCCGGCACCGCCATCACCGAGGATGGCACCCTTGTCACGGCCGGCGGCCGTGTGCTGGGCGTCACCGCTACCGGCCCGCGGCTGACCAACGCCCTGAGCCATGCCTATGAGGCGGCAGAGAAGATCAGCTTTGAAAAGCTGCACAAGCGCAGCGATATCGGCCTGCGCGCCCTGAAAGCACTGGCAGAGAAGGAATAAATGGCTTGCCCTCTCAGGCCGCTTCGCGTCCAGCTCTCCCAAAGGGAGAGCCCTTGGCAAAACCATGGACTTTGCGTGGACTGCCAAGGCCTCCCACTTTGAGGAAAGACTCTCCCCGGTCGGGGAGAGATGTCGCGTCAGCGACAGAGTGGGGAGTGTGGCAGCGCGTGAGCGCTGACGGAGAGGGCGAGGATGCTTAAAGATATTTAGAATAGCAAGGGGGATTTTACCCATGGTCTATCGTATTTATGTGGAAAAAAAGCCCGGCTTCGATGTGGAAGCCACGGGTCTGAAAAATGAGCTCACCAGCCTGCTGGGCATCAAGGAACTGTCCGGCCTGCGTCTGCTGAACCGTTACGACGTGGAAGGCATTGACGAAGAGCTGTTCAACCAGTGCGCCAACACCGTGTTCAGCGAGCCGCCGGTGGATAATACCTATGCTGAGCTGCCCGCAAACGACGGCGTGTCCTTTGCGGTGGAATATCTGCCCGGCCAGTTCGACCAGCGCGCCGACTCCGCTGCCGAGTGCATCCAGCTCATCAGCCAAGGCGAGCGCCCGCTGGTGCGCTCTGCCCGCGTCTATCTGCTGGAAGGCACCCTGACCGATGAGCAGGTGGCCGAGATTAAGAAGTACGTCATCAACCCGGTGGAGGCCCGTGAGGCTTCGCTGGACACCAAAGCCACCCTGAAAATGGAGTACCCGGTGCCTGCGCCGGTCAAGGTGCTGGAGGGCTTCAACCGGCTGAGCGAGGACGAGCTGAAGAAGTTCATTGCGGACAACGGCCTTGCCATGGACCTTGGCGACATCAAGTTCTGCCAGACCTATTTCCGCTCCGAAAAGCGCGACCCCACCATCACCGAGATCAAGATGATCGACACCTACTGGTCCGATCACTGCCGCCACACCACCTTTGGCACCATTCTGGACGATGTGCAGATCGATGATGCCGTGGTGCAGAAGGCCTTTGACCGCTACATGGCCATGCGCGCCGACCTTGGCCGCGAGAACAAGCCCCGCTGCATGATGGACCTTGCCACCATTGGTGCCAAGGAACTGAAAAAGCAGGGCATCCTGAAAAATCTGGACGAGTCCGACGAGATCAATGCCTGCACCGTCAAGATCAAGTGCGATGTGAACGGCAAGGACGAGGACTGGCTGTTCCTGTTCAAGAACGAGACCCACAACCACCCCACCGAGATCGAGCCCTTCGGCGGTGCGGCTACCTGCATCGGCGGTGCCATCCGTGACCCGCTGTCCGGCCGCAGCTATGTGTATCAGGCCATGCGCGTCACCGGCGCAGGCGACCCGCTCAAGCCGGTCAGCGAGACTCTACCCGGCAAGCTGCCCCAGCGCAAGCTGGTGACCACCGCCGCCGCAGGCTATTCCTCCTACGGCAACCAGATCGGCCTTGCCACCGGTCAGGTGGATGAGATCTATCACCCCGGCTACGTGGCAAAGCGCATGGAGATCGGCGCCGTTGTGGGTGCTACCCCCGCTTCCCATGTGCGCCGCGAGTGCCCCGCACCCGGCGACATCATCGTGCTGCTGGGCGGCCGCACCGGCCGTGACGGCGTGGGCGGCGCTACCGGTTCTTCCAAGGCCCACAAGCTGGACAGCCTTGAGCACTGCGGTGCTGAGGTGCAGAAGGGCAATGCTCCCATCGAGCGCAAATTGCAGCGCCTGTTCCGCCGCGAGGACGCCTGCCGCATGATCAAGCGCTGCAACGATTTTGGTGCCGGCGGCGTGTCCGTTGCCATCGGTGAACTGGCCGACGGTCTGTACATCGACCTGAACAAGGTCACCAAGAAGTACGAGGGCTTGGACGGCACCGAGCTGGCCATCAGCGAGAGCCAGGAGCGCATGGCTGTGGCGCTGGCCCCCGAGGATGTGGACAAGTTCATTGCCCTTGCCAACGAAGAGAACCTTGAGGCCACCCCCGTGGCAAAGGTGACGGCTGAGCCCCGCCTGAACATGGTGTGGAACGGCATGTCCATCGTGAACATCAGCCGCGAGTTCCTGAACTCCAACGGTGCCGAGAAGCACCAGAAGGTCCATGTGGAAAAGGCCACGGTCTGGCAGCCCCAGTGGGAGGGCCTGACCTTCAGCCAGAAGATGAAGCACATGGTGGGCGATCTGAACGTGTGCAGCAAGAAGGGCCTTGCCGAGCGGTTCGACTCCACCATTGGTGCCGCCACCGTGCTCATGCCCTTTGGCGGCGCTTACCAGCTGACCCCGCAGAACGCCATGGTGGCAAAGCTGCCGGTGGACGGCGAGACCAGCACCTGCTCCGGCATGGCATGGGGCTTCAACCCCTACCTGATGAGCGCAGACCAGTATCGCGGCGCACAGATGGCCGTCATCGAGAGCGTCACCAAACTGGTGGCTTCCGGCTTCCGCTATGAGGACGCCTACCTCACCTTCCAAGAATACTTCGAGCGTCTGGGTACCGCACCGGAGCGCTGGGGCAAGCCGCTGGCTGCTCTGCTGGGCGCACTGGATGCCCAGATGGGCCTTGGCATTGCATCCATCGGCGGCAAGGACAGCATGTCCGGCTCCTTTGAAAAGCTGGATGTGCCCCCGACGCTGGTCTCCTTTGCCACGGCCATCGGCAAGGCCAACAAGGTGGTGTCCACCGAGTTCAAGAAGCCGGAAAGCACGGTGGTGCTCATCCGGCCCATCATTGACCCGGAGACCGGCTGCCCCAACTTCTTCTCCCTGAAGGCCAACTACAAGATCGTGGAGGACATGATCGAAGAGGGCATGGTGGCATCCGCCTGCTCGGTGGGCTACGGCGGCATTGCCGAGGCCTTGTTCAAGATGGGCCTTGGCAACCACATCGGCTTCAAGATGCGTGCCGACAAAGCCACTCACGATATGTTCCAGCCCATGTATGGTTCCATCGTGCTGGAAATGGTGTCCGATTCGCCCGCCGGTGAGATCCTTGGCGAGACCACCAAGGAATACGTCTTTGAAGCCTGCGGCGAAAAGCTGGATATGGCCCAGCTGCAAGAGATCTGGGAAGGCAAGCTGGAGCCGGTGTACCCCTACCGCAAGGCAGGCCCCACCGTGGAGAAGATCAACGGCAAGCTGGCTGCACCCGCTGCACCCAAGATCGGCGTGGCAAAGCCTAAGGTGATCATCCCGGTGTTCCCGGGCACCAACTGCGAGTACGACACCGCCAAGGCCTTTGCCCGCGCCGGTGCCGACCCGGAGATCCTGGTCATCCGCAACCTGACCCCCGCCGACGTGGCCGAGAGCTGCAAGGCACTGGTCAAGGCCATCGATAACAGCCAGATCGTCATGCTGCCCGGCGGCTTCTCCGGCGGCGACGAGCCGGACGGCAGTGCAAAGTTCATTGCATCCTTCTTCCGCAACCCGGAAGTCACCGAGGCAGTGCGCCGCCTGTTGCAGCAGCGCGATGGCCTGATGCTGGGCATCTGCAACGGCTTCCAAGCCCTCATCAAGCTGGGTCTGGTGCCCTACGGCGACATCCGCCCCATCACGGCTTATGACCCCACCCTGACCTTCAACACCATCGGCCGCCACCAGAGCATGCTGGTGCGCACCCGCATTGCATCCACCGGCAGCCCGTGGCTCTCCAAGTGCGAGGTGGGCGAACAGTTCACCGTTGCCATCAGCCATGGCGAGGGCCGTTTCGTGGCTCCGCAGGAAGTGCTGGATACCCTCATGAAGAACGGCCAGATCGCCACCCAGTATGTGGACATCGAGGGCGATCCCACCATGGATCAGAGCTATAACCCCAACGGTTCTGTGCTGGCGATCGAAGGCATCACCAGCCCGGATGGCCGTGTGTTCGGCAAGATGGGCCACTCGGAGCGCAGCGGCGAGTACCTGTACAAGAACGTTACCGGTGACAAATATCAGCCGATCTTTGAGGGCGGCGTGGACTATTTCAAGATTTGATGGTAGAATAGAGAAAAACTCCTTCCGTCATCGCTGACGCGATGCCACCTCCCTCGGAGAGGGAGGCTGAAAGGCCCCCTCCCCGAGGGGGCTGTCGCCGGAAGGCGACTGGGGGAGTCACTTTCAGGAGGAAATAACCAATGTCTCAGCATGATCGTTATATCAGCCCCTTTTCCACCCGCTATTCCTCGGACGAGATGCAGTATATCTTCTCGGACGACAACAAGTTCCGCACATGGCGCCGCCTGTGGGTGGCGCTGGCCCGGGCCGAAATGGAGCAGGGCCTGACCAACATCACCCCCGATATGGTGGCCGAGCTGGAAGCCCATGTGGACGATATCAACTATGAAGTGGCCATTGAGCGCGAAAAGCTGGTGCGCCACGACGTGATGAGCCATGTTTACGCCTACGGCCAGCAGTGCCCCAAGGCAGCCGGCATCATCCATCTGGGTGCCACCAGCTGCTATGTGGGCGACAACACCGACATCATCGTGATGCGTCAGGGTCTGGAACTGGTGCGCAAAAAGCTGATCGGTGTGCTGGCAAAGCTGGGCCGCTTCGCTGAGGAATACAAGGACATGCCCTGCATGGCCTACACCCACTGCCAGCCTGCTCAGCCCACCACCGTGGGCAAGCGCGCCACCCTGTGGGCCAACGAGCTGGTGATGGATTTGCAGGAGATCGACCACCGCCTTGCCGTTCTGCAGCTGCGCGGCGTCAAGGGCACCACCGGCACGCAGGCTTCCTTTATGGAGCTGTTCAAGGGCGACGCCGATAAGATCCGCGCTGTGGATGCTTCCATCGCCAAGGAGATGGGCTTTGCGCCCGATGCGGTCATCCCCGTGTCCGGCCAGACCTACAGCCGCAAGGTGGATGCCTTCATCCTGAATGCCCTGGCCGGCATTGGCCAGAGCTGCATGAAGTTTGCCACCGACCTGCGCCTGCTGGCCAACTTCAAGGAGATGGAAGAGCCGTTTGAAAAGAACCAGATCGGTTCTTCCGCCATGCCCTACAAGCGCAACCCCATGCGCTGCGAGCGCATCTGCGCGCTGAGCCGCTACCTGATGGTGGATGTGCTGAACCCCAGCTTTACCACCGGCACTCAGTGGTTCGAGCGCACGCTGGACGACAGCGCCAACAAGCGCGTTGCCATGGCTGAGGGCTTCCTTGCCACCGACGCCATCCTGAACATCATGCTCAACGTCACCGATGGCATCGTGGTGTACCCCAAGGTGGTGCGCAGCCGCCTGATGGCAGAGCTGCCCTTCATGGCCAGCGAGAACATCATGATGCAGGCCGTGGAAAAGGGCGGCAACCGTCAGGAGCTGCACGAGCGCCTGCGCCAGCACGCCATCGCCGCCGGCAAGCAGGTCAAGGAAGAGGGCCTGCCCAACGATATGGTGGACCGCATCGCTGCCGACCCGGCCTTTGGCCTGACCCGCGAGGAGATCGTGGCGGGCCTTGTGCCGGAGAACTTTGTGGGCCGCGCACCGCAGCAGGTGGAAGAGTTCATTGCCAATGTGCTGGAGCCCATCTTCGATGCCAACCCCGATGCCGTGGAGCAGCACGCATCTTTGAGCGTCTGATCACGCAAACCATGCATAGCAAAAAGGAGAAGCTGTTTTGGCTTCTCCTTTTTTGCTGTGCGTTTGATGCAGGCCCGAGGTTCCAGCCCGCGGCCTTCTGGCGGTTGTGCACGAGCTGCTGGCAGCGGCCCGGCTGCCGGATCAGCTTTTCGCGGGTGCCTGCTTTTTGTGGTAGCCGCAGTCGCAGTAGGGTCCGCCGGAGGCAAGGGTGTACTGCCGCACAAAGTCGGTGGCACCGCCCGCTTCGGCCATGGTGTAGTCCAGATGGCACATGGCAGGTGTCAGGTCGTAAAGGCCCAGCTCCTTTGTCAGGGCGCAGATGCCGCAGCAGGAAAAGCGGGCTTCAAAGCCGCTGCCGTCTGCATAGGGGAAAAACTCCATGTTCCATGAGTAGGGGTTGCGGTCCGCAGCGCGCAGGTCGGCGGCGGCCTGCATCCCGGCAAGGCGCTTGGGCGTGTACTGCGCTTTGCCGCTCTGGCGGAAGGCCCACTTTGCGGCGGGGGTCATCATGGCATCGGCGTAATAGCGGGTCAGCGGCTCCACCTCCGGGCGCTTGGGCATGTTCAGGATATAGGCGCAAAGCATGGCGCAGTTGACGATGTTCGTTTTAAAGCGGTCGGCCTTTTCAAATTCCGGCAGCTTGGCAATGATGGCCCGATACCGGGGCTTTGCCAGCGCTTCCACGGCTTTGGCCTGCTGCGCGCTCAGGCCAAACGTTACGGTGAGCTGGTGGGTGAAGGACTTGTGGAACAGCGCCCACATGGCCATGGGCATTCCGGCGTATTTCATCTGGCATTCCTCCTCGTGATGAATTAGCATATACTAACTTTTTGCGCCTGAAAAAGCTGCCCGGGCAGGCAGCAGAACTCCTTATCTCCGATTATAACGGAGCTTTGCGCAAAAAGCAACCGGAAAGCGCGTTTTGTGCACAGGCGCACCCTTTTCTGAGGTGCCCTGCGGGCCGCAGGTTCATGCAGCCCGCAGGGCGTTTTGGTGCCGTCAGCTGTGCATGCTTTGCTCATCCGGGCACTGCGGCACTTCCTGCAAGAGCTTTTGCAGCTGGCGGCGCAGGGCTTCGGCGCGCGGCGGCAGGGTGCCGTCCGGCCCGCGCAGAGAAGCAAGCTCCCGTGCGGCATAGTCCTGCCAGTAGGGGCTCAGGGCACCGGCCTTTGCATCCTCGATGCAATCCAGAATTTCGGCATAGCTGATCTCGTCCAAATTCAACATCGTATACACCTCTTTTTAATGTTTCTGATATTCCAAAAGGAATAACATAACCATTCTAACACACAAGCTGATATGACGGAATGATTACGTTATAAATTTTGTTTTATTCGATACAATGAAACAAAAGGGGATGAGAGCGTGTACGAAGAAAAGTTCGCAGAACGGCTGTCCGAACTTCGGCTGAAAAAGGGTGTGTCTGCCCGGGACATGAGCCTTTCCATCGGGCAGAATGCGGGCTATATCAATGCGATCGAAAACGGAAAATCCTTTCCCACCATGGCGAACTTCTTCTATATCTGCGAGTATCTCCACGTAACGCCAAAGGAATTCTTCGATTTTGACACCCAGCCTGCCAGCCGCACCAGCCACCTGAACCAGCAGGTGCGCCGCCTGAGCGACGCGCAGCTCAATGCGCTGACGGCGCTGGTGGACAGCATCGTGGACAAACCGTAAATGATGCACAGGACGCAGAGCTTTTTGCAAAAGGCTTTGCGTCTTTTTTGCTGTGTGCGCTGCCGGGCCCTTGCGGCAGATGCCGGACTCCGTTATACTGGAGAAAACACCAATGGAAAGGGGGGCACCGCGTGCCAGAACTTACAAGACCGGTGGCATATTACCACCTGCCGGGCCTGTTTGAATTTTACGAGCTGTACCGCATCTTTCTGCCCCTGTTCCGGCAGCACCGCGAATATTTCTACGACTGGTGCGGGATCGGCTCCATCTACGGCGCACCGGCGGACTGCATCTGGGGCGGAGGCCGCGCGGGCTTTGGCACGCAGGGGGCCGGAGAAGTGCTGGCCCTTGTGCAGGAGTACGGCATCAGCGCCCGGCTTACCTTCAGCAACTCGCTGCTGCGGCCAGAGCATCTTGCAGACCACAAATGCAATGCCCTGTGCCGGCTGTTTGCACAAGGCGGGTGCAACGGCGTTATCGTCCACTCGGACCTGCTGGCGGACTATCTGCGGGCAAATTACCCGCAGCTTTATCTGGTATCTTCCACCACAAAAGTACTTACCGAATTTGCCCGGTTGAAAGCAGAACTGGAAAGACCGGAGTTCCGTTATGTGGTGCCGGATTTCCGCCTGAACAAAGCGTTTGCACGGCTGAACGCTTTGCCGCAGAGCGAAAAAGATAAGGTGGAATTTTTGTGCAACGAGTGCTGCTGGTTCGGCTGCAAAGACCGCAAACGCTGCTACGAAACGGTCAGCCGCAAAAACCTTGGTCAAGATTGCCCGGAACACCGCTGTGCCGCGCCGGACGCGCAGGAGGGCTACCGCTTTTCCAAGGCCATGCAGAACCCCGGCTTTATTGGGGCGGGGGATATCCGCAGCACCTATCTGCCCATGGGCTTTACCAATTTCAAGATCGAGGGGCGGGGCCTTGGCAGCGCACTGGTACTGGAATTTCTGCTGCATTACCTCACAAAACCGGAGTACCAGCTGCATGTGCGCGAGGCGGTGTATCTGGACAATATGCTGGACCTGTTCTGAAGCTTCCGGCTGCGCAAAATGCGGCGGATAGCTTTTCCCCAGTAGGAAAGTGTGCTATAATAAAACCGCAAAACAAACACCAACAGGAGGGAACAGGACTATGGAATTTACACAAGTTGTCAACCAGCGCTATTCCTGCAAAAACTATGACCCCGGCAAACCGGTGGATGCCGCAAAGCTGGCCGAAATTCTGGAAGCGGGCCGCGTGGCACCGACCGCCAAAAATTTTCAGGAGCAGAAGATCTATGTGATCCGGTCGGAGGAAGGGCTGGCCAAGATCGATAAGGCCACGCCCTGCCGCTACAAGGCACCCACCTGTGTTGTGGTGGCCTTTGACCGCGATCATGTGTTCACCTATCCCGGCGGCAAGCGCGACTCCGGCGTGGAGGATGCCACCATCGTGGCCACCCACATGATCCTTGCCGCAGCCAATGCGGGCGTGGACAGCTGCTGGGTGAACTTTTTTGATCCGGATCAGCTGGCCAAGGAGCTGGGCCTGCCGGAAAATGAAGAGATCCTCATGATCATGGATCTGGGCTATGCCGCACCGGGTGCCGGCCCGCTGCCGAACCACGGCTCCCGCAAGCCGCTTGCGGACACGGTGGCATACTTGTAACACCTTTTTCTGGCGGGCTGCTTTGAAGCGGTGCGCACCGTCACCCGGCTGCTGGGCAGCATCTGCATGAATGCGCGGAACATGATGTTCTTCCCGCCGGTGGAGGCAGACGCCGCCTTTTACCGGCTGACCCGTTAATGCCGCAAATGCTTGCGCCCGGCGGCAGGATGTGGTAGGATGAATAAAACAGCAATTTGGGAGGAAACGCCATGAAATGGGGAATTTTAGCCACCGGCACCATCGCCAGAAAGTTTGCATCTACGCTTGCGCAGATGCAGACGGAAGGGGAAGCGGCTGTGGCCGTGGGCTCGCGGCAGATGGCAAGCGCCGAAGCGTTTGCGCAGCAGTACGGCATCCCGCGCGCATACGGCTCCTACGAAGCCCTTGCCGCAGACCCGGAGGTGGAGGCCATCTATGTTGCAACGCCCAACTCCCTGCACTACGCAAACTGCAAGCTGTGTCTTGCGCAGGGCAAACATGTGCTGTGCGAAAAGCCCTTTACCCTTGACCCGCAGCAGGCGCAGGAGCTGTACCGCATGGCGGCGGAAAAGCACCTGTTTTTGATGGAAGCCTTCTGGATCTGGCTGCTGCCGCTGTATGCAAAGCTGCGGCCCATTCTGGCGGCGGGCACCATTGGCGAAGTGCAGCGCATCACCTGCCAGTACGGTTTTGTGGCCACCGGTGCCCGGCGGGAGCGCAAGTTCGTCTCCGGCCTTGGCGGCGGCGCGCTGCTGGACATCGGCATTTATAATCTGGGCTTTTTGCGCCTTGTCACCGGCCGGCAGCCGGAAAAAGTGGAGACACTGGAGCTGCACCGGAACGAGTACGGCACCGATGATTACAGCAAGCTGCGGCTGACCTACCCCGGCGGCTGCGTGGCCGAATCCGTGCAGACCATCGGGCAGGAGCTGGAGCGCAATGCCCGCATCGTGGGCACAAAGGGCAGCATTTTTCTGCCGGACTTCCAGCACGCCGAGACTTTGGTGCTGGAAGCGGAGGGCCATGCGCCGGAGACCATCCAATGCCCGGTGGACATCAATGGCTTTGAGTACGAGATACGGGAAGCTTCTGCCTGCGCAAAGCAGGGCCGCAGCGCCAGCACGCAGTATACGCCGCAGGACAGCCTTGCGCTGACCCGGCTGATGTATGACATCCGCATGGATTGGGGCATGAAGTTTGAAGGCGAGCAATGACCGGCCTTTTCTCCGGCGGCGGAATATGATGCAATAAACGCGAAGCCTATCGATTTTGGAGGGGAAACAAAGATGTTCAGACCCATGCGCAGAACCGGACGGGCCATTTCGGACGAGGCGGCAAAGCACCTGCTGCGCCAGTCCCGCCGCGGCGTGCTGGCCGTGAACGGTGACGACGGGTACCCGTTTGCCATTCCGGTAAACTACTATTACAATCAGGAGCAGGGCAAGATCTGGTTCCACGGCGCAAAGGCCGGCCAGAAGGTGGATGCCCTGAAAAAGAACGACAAAGTGTGTTTTACGGTGTACGGCAACGAGCACTTTGAACCTGGCGACTGGGCACCCTATGTGCAGAGCACCGTGGTGTTTGGCCGCTGCCGTCTCATCGAGGACGCTGCCCTCACCGAGACCCATGTGCGGGAGCTTGGCATGAAGTATTACCCCGGCAGGGAGGAAGTGGAGGCAGAGATCGCCAAGGCGATCAAGGCCGTGCAGCTGTACGAGCTGACCATTGAACACCTGACCGGCAAACAAATTCAGGAAAAGTAAGGGAGGCAGCCCGGTGAACCAGCCAAAAGACGAGGGCCTTGTGGGCAACGAAAAGATCGAGCAGGCCATTGCGGCCTTGCAGCAGCAAGCTACTCAGGAGCAGCTTGCGCACACCCTGACGGTGCTGCGCCGCCGCATGAAAGAGCAGGGCCGGCTTGTGGCCGCGGTGGAGCCGGAACTGGGCAGCGGCCAGATGCAGCCCCGCGTGGTGCACACCGCCGACGGTGCGGCGTGGTGGTACGCCTTTACCAGCTTTGAAGAGCAGGCAAAGGGCCCGGAACAGGTGCAGTCCGCCTTTCTTGTGGACATTGCAAGGCTGCTGGATACGGCGCTCGCGGCACCGCAGATCCGTGGTGTGATCCTGAACCCATGGCACCGCACCCTCCAGCTGGACAAGACTCTGATCCACATCATCAAGGGTGAATAAAACACAGAAAAAGGGCTGTTGCACATCGTTTTAGCCGAAAATGCAACAGCCCCTATGTTTTTTATTCTTCCGCCGCTGCCTTTGCTTCGTTCACAAAGGCGGCGATCTTGTCCGCTTGGATCTCCGCCACGGCACGGCCTGTCTCGTAAACGCGGCGCAGCTGGACGGGGTCGCGCTCCATGGAGCCGATCTCCAGCGGGATAGGCGGGCGGATCACGTAGGCCTGACCGGTCTGCTCCAGCATGGCAATGTGGTCCAGCGTTTCGTTGTAGCGCTCATGGCGGTCGGCAACGGCCTCCACAAAGGCAGGGTAGCGCAGGTAGCGCGCCCGGATGGCAGGCAGCATCTTGTTCTTCTTTTTTACAAAGCCCTTGGGCTGGGTCAGCACGATGAGGTTGCGCTTGTAGCCGATGGACTCAAAAAAACGCACCGGGATGGAATCGGCCACGCCGCCGTCCAGAAGCTGGTAGTGGCCGATCTTTACGATTTTGGCGGCCAGCGGCATGGATGCCGAAGCCTGCATCCACTGGATGTCCTCGGTGTCGCCGGTGCGGCACTTGTGGTAGATGGGATCGCCGGTGCGCACATCGGTGCACACCACAAAAAAGTCCATGGGGTCTGCGGCAAATGCCGCTGCATCAAACACATCCAGCCTTTCCGGCACAGTGTGGTAGCAGAACTGCTCGCTGTACAGATTGCCGGTACGCAGCAGGTTGCCAAAGCTGGCGTAGCGCTTGTCGCTGCAATACTGGGTGTTGTAGCGGATCACGCGGCCGATCTGGTGGGACTTATAGTTGCAGCCAAACACCGCACCGGCCGAAACGCCAATGACACCGTCCAGCACGATGCCATGCTCCATGAGCACATCCAGAACACCGGCGGTAAACATGCCGCGCATGGCACCGCCTTCCAGCACAAGACCCGTTTTCATACACGCTCTCCCTCTCGCAGATGCCGGCGCACAGAGACCGGATACACCTTTCTATTAACTACAGTATACACGGATTTATGAAAAGCACAAGGGCTGAAAGCTCCTAATTTTGCGGCAGGCGGAGCGGAAGTTTCGGCATATTTGAACAGAGCGCCGGCAGAGTAATACTTTTGAAATAAAAGCTTGAAATCTCCATATCTTTTTTTGCTGTTTTTGGCAAGAAAGCCTCTTGCCAAAGTGGGATGCATCCGGTATACTAGGTGAAATAAAAAGAAAAGTGTGTGCCGCAAAGTGCACGGACATGGAAAATAAGGTTGGAGGAACTGGTTCGTTATGAAGATGCTGGAAGATCGTATCCGCAAAGATGGTATCGTGCGCGAGGGCAATGTGCTGAAGGTGGACAGTTTTATCAACCACCAGATGGACATCCCGCTGTTCCGCGAGATGGCAAAGGAGTGGAAGCGCCTGTTTGCAGGTAAGCCCATCAACAAGGTGCTCACCATCGAGGCCAGCGGCATCGGCATTGCAGCCGTTGTGGCCAGCGAGTTCAACGTGCCGGTGGTGTTTGCCAAAAAGTCCATGAGCATCAATCTGGACTACGACAACTACGAGACCAAGATCCAGTCCTTCACCCACAAAAAGATCTACAACGTGATCGTCTCCAAAAAGTTCCTCACGCCGGAAGACCACGTGCTGATCATTGACGATTTTCTGGCCAATGGCTGCGCCCTGATGGGCCTGCTGGATCTGGCCAAGGAAGCCGGTGCCACCGTGGAAGGCATTGGCATCGCCGTGGAAAAGGGCTTCCAGCAGGGCGGCGAGCTGATCCGCAGCAAGGGCATCCAGCTGGAAAGCCTTGCCATCGTGGACTCCATGAACAGTGAGACCGGCGAGATCGTCTTCCGCGACCAGCCGCACCAGAATTAAAGAGCAAACATTTGAAAAGCCGTTGCACAGAGTATGTGCGACGGCTTTTTTACTTTAGCAAGCTTGCTGCCCGTTCACGCCCCGTCAAAGCTGTCTCCGTCCGCAGGCAGCTCTGCGGCGGTCTGGGCGGAATCGGCGTCCGCTTCCGGTGCGGCAGCGCGGGGGATGCCCTTGTACACCAGCGTTTGTTCCAGCACCTCGGCACACACCGGGGCCGAAAGGCTGCCGCCGGCGGTGGTCCAGCTGTGGGGCTCATCCAAGCAGACCAGACACAAAAACTGCGGGTCGTCGATGGGGGCCGCAGCCACAAAGCTGGCGATGCGGGCTTTTTCGTCGGCGCTGTCCAACTTCTGGCTGGTGCCGCTTTTTCCGCCCACCCGGTAGCCCCTGATCTGGGCGTTGCGTCCGCCGCCGTAAAGCACCACGGCTTCCATCATCTCGCGCATTGTGGCGGAGGTGTCGGCCTTGATCACCTGCCGTTTGCACACCGGCTGGGTGTGCTGCAAAATGCTGCCGTCCGGGTTCAGGATATCGCTTACGAGGTAAGGCTGCATCAGCTTGCCGCCGTTCACCACGGCACACACGGCTGTGGCCATTTCCATGTAGGAGATCTTGCTGCTCTGGCCGAACGCGCAGGATGCCAGCTCCACCGGGCCCATGCGGTCGGCGGTGTAGTACAGGCTCTTTTTGGGCTCTGCGGGCAGGTCGATGCCGGTAGGTGCGCATAGGCCGAAGGCGGCAAAGTAATCGCAGAAGGCTTCCTTGCCAAGCCGCGCACCGATCTGGATGAAGCTCTGGTTGCAGGAGTTTTCCAGTGCCTGCGTCACGGTCTGGCTGCCGTGGCGCTTGTGGTTGGCGCAGTGGAACCGCGTGCCCGCCACCGAGATGGACTCGCCACAGTAAAAGGTGGAGTTTTTGCTCACGGCACCGGTGTCCAGCGCGGCGGCGCAGGTGATCAGCTTGAACACGCTGCCCGGCTCGTACAGGTCGCTCACGGCCTTGTTGCGCCACTGGGTCTGCTGGGCCAGCTGCAATGCGGCAGCGCGCTCGTCACCGGTCAGGGCGTCCACAGCACTGCGTGCGGCGGCGTCGTAAATGATGCGGGGTTGGTTGGGATCGTAGGTGGGCGTGGTGGACATGGCCAGCACGGCCCCGGTGTTCACATCCATCACGATGCCCACGGCCCGCGCTGCCACGTGATGCTCTTTGACGGCGTAATCCAATGCATTTTCGAGGTAATGCTGGATGTTGGCGTCAATGGTCAGCCGTAGGCTGCTGCCTTCCAGCGGCACCCGCTCGGTCTCGTAGCTCTGTTCCAGTGTGTAGCCCCACGCGTTGACGGCGGTCAGCACCACGCCGTTCTGCCCGGTGAGCACCTCGTTATACTTCAGTTCCAGCCCGCTCACACCGGTGTTGTCCACATTGGTAAAACCCAGAACGGACGCCAGAAACTCTCCCTGCGGATACCAGCGCTTGGAGTCCTGATTGATGCGGATGCCGGTGATGCCGTTTGCTTCACAAAAGTCCCGCACGGCGTCGGCGGTGCCGCGCTCCACACGGTAGCGCAGCAGGCAGTCGTTGGAGGCACGGTCACTGAATTTTTCCAGCAGTCTGCCTTCGTCCAGCTCCAGAATCTCCGCAAGGCCCTTTGCGGCCAGTTGCAGCTTGTCGGCGGGCATCTCACGCGGGGAAGCCCGCAGGGTCCAGCAGCTGCTGTTGGCCGCCAGCAGTACGCCGTCGGCGCTGTAGATGCGGCCCCGGTCCGCAGGTACCACGGTGTCACGCAATTGCTGGCCCAGCGCACGGCTGGTGTACCAGCTGCCCGTAAACAATTGCAGATATGCCAGCCGCGCGGCAAGCCCGGCAAAGCAGACGCAGCACATCAGTGCCGCCACCAGCCGCGCCCGGGCACGGAACGCCCGTTCCGGCAGCGTGCGCAGGGGCCTTGGCTCCGGTTTTGGCATGGGCGGGCACCTCTCTTTCCAAGCCAATGTATGCGTCTGAGGGCCGGGCCTATGACTAACCGGCCACGCCGCCGCGTACAATAAGGGAACGGAGGTGATGCGGATGCACAAAGCTGCGGCCCACGCACGGCGCAGCCTGCCGCTGCGCACGCTGCCCGCCATGGATCTGTCTTTTCTGGTGCTGGTGCTCACGCTGGTGGGCTTTGGCCTTGTGATGCTGGGCAGCGCCAGCAGCGCGGTGGCGCTTTACCGGCGCGGCGACGCCTTTGCTTACCTGCGGCCGCAGCTGTTGTATGCGGCGCTGGGCATTGGCGCCATGTGGGTGGCAAGCCGGGTGGATTACCACATTTACCATAAGCTGGCATGGCCGCTGCTGGCCCTCTCGCTGCTGCTGCTTGCGGCGGTGCTGTTTATGCCGGAGTACAACGGCTGCAAGCGCTGGCTGGTGCTGCCGGGCCTTGGCACATTGCAGCCCAGCGAGATCGCCAAATTTGCAGTGGTGCTGGTGTTTGCACACATCATCTCACTCAACCACGACCGCATGGGCAGCTTTGCGGTGGGTGTGGTGCCCTTTGCGCTGGTGCTGGGTGTGGTGGCGGTGCTCATGCTGCTGGAGCCCCACCTTTCCGGTACGGTGCTGATCTTAGGCATCGGCGCGGTGCTCATGTTCGTGGGCGGCACCGGGCTCAAGTGGTTCGTGTTGGCGGGGGTGGGCGGCGCTGCGGCCATTGGGGCTGCTATCGTCATTATGCCGGACCTTGTGCCCTACGCGGCCAGCCGCCTGAGCGCGTGGCTGGACCCTTTTGCAGACCCGCTGGGCGACGGCCACCAGACCATCCAGAGCCTGTACGCCATCGGCAGCGGCGGTGCGGCCGGTCTGGGCCTTGGCAACAGCCGCCAGAAGCACCTGTTTGTGCCGGAGCCGCAGAATGATTTTATTTTTTCCATTCTGTGCGAGGAACTGGGCTTTGTGGGTGCCTGCGCAGTGATCCTGCTGTTTGCGCTGCTGCTGTGGCGGGGCATCACGCTGGCGGCGCACGCGCCGGACCGGTTCGGTGCGCTGCTGGTGGTGGGCTTTGTGGTGCAGGTGGCCTTGCAGGCGGTGTTGAACATGGCCGTCGTCACCAACACCATCCCCAACACCGGCATCAGCCTGCCGTTCTTTTCCTCCGGCGGCACCAGCCTGATGATGCTGCTGGGCGAAATGGGCATCGTGCTGTCTGTTTCCCGCGGGGAGACATAAAACCGGTCGTTCCGCGCGGCAAAACGCCCGCTTCCGACACACGGCACCCCACAAATGACCGGACAAACGACCGTGCCGCTTTGCACGCCGATAAACAAAACGCTCCCGTTCCGCATAGCATGAGGTATCTTTTGCGGAACGGGGGCTTTTTGCATGGGTGGAGACTTGATCATCACGGGTGGCGTGCCGCTGAACGGCACCGTGCGCATTCCTGCAGCCAAAAACAGTGTGCTGCCGCTGCTGGCGGCGTCGCTGCTGTGCAGCGGCACCGTGCGGCTTCTGAACGTGCCGCACCTTGCGGATGTGGATACCAGCCTTGCCCTTTTGCAGGGTGCCGGGTGCACGGCCCGCTGGCAGGGCGGGGATATCACGGTGCACGGCACGCCCTGCACCTGCCGCCTTGCGCCGCAGGCGGCGGAAAAGATGCGGGCGTCCATTTTGTTCTGTGCGCCGCTGCTGGCGCGGCTTGGCCGGGTGGAAACGGTGCTGCCCGGCGGGTGCCGCATTGGCGCAAGGCCGGTGGATCTGCATCTTTGGGGCCTTGCGCAGATGGGCGTGCACTGCCGCGAGGAGGGCACACGGCTGATCCTGACGGCACCGGCGGGGCTGCACGGCGCGGATATCACCCTTGGCTTCCCCAGCGTGGGCGCCACCGAAACGCTGCTGCTGGCGGCTGCCTGCGCGCAGGGCGAGACGGTGCTGCGCGGCGCTGCACGGGAGCCGGAGATCAGCGATCTGGCGGCATTTGTGAACCGCTGCGGCGGCTGTGTGCAAGGCGCAGGCAGCAGCACCATCCGGGTGCAGGGACGCCGGGTGCTGTATGGCAGCAGCTTTGAGCCCATGGCGGACCGCATCGTGGCATCCACCCTTGCCTGTGCCTGTGCGGCGGCGGGCGGCAGGGTGGAACTGACCGGTTTTGCCCCGGACACCTGCGCGCCGCTGCTGGAAATTCTGGCACAAATGGGCTGCACTGTGGAAACCGGGCCGGAAGGTGCCGCAATTACCCGGCAGAATGCACTGCACGGCGCGGGCCGGGTGTTCACGGGGGTGTATCCGGCTTTGGCAACGGACGCGGCACCGCTGCTGGCTGCGGCCATGCTCACGGCACAAAGCGGCAGCAGCATCGAGGATGTGGTGTTTGAGCGCCGGTTCGCCTGTGCCGAGGGTTTTGCGGCCCTTGGGGGCGATGTGCAGGTGCAGGGCCGCACGCTGCACATCCGCCCCGTGCGGCAGCTGCTGGGGGCCAAAGCCGCCGCGCCGGACCTGCGGGGCGGGGCCGCACTGGCGGTGGCGGCACTGGCTGCAAAGGGCCGGAGCCGCATCACGCAGACGGGTCACATCCGCCGTGGATATGCCGGTTTTACGCAGATGCTGGCACAACTTGGGGCCCAAATTGAGCAGGAAATGCCGTGAGCGGATGCCGCAGCGAAAAAAACACCTGCAAAAACACAAATTTATCTTGCATTCAGGGCCAAAAGATGATACGATACAGTTATATAAGTGTAGTTTGATAATTTCTGTGCGTATGGCGCAGTTCTACGATAAAATCCGATGGAGGACAAAGTTATGGCACTCATGCTCGATGAAGAAATGGACGAAAACGTTACCACGATCAAGGTGATCGGCGTGGGCGGCGGCGGCGGCAACGCTGTGAACCGCATGGTGAGCGACGGCCTGCAAGGCGTCGAATTTATCGCAATGAACACCGACCAGCAGGCTCTGGCAAAGAACCATGCTGCTACCAAGGTGCAGCTGGGCTCCAAGCTCACCAAGGGCCGCGGTGCCGGTGCAGACCCGGAGATCGGCCAGCGCGCCGCTGAAGAAAGCAAGGATGAGATCGCAAACGCCCTCAAGGGCTCCCAGATGGTGTTCATCACCGCCGGTATGGGCGGCGGCACCGGCACGGGTGCAGCGCCCGTTGTGGCCGAGGTGGCCCATGACCTTGGCATCCTGACCGTGGGCATCGTCACCAAGCCCTTCTCGTTTGAGGGCAAGCGTAAAATGGGCCTTGCCGAGCAGGGCATCGCAAACCTGCTGATGCATGTGGACAGCTTGATCGTGATCCCCAACGAGCGCCTGAAGATGATCAGTCAGGAAAAGATCACCCTGATGAATGCGTTCCAAGCCGCCGATAACGTGCTGCGTCAGGGCGTTGAGTCCATCTCCGCGCTGATCAATGTGCCCGCCTTCATCAACTTGGACTTTGCCGATGTGCGCTCCATCATGAAGGATGCCGGTTATGCACACATGGGCGTGGGCAGCGCAAAGGGCGCAGGCAAGGCCGAGAACGCCGCCAAGGCTGCCATTTCCTCTCCGCTGCTGGAGACCAGCATTGCCGGTGCACACGGCGTGATCATCAACATCACTTCCAGCCCGGACATCGGCCTTGAGGATGTGGAGACCGCAGCCGGTCTCATTACCCAGAGCGCACATCCGGATGCCAACATCATCTGGGGCACCGCGTTCGACGAGAACCTCTCGGACGAGATGCGCGTGACCGTTGTTGCCACCGGTTTTGACAACAAGAGCGCCAGCGACCTGCGCAACAGCATCAGCAACGCCATGGGCAGTGCACAGTCTGCCACTTCTGCCGTGTTCAGCAGCGAGAACGCAGGCCCGGCACCCGCAGACACCGGCGCCGCACCGTCTGCTTCCGCCGCAAAGCCTGTGGAAGAGGACAACAGCGACAATGGCTATTACGACCAGCTGATGGCCATGCTGAACAAGCGCAGATAACACAAACGACCGAAGTTTTTCTGAGATTTCTGGAAATGTCATGAGGGAGGCGGAACAGCAGGATGCAGGCAGAAATGACCCGCACTGCCGCCAGCCGCCCGACAGGAGCATATCGGATGGATCGGAGGGGCATCATGGCACAAGGCAGGCAGCAGAGCAGTGCTTCACGGCAGCGCTGCGCCATGCCCTCTGCACCGGTGGCCCCCGCCGAGACGCCCAAGGCTGTGTGTGCCCAGCTGGAACAGCTGAACCGCAGGCTGGCTGCTGCCCATGCGGAGATACGCCGCTATCAGACAAGGCTTTTTGCCTGTGAACGGCAGATGGCGGCGCTGCGGCAGGAGAATGCAGAGCTGGAGGCAGCCTGTGCCGAGGCGCAGGAGCAGGCCGCGCGCACCGCAGAGCAGCTGCAAGCGGCGCTTGGCAGCGGGACGCAAAGCGGGGACCCGCAGGGACCGCCGCAGCCACAGCCGCAGCCACAGCCGCAGGCACCAGAACCGGAAAGCGAGGCGCAGCCTTTGCCGGAACAGGCACAGCCGCAGGCAGCACCCGCCTGCGCACCGCAGCCTCCGGCACAGCCGGAATGGCAGCCGAAAACCAGACTGGAGCATCTCTCGGTAGAGCTGATGAACTGGTTTGACGATATGATGGGTGCGTGACACAGGCTGGTATGTTACTTATAAAGGCCATCTGAATTCAGATCATCATAAAAGCTGCTGCTGTGGCGCAAAGCTGATGCAGCGGCTTTTTGTTGTTATGGGGTAAGGAGCGGACAGCGATGAAACCAAAACAGAAGATACTCATTGTGGACGATGCCGAGATCAACCGCGCCCTGCTCAAAGAGATATTGGGTGAGGGCTACGAATATCTGGAAGCGGAAAACGGTGTGCGCGCCATTGAGATCCTGCGCAGGCGCACCGATATCGCGCTGGTGCTGCTGGACCTGATCATGCCGGAAATGGATGGCTTTGACGTGCTGCGGGTGATGCAGTGCCATGCATGGCAGGAAGAGATCCCGGTGATTGTGATCAGCGCCGCCGAAGACACCGAGAACATTGAGCGTGCTTACGATCTGGGCGTGGCCGATTACATCCGCCGCCCGTTTGAGCGGGTGATGGTGCTGCGCCGGGTGCAGAACGTGCTCATGCTTTACGCAAAGCAGAAGCGGCTCACCCGCCTTGTGACCGATCAGGTGTACGAAAAAGAGCACAACAGCGTGCTGATGATCAGCATCCTGAGCCATGTGGTAGAGTTCCGCAACAGCGAGAGCGGTCAGCATGTGCTGCACATCCGCACCCTGACCGACCTGCTTTTGCATGAGCTGGTGCAAAAGACCGACCGCTACCAGCTGGACGAGAGCGACATCTCGCTCATCAGCACAGCGTCGGCGCTGCACGACATCGGCAAGATCGTGATCCCGGACGAGATCCTGAACAAGCCCGGCCGCCTGACCGAAGAAGAGTTTGCCGTCATCAAGACCCACACCACCGAGGGCGCAAAAATCCTGAAGGACCTGAGCGCCAGCATCGGCGGGGCCAATGAGCCGCTGCTGAAGGTGGCCCACGCCATCTGCCGCTGGCACCATGAACGGTGGGACGGCAGCGGATACCCGGACCGGCTGCGGGGCGATGAGATCCCCATTGAAGCGCAGGTGGTGGCGCTGGCCGACGTATACGATGCATTGACCAGCGAGCGCTGCTACAAGCACGCTTACTCCCACGAGACGGCCATTAACATGATCCTGCATGGCGAGTGCGGCACCTTCAACCCGCTGCTGCTGGAATGCCTGCAAGAATCGTCGGAGCAGCTGAGCATTGAGCTGCGGCGCTCGGAATATGACCGCAGGTTCCGCCACGAGACGCGCCGCCTTTCGGAGGAGATCCTGCACCGCGAGGCACTGCCCCGGGAGGACCGCGCCCAGCGCCTGCTGGACATGGAGCGGGAGTGCACGGCGTTTTATGCCGGGCAGCAGGGCGGCATCCAGTTCGATTACGATGTGCTCAGCGGCAGCGTGACCGTGGTGAACCACTACGAAGAACCGCTGAACCGCACCTGCAAGCAGGAGTTCAGCGACGGGCGGGGTATGCAGTTCCTTTCTGCCAAGGACCGCCGCCGTCTGCTGGACGCCATTGCGTCGGCCACGCCCGAGGACCCGGATGCGGTGTTCCCGGTGCTGATCGCGGTGGATCAGGAATACCGCCTGCACCGCCTTGTGATGCACACCCTGTGGAGTCACACCGGTGTGCGGCGCTGCGTGAGCGTGATCGGCCAGATCACGGACGAGCACAAGCGTTTGCAGGGGCAGCAGGACCTGATGCTGGGTGATGTGAACAGCGAGCGCCCGGAAGCGCTGCTGGAACGGCTGAAAGGCATTTTTGACATCGTGCGGCTGGTGGACCCGGGGCACGCCAAGGTGCTGAGCCTTGGTGCAGACGGCCAGTTGCAGGAGCTGCCCGGCACCTGCAACATGGTGTGGAACAAATCCAGCCGGTGCGAGAACTGCATCTCCGGCAAGGCCCTTGCCCGCAAAGGTTCTTTGAACAAGATCGAGTTCAAGGGCGAACAGGCCTATTTTGTCATGGCAAAGTATGTGGAAGTGGGCGGACACGGCTGCGTGCTGGAAATGGTGTCCAAGCTTTCGGACGGCCGCTGGCTGGATATGGGTGGCCGCCGGATGCTGCTGGACCGCGGCACCAGCTTTGACCGCGGTGCCTTTGTGGATTCCCTGACGGGCGCCTACTCCCGCCGGTATTTTGAACGTTTTCTGGCCGAAAGCGAGCAGGTGCAGGGCGTGGCCATAATCGATGTGGACCACTTTAAGGAGGTCAACGACCGGTTCGGCCATCTGGTGGGGGACAAGGCTTTGCAGAGCGTGGCGGTTGCCATCCAGAAGAACCTGCGCCAGAGCGATATTCTGGTGCGCTACGGCGGCGATGAATTTTTGCTGCTGATGCCCCAGATAAAGCCCGAAGCGCTGGATGCCGTGCTGGAGCGCGTGCGGAACGCCGCAGGCAGTGCAAAGGTGGAAGGCTGCCCGGAACTGGAGCTTTCGGCCAGCGTGGGCGGTGTGTACGGGGTGCATCCGCTGCACGAAGCCATCCGGCAGGCCGACGGCAAAATGTACCACAACAAGGCAAGCCGCAAAAAATAAAACAAAATGCCCGGACGGGGGAACATTGCAGCTTTTTTCCGGCTGCAAACCCGTCCGGGCATTTTTGTTGTTTTCAGCGCACGGCGCTGGTGCGGTGCTCCATCAGATAGGTGGCCTCAAGGTCTGCGATGTGCAGCTTGACGGCCAGCGGATACTTGTCGTAAGCTTCCGAGATGGCAAAGCAGCCGCCCCGGGCCGCATCGTCAAAGCCGCCCATGTGCCAGCGGATGGCAACAGCCTCCTCAACGCGCAGCTTCATGAACCGCTCGATCAGGAACACGCTCTTTTCGCCGTGGCCGTAGGGGAACAGATCCTCCACGCTGTAGCTGGGCACCTTTTCCCACTGGCCGGTGGCTTCGTTTTTCACGTTGCGGGTGCCGGGCTTATAGTAGTTGGCCTTGCACAGATCGTGCAGCAGCGCACAGATGGCAAAGGTCTCCTCACTGTCGCCCTCGGCAAAAAAGGTGTCGTGCAGTGCGTGGTAGACGTTCAGGCTGTGCATGCACAAACCGCCCTCACACGCACCGTGGAACCGGGTGGAAGCCGGTGCGGTAAAGAAATCGGTCTTATGGTCCAGCCAGTCCAGCAGCTTTTCGCTGCCGGGACGTGTGACATGCTGCTGCCAGATCTGCAAAAACTCTTCGCGGCCGCCCATGCTCACAGCTCCATGTCGTCCAGAATGCCCTTGAGGATGGCCAGCTCGTCGTGGCTCAGGGAGATGCCCTTGCCCATGCGGGTGCCGTCCGGGGACCAGTCGCGGATGTCGTACTTGGGCTCGCCATCGTTCCAGCTGATGAGGTTCAGCTGACGCTCCCAGCCGCGGGGACGCTCCGAGAGCACCGCAATGCGCTGGACTACTTCGTATTTGATCTCTGCCATGATGCAAAACCTGCCTTTATCTTTGTTTGCTACCATAATAAGGGAAGCGGACGCAGATTTCAACAGGTAGAGCAAAAATAATTTGAAAATTTTTTAGCCGTAGGGCGATTCCTCGCGCCAGTCCACAAGCTCCCGCACGGCGGCGGTGTCCTCGTCCGGGGCCGGATGGCAGGAGTGGGTGTGCTGGCCGGTGCTGAACAGGCACGGCGCATAGTGGGCCATCACGCTGGTCTGCACGTCCCCGGCCAGAAACGCTTTGGCATTTTTCTGGTAGCAGGCGGCGGGGGTGCCGTCGGTGGTGGGGACGCCCTGCGGGGTGCTTCCGGTGTCCGGGTGGGGCGTCCGGCCCGGCGTTTCAATGTGCGGCGGCACCTGTGTGCCGGGGGCAGCGGGGTCGCCGGGCAGCAGGATATCGGGGCTGCCCGGCGGTTCCGGCGCCTTGCCCAGCGGCGGGCTGCAGCGGGAGCAGCTGTTTTCCGGTGCAGAAGAAGCACCGGGCAAATGTTCCATCTCGTGGCGGATAAAGGGTGTCAAGCTCATTGGAAAATCACCTCCGCCCATAGGATGCCCAGCGAAAAGGAGATTTATTTGGCAGGGCAGGCCATCGGGGAGCTTTCCTGTCCCAGAGAACCTGCCTTGTTACACGATCAATTCCACGGTGGAACCGCCGGTGCGGGCCTTGCGCACCACCACCTGCCGGTCGATGCGGTCCTTGAGAGCGCCTACGTGGGAGATGATGCCCACCAGCCGGTCGCCCTCGGTCAGGCCGGCCAGCACCCGCATGGCCTGCTCCAAAGATTCATCGTCCAAGCTGCCGAAGCCCTCGTCGAGGAACAGCGTGTCCAGCCGGATGCCACCCGCCGCGCTCTGCACCTCGTCCGAAAGGCCCAGTGCCAGCGCCAGCGATGCCTTGAAGCTCTCGCCGCCGGAAAGGGTCTTGACGCTGCGGCGGGTGCCGTTGTAGTGGTCGATAACGCCAAGGTCCAGCCCGGACTGGCTGCGCTGGTTTTCGGCACCGATGCGCTCCAGCTCGTACTGCCCGGCAGTCATCTGCATCAGGCGGGTGTTGGCATGGCGCAGGATGCGGTCCAGATAGTTCATCTGGATATAGGCTTCCAGCCGGATCTTCTGCTTGCTGGTCAAGGTGCCGCCTGCCGTGGCGGCAAGGGCGCTCACCCATTGGCTGCGCTGCTCCAGCTGGGCGCGGGCGGCAGCGGCAGCGCGATATTTTTCCACCGCCGCGCGGTTGGGCAAAAGCTGTGCAGCCAGCTGCTGGGCCTGCTCCCGCAGGGCGGTGCGTGCGGCAGCAAGGCGGGTTTGCTCCGCCTGCAAGGCGTCCGGGTCCAGCGGAGGTTCGGGCGCGGAGGCTTGGGCGGCAGACTGCTGTGCCAGCAGGGCGTCCACGGCGGCTTTGGCAGCCGCGTGGGCCTGCTCGGCCTGTTTGAGGGCGGCGTCCGCCCGCTCCATGCCGGTGCGTAAGGTGCGGCGCTTCGCTTCCAGTGCGTCCAATGCAGCCTGCGCTTCGGCCCGCTGGGGGTAGGGCAGGGCTGCCCGGGCCGCTGCTGCCTGCTGTTCCAGCGCGGCAGCGCTGGCGCTTTGCGCGGCGGCGGCGCGGTCTGCTTCGGCGGCGGCCTGTTCCAGTGCCGGGCGCTGGCGCTGCTTTGCCTGCCGGTCCGCGTCCAGCTTTGCCTGCCGGGCGCAGTCGGCGCGGGCCTGCCGGAGGGCAGCGGCGCATTCGGCCTGCGCGGTATGCAGGGCATCGGCCTCCTCCGCAAGCACCGTGGTCATGAAGGCGAAGGTCAGCTGCACCGGGCCGTCCGGTGCGCAGAACCGCTGGGGCAGCAGGGCTTCGGCGTCCCGGCGCAGGGAGCGGCGGGCTTCCTCGGCGGCAGCGTTGGCACTCTGGGCAGCGGTGCTGGCGGTCTGGGCCAGTGCGTCGGCACGGTCCGCTTCCTGTTTGGCGGCGTCCACCTGCGCCTGCGTGGGGGCGGTGCGGGGCAGCTGGGCCTTGGCCGGGTGGTGGGTGCTGCCGCACACCGGGCAGGGCGCGCCTTCGGTCAGGCTTTGCGCCAGCAGGCCGGCCTGCGCGTCCAGAAATGCCCGGTCCAGAGCATCCCTGCGGGCGTGAGCCTGCGCCTTGGCTTCGGCGGCGGTGCGGTAGGCTTCCTGCGCGCGGTGGGCCTTCTGGGCCTGCTGCTGGCAGGCGGCAAGCCGCTCGTGCAGGGTGGCAAGGGCTGCGCCGCGCTGGGCTAGCTCCTTTTCCTGCGTTTCCAGCGTCAGTTGGCGGGTGGGGGCATCCGCCAGCGCCTCCAATTCCTGACCGGCACCGGCAAGGGCTGCGTCCAGTGCGCTGAGCTGGCTGCGCTTTTTTGCGGCCTGTGCCCGGGCCAGCTGCGCGGCGTTCCGGGCAGTGCTCTGCTGGCGGCAGAGCCGTTCCAGCTCATCATAGGCGGCAAGGGCAGCTTTGGCCTGCGTGGCCTGCCCGGCCAGCAGGTCCAGCTGTGCGGCGTCGCCTGCATGACGGGCGCTCTCGGCGCGGGCCGTTTCCAGCGCGGGCACAGCGGCGGCAAGGGCTGCCTGTTTTGCGGCCAGCTGTGCGGCCAGATGCGCGGCCTGCCGGGCTGCGCCAAGCTGCTGCTGCACGGTGCCCAGCTGCGCTTCGGTGTCCTTCAGGGCGGAAGCTGTGCTTTCCTGCGCGGCCTGCTGGCGGGCCAGCAGCCCTTCCAGCAGGGTGAGTGCGGCGTCCGGCTCGGTCTGGGCGCTCAGGGTGGCAAGGGCGGCGGCTTCCGGGTCGTCGGGGGCGTACTGCACGCCGGAAAGCAGGCTGTCCAGCTGGGCGTTCCGGGTGGCGCGCTGCTGGCTGAGCGCGGCGCTTTCGGCCTGCAAACGCTCTTGCAGGCGGGCGTAGCGCTGGGTGCGGAACAGCTTGCGGAAGATGCGGCTGCGCTCCTCGGTGGAAGCGTTGAGCAGCTTGGTGAACTGCCCCTGTGCGATCATGGCAATCTGGCAGAACTGGCTGTAGTCCAACCCGATGATGTCCTGCACGGCGGCGGTGACATCCTTGGCCTTTGTCACCGGCGGGCGGCCATCGGCGTAGGTGAGGGCGGCGTCCGCCTTCTCGGTGGTAAAGCCCTCGCCGCGCACCTTGGGACGGGTGTATTCCGGGTTGCGGCGCACGGTATAGCGGGCGCTGTTCACCTCAAATTCCAGCTCCACAAAGGTGGGGGTCTTGGGGTCGGCATACTTGCAGCGCAGCATGGCGCCCTCGCGCACGCCGCCGCTGGAATGGTCGTACAGGGCGTATGTAATGGCGTCGAACAGGGTGGTCTTGCCCGCGCCGGTGTCGCCGGTGACAAGGTACAGGCCCCCTTTGCCCAGTTTTTCCAGTTCCAGCACGGTCTCGCCCGCATAGGGTCCAAAGGCCGAGAGGGTGAGTTTTAACGGTCTCATGCGTCCTCGCCCTCCTTCCAGATGTCCTCGATGAGCTGCTGGCAGAAATCTGCCTGCTCGGCGGTCAGCGGCTGGTTGTTTTGCAGCTGGTAGAACGCCGCAAAATGCTCCAGCGGCGTGATGTTCTCGGTGCGTTCCGGCGCGGTGATCTCCTGATCCTGCCGGGTGCGGAGGTTGTCGTAATCCAGCCGCATCAGGTTGGGGTAGATCACCCGCAGGCGGGCCAGCGCGTCCGGCACGTCCTGCTCGTCGGTGAGGGTGATGTGCAGGTAGTCGTTTGTGGCGGTGCCCGCATACTTGCGGCGGTCGGTCAGCTCCATGTAGCTGCCGCGCACCTCCCGCAGGTCGTGCTTTGGCGTGAGCGGCGCGGTGGTGATGGACACTTCGCCCTTGGGGCCCAGCTCCACAAAGGTGGCGCTTTTGTGCTGCCGGGTTTCCGAGAAGGAATACTTGAGCGGCGTGCCGCAGTAACGCACGGTGTCGCGGCCCACCTTCTGGGGGCTGTGCAGGTGGCCCAGCGCCACGTAGTCGAAGCCGTCAAAGAGGCCCGCATCCACGCTGTCCACGCCGCCCACCGACACTTCCTCGCTCTCGCAGCAGGCGGCACCGGCCACGAACTGGTGCGCCACCAGCACGCTGCGGTGGGCGGGGTCCGGCTTGCAGTGGCGCAGCACGCAGGCAAGGGCATCGTTGTAGCTCTCCATAGGCTCGTCCGGCCAGATATGCCGCACGGTGGCAGGCTTCAAAAAGGGCAGCAGGTACACATCCAGCGTGCCGTACTCGTCGGTGAGGGGGATGGGCACCGGTGCACCGGAGAACACCGGGCTGACGTACACCCGGCTGCTTTGCAGCAGAGCCGCGCCGAAGGCGATGCGGTCGGCAGAGTCGTGGTTGCCGCTGATGGCGAACACCGGCAGCTGCCGCTTAGCCAGCTGGGTAAGGAACCAGTCCAGCAGGCGCACGGCCTCGGCGGGGGGCACGGGCTTATCGTAGAGGTCGCCTGCCAGCAGAACGCCGTCCACGGGCGTGCTGTCCAGCAGGGAGAGGATCTGTTCCAGAATGTACCGCTGGTCGTCCAGCATGGAGAACTCACACACCCGCTTGCCAAGGTGCAGGTCGGAAAGGTGCAGAAAACGCAAACAGGAACACCGCCTTTTCAGATTTTTCTTTATTATACAGCAGGGCGGGGGTGGGGGCAAGAAAAACAAAAGCGTCCGCAGGACGAAAAGCCCTACAGACGCGATAAAGCGGATTGCCCTCTCAGTCAAATCCTACGGATTTGCCAGCTCTCCCAAAGGGAGAGCCCTTGGCAAAACTGGAAACTTGACCGCACTGCCAGAGGCTCTCTCTTTGAGGGAACTGGCACGGCGCAAGCCGTGACGGAAGGAGTTCACTTCCCTTAGATCAGAACAACTTCTCCCACGTTCCTTCGCCCACAACGCCGTCGGCGGCAAGGCCGTTGCGGCGCTGGAACCGCTGCACCGCTGCCGCTGTGGCCGCGCCGAACCTGCCGTCCGCGGTCAGCCGCTCGCCCAGCGAGTTGAGCTTCTGCTGCACCAGCCGCACCGTGCCGCCTGCACTGCCGCTGCGCAGGGCAATGCCGGGGTAGGGCACATGCAGGCCGTGTTTGGCGGTGTAGCGGGTGTAAAGCACATTCCATGTGTTGGCACCCACTTTGCCGTCCACGTTCATCTTGTTTTTGAGCTGGAACTCCTTTACGGCGTTCTCGCTGGAAACGCCGAATCTGCCGTCCGCTTTCAGCTCGTCGTACCAAGTGCAGGCGTCGCGCACGCCGTTGAGCCATGTCTGCACAAGGGCCACGTCCGGCCCGGCAGAGCCGCGCTGGATGAGGGAATAATAAGCAGGGATTGCCATAGGTCCTACACGCTCCTTTCGCCTTATGCTATGCAGCAAAGGCGCCGGGCGTTACCCCGCAAGCACCATGTCCTCCCGCGGTGCGGTGCGCTGCTGCACCCATTCCACCAGCCGCAGGCGCAGGATATACTCCCCGCACACAAGGTCGTTTTCGGCGGGCCGGGCATAGCTGCCGCAGGCCGCGCGGCACAGGCCCGGGTAGAGCACGCACCACCAGTTGCGGCCGGAGCCGGAGCCGATGTCGATGCGCAGCGCGTCGTACCGCCCGGCGGGCAGAACGCCGGAAGCATAGCGCCGGGTGGCAAAATACATGTTCACCAGCCGCACCTGCACCGGCGCGCGGACGTTCAGCCCCGCCAGCGCGTGCCGGGCTGTAAGCTGCAATTCAAACAAATGCCGCGCCGCCCAAGTGAGGGCTTCGGCCTTGCTCTGGGCCGGGCAGGCGGCGTCCAGATAAGCCAGCACCGCGTCCCGCACATGGAGCTTGGCGCTCTGGCTGGCAACGGCATCGTTCTCGGCGCGGATGTGCAGCCGCAGGGTGTCGGCGCACACCAGTGCCCCGGTGTCCAGCTGGGTGCGGCCCCATGCAAATGCCTGCCACGCGCCGCCAAGGGCAAGGGCGAGGAGCAGGCCAGCGCACAAAAGCTGCATCTGGCGGCGGGAAAGCGTTTTATCCATACAAAAAAACAGACCCTTCTTCTGGAAATGTTATCCAGAGGATGGGCCTGTTGGAAAGGATTTATTCAGGTAGAACGAACCCTCTCAGTCATTGCTGCGCAATGCCAGCTCCCCCGAGGGGGGGAGCTTTTGTGCATATACCGGGAAAGTGCAGCTTCAAAGGCGAGATTGAATCGTCTGATGGATTTTTTCACAGACTGCTTCAAACTGAAGATCCACTTCATAATTAGAAAAACGAAGAACATCCAAGCCGTACTGCGAAAAGATGCTGCTCCGTTCACGGTCATACAGAAGCCCTTGTTCGGTGGTGTGTTGTGCTCCATCCAATTCGATGACCAGTTGTGCGCGAGAACAGTAGAAATCAGCAATAAAAGATTCAATGATGCGCTGCTTATAAATTTTTACCGGGTAGCGGCGCAAAAACTGATACCATAGCTTTCTTTCCTGCGGCGTCATTTCGCGGCGCAGCTCGCGTGCACGAGGCAGCATATCGCCATTTTTGGGAACGATGTTCGGTTTCATAGGAAACACCTGCTTTCGGTTTGAAAAAAGCTCCCCCTTTCGGGGGAGCTGGCATCGAGCGTATGCGAGATGACTGAGAGGGCTCTTTAGTTCTTCAGCGACTGCATGGGAGCGGGCAGTCGGCCGCCGCGGTTGATGAACACCGAGGGGTCGTGCCGGTTTACGGCCATGATGGGGCCGTAGCCCAGCAGGCCGCCAAAGTCCAGCACCTCGCCGGCCTTGCGGCCAATGGCGGGAATCACGCGCACGGCGGTGGTCTTGCTGTTCACCATGCCGATGGCGGCTTCGTCTGCAATCAGGGCGCTGATTGCAGCCGGGGTGGTGTCGCCGGGGATGATGACCATATCGATGCCTACCGAGCAGACGGCGGTCATGGCTTCCAGCTTTTCAATGGTCAGGCAGCCGGTCTCGGCGGCGTGGATCATGCCGGCGTCCTCGCTGACCGGGATGAAGGCACCGGACAGGCCGCCCACATGGTTGGAAGCCATCACGCCGCCCTTCTTCACGGCGTCGTTCAGCAGGGCCAGACAGGCGGTGGTGCCGCAGCAGCCGCAGGTCTCAAGACCCATCTCTTCCAGAATGTTGGCCACGCTGTCGCCAATGGCGGGGGTAGGTGCCAGCGAAAGGTCAATGATACCGGCGGGCACGCCCAGCGCCTGCGAAGCAAGGTTTGCCACCAGCTGGCCCACGCGGGTGATCTTGAAGGCAGTGCTCTTGACCAGCTCTGCCACTTCATCGATGGGAGCGTCCTTGGGCAGGCGGGCCAGCGCGGCGCGCACAGCGCCGGGGCCGGAAACACCTACGTGGATCTCACAGTCCGGCTCGCCAGGGCCGTGGAAGGCACCGGCCATGAAGGGGTTGTCCTCCGGCGCGTTGCAGAACACCACCAGCTTTGCCGCGCCGATGCACTGACGGTCCGCCGTCAGCTCGGAAGCCTTCTTGACGGCTTCGCCCATCAGCTTGACGGCGTCCATGTTCAGGCCTGCCTTGGTGGCACCGATGTTCACCGAGCTGCACACGATATCGGTCTCGGCCAGCGCACGGGGAATGGACTCGATCAGGCGGCGGTCGCCGGCAGAGAAGCCCTTGTGCACCAGCGCGCTGTAGCCGCCCACAAAGTTGACGCCCACCTTTTTACCGGCAGCGTCCAAGGTTTTTGCAAAGTCTACGGGGTCGGCATCCGGGCAGGCACCCAGCAGCATGGCAATGGGGGTGACGCTGATGCGCTTGTTGATGATGGGGATGCCGTACTCGGCACTGATGTGCTCCACCGCGGGCACAAGGTTTGCGGCCTTGGTGGTGATCTTGTTGTAGATATTCTCGCACGCCTTCTTGGGGTCCGGGTCGATGCAGTCCAGCAGGCTGATGCCCATGGTGACGGTGCGCACGTCCAGATTGTCCTGCGTGAACATCTCGATGGTCTCGAGGATGTCACCGGTGTTAAACATACTCATTGCAGTGTACTCCCTCCATCAGATGGTGTGCATGGCGTCAAAGACTTCCTGACGGGTCACGTTGATCTGCATGCCCATCTCGGCGGCCAGTGCATCGCAGCGCTTGTGCAGCTCTTCGTGGCCCACATTGCACTTGGAGATATCCACCAGCATGATCATGGCGAACATGCCCTGCAGGATGCTCTGGGTCACGTCCTCGATATTGATGTTCAGTTCGGTGCACAGACCGGCGACCCTGGCAACAACGCCCACGGTATCGTGACCAATGACGGTAATGAATGCTTTCATCGTTTCCACCCTCGTTTTCCTTTTGATGAACGGTGCCGCAAAAGCTCCGGCACACTCTTACTCTTCCAGTATAGCAGATTTGGCAAAATTTGAACACACTTTTTGTAAAAAAGAACAGACACGAAGGGAAAAAGACATTCTATCCCAAAAATTGGGTGCAATCTTTTCCGGCTTGTGCTATACTTATAAATAATTTATTTCCCGGTTACGGGCTGAGAAGGAGCAAGATACTATGGAACAGCTTTTGAAGATCCTGGAAGACAATGCGCGGCTGCCCATTGAGGACATCGCCACGATGCTGAATAAATCTCCCGCCGAGGTGGCGGCCATGATCGATCTGGCCCGGGCGCAGGGCATCATCAAGGGCTACAAGACCCTTGTGGACTGGGAAAAGGCCGGGGTCAACCGTGTGGAGGCCGTCATCGAGCTGAACGTCAGCCCCAAGAAGAGCCGCGGCTTTGACGAGATCGCAGCCACCATTGCCGCCTTTGACGAGGTGGAGAGCGTGCTGCTGATGAGCGGCGGCTACGATTTGCAGCTGGTGATCAAGGGCCAGACCTTCCAGGAGATCGCACTGTTCGTGGCAAAGCGGCTCTCGCCCTTGGACGATGTGCTGTCCACCGCCACCCACTTTGTGCTGCGCACCTATAAAAAGGAAGGTCGACTGTATCAGGACGAAGAAATTGACGAAAGAGAGTGCACGGTGCTGTGATGGATTACGATAAACTGATCGCGCCTGCCGCCGAGGAGATGCATCCCTCCGGCATCCGCAAATTTTTTGATCTGGCTGCCGAAATGCCGGAGTGCATCAGCCTTGGCGTGGGCGAGCCGGACTTCAAAACGCCGTGGGCCGTGCGGGAAGCGGGCATCGAGAGCTTGGAGCATGGCCGCACCCGCTACACCTCCAACGCGGGCCTGAAGGAGCTGCGCGCCGAGGTGGCAAAGTATCTGGAGCGCCGCATGGGCCTGCGCTATGACCCCCTGCACGAGGTGCTCATCACGGTGGGCGGCAGCGAAGCCATTGATATGTGCATCCGCACGCTGGTGCAGCCCGGGGATGAGGTGATCATCCCGGAGCCGTGCTTTGTGTGCTACGAGCCCATCACCACCCTGTCCGGCGGCGTGCCGGTGCATGTGGCCTGTCGGCAGGAGGACGAGTTCCGCCTGCGTGCCGATGCTCTGAAAGCCGCCATCACCCCCAAGACAAAGCTGCTCATCATGCCGTTCCCCAACAACCCCACCGGTGCGGTGATGGAACGGGAGGATCTGGAAGCTGTTGCCGAAGTGCTGCGTGGCACCAACGTGATGGTGCTCTCGGACGAAATTTATGCAGAGCTGAACTACGGCCTGCGGCCCCATGTTTCCATTGCCACCCTGCCCGGCATGGCCGAGCGCACCATCGTGGTGAACGGCTTCTCCAAGACCTACGCCATGACCGGCTGGCGCTTGGGCTATGCCTGCGGCCCGGCGCCCATCATCAAGATCATGACCAAGATCCACCAGAGCGCCATCATGAGCGCCCCCACCACCAGCCAGTACGCCGCCATCACCGCCCTGAAGGAGTGCGACGGCGAGATCGACCGCATGCGCGATGAGTACAACATGCGCCGCCGCCTTGTGGTGAAGAGCTTCAACGATATGGGCCTGACCTGCTTTGAGCCGCGCGGTGCGTTCTATGCCTTCCCCTGCATCAAGAGCACCGGCATGAGCAGTCAGGAGTTCTGCACAAAGCTGCTGGAACAAAAGCATGTGGCCATCATCCCGGGGGATGCCTTTGGCGCTTCCGGCGAGGGCTACGCCCGTGTTTCCTACGCCTACAGTTTGGAGCACTTAAAGGAAGCGCTCAAGCGCATCAAGGAATTTTTGCAGGAAAACGGCATTTACCACGGCGTCTGAGGAGGGAGAACACATGGCAAGGCTGAACTGCGTCACCGTTCTGGCCCCCGCAAAGCTCAACTTGGCGCTGGACGTGGTGGGCACCCTGCCGGGCGGCTACCATGATCTGGACATGACCATGCAGGCCATCACCCTGTACGAGCGTGTGGTGCTGCGCCGCAGTCCCTACCTGAACCTACGGCTGCCGGGCAGTCTGGTGGCCTCCAATAACAAAAACACGGCCATCAAGGCAGCGCTGGCCTTTTTTGACTACACCGGCCTTTTGGCGGGCGTGGACATCACCATCTATAAAAATACCCCGGTGCGGGCAGGCATGGCGGGCGGCAGCGCCGACGCCGCCGCCGTGCTGGTGGGCATGAACGCGCTGTACGGTGCACGGCTCTCCATGAGCGAGCTGTGCGCACTGGGCGCAAAGATCGGTGCGGATGTGCCCTTTGCCCTCATGGGCGGCACCTGCCGGGTGCAGGGCGTGGGCGATTTCCTCAAGGCGCTGCCGCCGGCGCCGGAGTGCTGGTTCACGGTGGTGATGCCGGACTACGGCGTTTCCACCCCGGAAGCCTTTGCGGCCTATGATCGGGTGGGCAGCAGCGTCCATCCGGACTGCGGAGCGCAGGAAGCCGCCATCCGTGCCGGTGATCTGGATGCCCTTTGTGCCGCCGCCGGCAATGCGCTGGAAGAGTGCAGCGGGGCAAAGGATACCGGGGACATCAAGGCCCTGCTGCGGGAGCATGGTGCCGTGACGGCCCTGATGACCGGCAGCGGTGCGGCGGTGTTCGGCGTGTTCCGGGACGAAGGGGCCGCACAGGCCGCTGCACAGGCGGCAAAGCGCCGCTGGAAGCAGGTGTACGTGGCGCAGCCCGACCGCGGCGGCGCACGGGTGAGCCGATAAAAATGCATAGACCTCCTTCCCACGGGGCATACTGCCCGCAAGGGAAGGAGGTCTTTTTGTTGCAGACCTTTTATAAAATCTGCCTGATCCTGTTGATCGTGGGCGGCATCAACTGGGGCCTTGTGGGCCTGTTCCAGTTCGATTTTGTGGGCTGGCTGCTGGGCGGCAGTGCGTCCATCTGGTCCCGCATCGTGTTCACGCTGGTGGGCATCGCGGCCCTGTGCGGCATCCCGGGGCTGTTTGCGGACGATAGTTCCTCTGAAAGCTGAAAAATCATGCAAAAACAAAAGCACTTGCAAAACCAATTGCAGGTGCTTTTGCTTGTTGACTCAATGACTGCTTCCGTCCAGATCGTCCCACCCCACAAGATCGGGCAGGGTGAGCGTCTCATCGGAGCAGTGGGGATGTGTACGCCGCTGGTCCTCGGCCATGGTGCGCACCACCTCGCGGGCGATCTCCCGGATGGCGGCGCAGTCCTCGGGCAGGTCGGTCTGGCTGCGGCCGGAGTGGGTGAACAGGATCTTGCCCATGTGGCCCACCACCAGCGTCAGCGGCAGCAGCTGCGGGGCGCTGCTGTCGTAGCGGTAGCCCTGCTCTCTGGCGGCTTTGTAGATGCGCTGGGCCGCAAAGCTCCAGCTCAATATGCCCCGGGCCTGCTCTACGCCAAGGTAGCCGTACAGCACACCTGGTGCATCGCAGATGAGCGTAAAGGGAAACTCGGCCCCCTGCGTGGCTTTGGCCACCATGCGGGGCGAAGAGCGCACCACGCACGCCAGCCGCACGCCGCGGAGCTTTTGCAGCGTTTCCAGATAGCGGGTGAGGTATTCCCGCGTGACAGGGTGATCGAAGGCCGGCAGAAAGATCATCACCAGCGGATGCTCGCCCTCGCACAACTTGTAAAAATCGTTGCCGGGCTTTGTGGGGGTGTCGAAGGTAAAGCGGGGGATGGAGGTACCCACCAGATGTTCCGACTTCATGCCGCAATGCACATCCTTTCAAGGTAATAAAAAAATCCACGCACAGCCTTTGCCTGTAAACGGGGCAGAGGACAGTGGTGGATGATTTGTTATAAAAAGATCCCGCCCGGTCGTCTGCGGTCGATCAAACCTACCCTTACGGACAGGTGGGTGCCCTGTCGCCGGATTCACGCTTCCTCATCGAACCTCCATGGTCGCCCCATGGCGGGGAGGTCTGCAATCCGCCGGAGAACTCCGGGCTCCCGTTGAATGATTAGTAGGATCATATAAACCGCAACAAATCGAGCCGGGCAGGAAGTTTTGCCGGGTAATTTGCTGGAATATTACTCGATCTCGAACTCGTCGCTCAGACGCTGCTCAAACAGCTTGCTGACTTCCAGCAGCGTTTCGTCGTCCTCCACAACGTCCAGATACTCGCCTTCATCGTCTTCGCCAACGCTCAGGATCACAAGCTGGGCATCCTCGTTGACGTCCTCTTCGTTTTCGGCATATTCCACAACCGCCAGATAATGCACGCCCTTGTGGTCCAGCGCATCGATCACCTCAAAGGTGACTTCGTTGCCGTCCTCATCTTCCAGCGTCATCAGGTCGGGCTGATATTCCTCTTCGGCATTGGGGTTCTTGATCTCTTCCGACATAAATCGTGTCTCCTGTATCGTATCGTAAGGCGGGGCTTTGCAGTGCCGCTCCGCTCAGGTCTGCATATAGTGTAGCGTTTTTTTGCCTGCTCGTCAAGATGCTTTTTCGCACAGAATTTGCGGCGCAAATTTTCACGCATTTGCTCTCGCACTCCGCCGCAGAATATGATATACTATCCTCTGAATCTTTCCTGCACGGTGTGCCGTGCGGTTACTACAGTGTATGGAGCGTGGGCGCAGATGATGCATAAAAAAAGATGGATAGCGCTGGCATTGGCGGCAGCGCTTGTGCTTGCGGGCTGCAATGCCGGCAGCTTTCTGAGCTTTGGCAAAGGCAGCGGCAGCGCAGCCCGCAAGATCGACCGCCCGGCTGTGGAGTCGGCGGAATTGCAGTTTGCACACCCTGCGGCAGGGGACACCGTTGCGGTGTTCGATACCTCGGCAGGCGTGTTCAAGGCGGTGCTTTTCCCGGCGCAGGCCCCGCAGGCTTACGATAACTTTGCGGGCCTTGTGCAGGCAGGGTATTACAACGGCCTGACGGTCTCCCGCGTGGAGAGCGGCTTTGTGGTGGAAGCCGGGCAGGGTGCCGACGGCAAGGGCACCACCATCTGGAATGGCAGCCGCTACCCGGCTGAGACCACCGACAGCCTGCACCATTATTCCGGTGCCCTGTGCATGGGCACGGATGCTTCCGGCGAGTGCGCCAGCGTTTTTTACGTAATGCAGACGCTGCCGGGCAGCCAGTCTGTGACGCAGGAGCTGGTGGACCAGATGAACAGTGCGGGCTACCGCGCAGAGGTGGTTTCTGCCTACCAGACCGCAGGCGGTGCGCCGTACCTCGACTACACCGACACGGTATTGGGGCAGGTGTACGAGGGCATGGATGTGGTGGACGCCATCGGCCAAGCGGCTGTGGATGAAAACCAGAAGCCTGCGGAGGACATCACCATCAACAGTGTGACCATTGAAACCTATCAGTAACAGAAAAGCACCCGCAGCGTTCAAAACTGCGGGTGCTTTTTTAGCGTCCTCGCCCTCTCCGTCACGGCTTACGCCGTGCCACCTCTCCTAAAGTGAGAGGCTTTGGCAGTCCACGCAAACGAAATCGATTTGCCAAGGGCTCTCCCTTTGGGAGAGCTGTCGAACAAAGTGAGACTGAGAGGGCGAGGCCGTCTTTCTTATTCAAATTTCCCCCGGGTGCTCCTTGCGCCATGCAAGGTAATCATCCAAGATCACCGTGGCGCTCACAGAGTCCAGAATTTCTTTCCGCTTTGTGCCAAACGTGCCGCTCTCGTCCAGCAGGTCGGCGGCGGCGCAGGTGGTCTGGCGCTCGTCCCACATGCGCACGGGCAGGCCGCTCCAGATCTCCACCGTTTTTGCCAGCTTGCGGCTCTTGGCGGCGCGCTCGCCTTCGGTGCCGTCCATGTTCAACGGCAGACCGATGACGATCAGCTCGGCGCCGATCTCTTTTGCCACCTCGCACACCCGGGCGGCTACCTTGTTGCGGGCCTTGAGGGTGATCTGCGGCGTGATGGCGCTGGTCAGAAACTCGGTGCGGTCGCAGGTGGCAAGGCCGGTGCGGCTGTCGCCGTAATCAACAGCTAAAATTTTCATACAGGCTTCCTCTCTTGGTGGAAAAGTTGTTGGCCCCAGTGTACCACAAGCCGCCGCCGGATGCAAAGAAAACAGGTGGTTTTGCCGCCGGTTTCGTGTTACAATAAATGCAAAGCGAATGTTTCAGGAGGGACACCCCATGCTCAAACTGGTTTTAGGTGGCTCCGGCAGCGGCAAGACCACGCTGCTGTACGCCCGCATCAAGTCCCGTGCCATGGAAGGAAAACGCAGCATCCTGCTGGTGCCGGAACAGTTCACCTCCAGCACCGAGGGCCGCATCTACCGCGAGCTGGGCGATGCGCTTTCCGGCATGGTGGAAAGCTTTTCCTTTACGAGCCTTGCCGAGCACATCCTCTCCGCCGAGGGCGGCGCGGCGGTGCAGACCCTCTCCGATGCGGGCCGCGCCGTGCTGGTGCGCCGTGCGCTGGAAGAATTGCAGGACAATGTGCACTACTACTACCGCCACCGCCGCAGCGCGGCCTTCTGCCAGATGGCGGCCCAGACCATCGATGAGCTCAAGAGCGCGGGCCTTTCCGGCGCGCAGCTGGCCGAGCTTGCGCCCGGCTGCGGCCCGGAGAGCGGCAAGCTGGCGGAGCTGGCATTGATCTTTCAGGGGTACGAGACCCTGCTGGCGGGCACCGGCATGGACCCCGCCGACCGGCTGGAACTGGCGGCGGACCGGCTGGAAGCCGCCCTTGCCCGCGGCGCACTGCCGGATTTTTTGCAGGAGCGGGAGGTGTTCGTTGACGAATTCGACACCTTCAACGCCCCCAAAAAGCGGCTGATGGGCGCGATGCTGGCAGCGCTGCCCACGGTCACGGTGGCCCTGTGTGACGACGGCGCACCCATGGTGCCGGGGGATATGGGCCTGTTTTCCGGCGCAAAGCAGGTGGCGGCGCAGCTGCGCCAGCTGGCCCGCAAAAACGGCGCCGAGGTGGCCGCGCCCGAGCTTTTGCGCCGGGACCTGCGCCACAAAGATGCCCCCGGCCTTGCCGCCGTGGCCGAACTTTTGGAGAGCGGCGTGTGCGAAGTGCCGCCCGCTGTGCCAGAGGTGCGCCTGTTTGCCGCCGCCAGCCGGGAAGAAGAGGCCCGCTGCACCGCCGCCGCCATCCGCCGCCTGATGCGGCAGGGCGTGCGCTGCGGCAGAATGGCTGTGGTCTGCCGCGACATTGCCAAGTACCGTGCCGCCATCCGGTACGAGTTCCGCATGGCGGACATCCCGCTTTACTGCGACGAGCCCACCACGCCGGAGTTCAGTGCCCCAGCCACGGCGGTGCGGGCCCTGCTGGCCCTTTTGCGCGGTGCGGATATGACCGAGAACCTGACCATCCTTGCCAAGACCGGCCTGTGCAAACTGGAAGAAGAGCAGGTCTGCGCGCTGGAAAACTACGCCTACACATGGGCGCCGAATGCGGCGGCATGGCGTGCGGAATTTAAAAAAAGCCCCAAGGGCTTTGGCGAGAACGAGCTATCCGATGAGGACCGGAAAACGCTGGACGATGCCGAGAACGCCCGCCGGCTTTTGGTAACGGCTGTGGACGAGCTGCGCGGCAAGGTGCGGGGCGGCAATGGGGAGCAGATCAGCCGCGCGCTGTATTTCTGCCTGCAAAAGCTGGGTGCCGAAGAGCAGCAGGCCGCGCAGGTGGAAGCCATCCGTGCGGCGCGCGGCATCCCGGCGGCAGAGGAAGCCGCCCGTGAGTGGAACGTGGTGATGCGGCTGCTGGACGAGATGGCCCGCCTGCTGGGCAGTCAGGGCGTGACCATTGCCGAGTACGAGGACCTGTTCGGCCTGCTGCTGCGCTCTTCGGACCTTGGGCACATCCCGCAGACGCTGGACGCCGTGGTGCTGGCAAGCGCCGGCAAAATGCGCTTGGACGCGCCGGACCATGTGTTCGTGCTGGGGCTTGCGGAGGGCGAGTTCCCCTGCGCACCGTCCGAGACGGGCCTTTTGACCCACGCGGACCGCGACGCGCTGATGGCAAAGCAGATCGAGCTGCCGGACTGCTTTGAGAACCGCGTGGTGCGTGAGCAGGTGTGTTTTTACAAGGCCCTCACGGCCCCGGCAAAGGGCCTGTGGCTCAGCTGGCCCAAAGGGCAGGGCCAGACCTTGTGCGCAGCGCTGGAACCCATTGTGAGCGCGCTGCATCCGGCAGCGCCGGAGCTGAGCCTTGCCGACCTTGCGGCCACGCCTGCGGACGGGCTGGATACGCTGGGCGGCGGCTGGCCCCTGACCGACACCGAGCGCGCCAGCCTGACAGCGGCCCTGCACGCACCGCAGGCGGAACCGGTGCAAGGCCTTGCGCTGCTGCACCGCATGGAGCAGAACCCGCCGCGGCAGGTGCACGATCTGCCTGCGCTGGAAAGCCTGCTGGGCCCGCGGCTGCGCATCTCGCCCAGCCAGATGGAAAAATATTATACCTGCCGGTACGGCTACTTTTTGCAGTACGTGCTGGGCCTGCGCCCGCGCAAACGGGCCGAGCTTTCTGCCGACCAGAGCGGCACCCTGATGCACTGGGTGCTGCAAATGGCGCTGGACCCGCACCCGGGTGCAGACGACCCCTGCGCCGGGCTTGCGCCCTTCCTTGAGCTGGACGACGATGCCATGGCGGGCCTTGCCGACCTGCTGGTGGACGAATACGCCAAGCGCTTTCTGCCCGAGGATACGGCCCGCTTTGCCTACCTGCTCTCACGGCTCAAAAAGAGCATGACCGGCCTTTTGTGCTATCTGCGGGACGAGCAGAAGCAGTCGCAGTTCAGGCCCGCCGCCTGCGAGCTGAAGATCGGCACCGGGGCCGATGCCGTGCCCGGGCAGGTGTATCACCTTTCGGACGGGCGCACGGTGCAGCTGGTGGGCACGGTGGACCGCGCCGACGAGTGGGTGGAAGCGGACGGCACCCGCTGGGTGCGGGTGGTGGACTATAAGACTGGCACCAAAAAGCTGGACCTGAAAGAAGTGTACTGCGGGCTGGACTGCCAGATGCTGCTGTATCTGTTCAGCCTGACGCGGGACAAAAGCGGCCGCTTTACCGGCGCAGAGCCCGCAGGCGTTCTCTACCTGCTGGCGGACCCGGCCCCCAAGACCCTGCCCCGCCGGCAGGCTGCGCAGAGCGTGGAGTACCAGCTGGACGGCCTTGTGCGGGACGAGCAGAAGGTGTTCGACGCCATGGACGCGGCAGAAACCGGCCGCTACCTGCCCTTCGGCTACCGGGACGGCAAGCCCAGTCCCTACCAGAGGGACAAGCGCGCGGACATTGCAAAGCTGAACCGCATCCGGCTGCATCTGGACGACCTTGTTGCCCGGATGGGCACCCAGCTCTACGAAGGGCAAATCGACGCCCAGCCGCTTGTGACGGGCAAAAACCCCTGCACCTTCTGCGATTACAGCTTTATCTGCTGCCACGAGACCGGCATTGGCGAGCGTGCGCTGGAAGCACCGGCCAAGCCCTTTGAACCGGAAGAAACGGAACAGGACGGAAAGGAAGGTGAGCGGGCATGAGTGAGCCCAAATGGACCCCGGCCCAGCGGGCCGCCATCGACGACCGAGGCGGTGCGCTGCTGGTGAGCGCGGCGGCAGGCAGCGGCAAAACGGCTGTGCTGACCGAGCGCGCCGTGCAGCTCATCACCGACCCGGAACAGCCCGTGGACGCGGACAAGCTGCTCATCGTCACCTTTACCAATGCGGCGGCGGCAGAGCTGCGGGCCCGCATCGGGCAGGCACTTTTGCGCCGCAGCCAGCAGCAGCCCCACAATACAGGTCTGCGCCGCCAGCGGATGCTGTTGCAGCGGGCGCCCATCTGCACCATTGATGCGTTCTGTCTGGACCTTTTGCACAAGCATTTTCAGGCGTTGGATATCCCGCCGGATTTTGCCCCCGCAGACCCCGGCAGCGTGGAGGTGCTGCGGGCTGCGGCCCTCGCCGAAACGCTGGAAAACGCTTGCCAGAGCCCGGATTTCTGCGCCTTTGCAGACCTCTACGGCAAGGGCCGCACCGATAAGCCGGCAGGGGACACCATCCTGCATGTGTACGACTTCCTGCGTGCCCTGCCGGACTATGACCGCAGGCTGGACGAATATCTGGCCCCGTGGCAGCAGGAGAACGGCTTTGCTTCCACCTGCTGGCACGGCCTGCTTTTGGCGGAAGCCGCCCGCTGCGCCAAGGCCGCGCGGGAGCTGCTGACGGCGGCGCTGGCGGACTGCCGGACCGACTGCGCACAGGAGCTTGCCGAAGCGGACGAGAAAAAGACGCCCTCTGCGCAGGAAAAGGCGCGGACCGCCGCCCAAGAGAAATACGCCGAAGCGCAGGACCGGCTGGAAAATGCCGCCGCCCTGCTGGGCGAGGTGGAACGGCTGGCGGCTGCGGGCGAGTGGACGCCGCTTTACGACCGGCTGACCCCCTATGTGCTGGGCATGGAGGAAGCGCCCGGCCTGAAGGGCATGAAAAAGCGTCTCAAAGGTGACCATAAGACGGCCATCAAGACCCGCGCGGACGAAGCGGCGGACCTGTTTGCCCAGATCACGGAGCTGATCTCTTGCAGCGAGGCGGAAGCCGAAGCGGACCGCAAAGCGGCTCTGCCGCGCCTGCGGGCATTATTTGCCGCCGTGCGGGACTTTGACGCCCGGTTCGCGGCCAAAAAGAAGGAGCGCAAGCTGCTGGAATTCAGCGATTTTGAGCACTTTGCCCTGCGGCTGCTGCGCACACCGGACGGCACGCCCACACCGCTGTGCCAGAGCATCCGGCAGAACTACGCCGCCGTGATGGTGGACGAATATCAGGATACGAATGCCTTGCAGGATGCGCTGTATCGCTGCCTTGCATCCCCGGCGGGGGACGACCTGTTCCTTGTGGGCGATCTGAAACAGAGCATCTACCGCTTCCGGCAGGCAGACCCCAGCATCTTCCGGGCAAAGCTGGACGCTTGGCCGGAACTGCCCGGCGGCGCGGCCCGCCCGCGCCCGGCAGAAGGCACGGCGGGCACCGATGCATTGCTGGCGCTGGATGCAAACTTCCGCTCTGCCCCGCAGGTGGTGGCGGGCATCAACTTCATCTTTGAGCAGCTCATGACCCCGCAGCTGGGCGACACCGCCTACGGCGACGGCCAGCGGCTGGTGTGCGGTGCACCCGGAGACTACGCCGGCAGTGTGGAAGCGCACTTTCTGCCCGACGACACCGCCGAGACCGACGCGGCGTGGATCGCGGACCGCATTGAGCAGCTGGTGCAGGGCGGCGAGCCGGTGCGGGACGGCACGGGCACCCGGCCCGTGCAGTATGAGGACTGCTGCATCCTGCTGGCGGCGCGCGGCGACTTTCTGGCCTATGAGGAAGCACTCACGGCCCGGGGCATCCCGGTGTATGCCGACGCGCGCGAAAACCTGATGCTGGCACCGCACATCCGGCCTTTGATCTCGCTGCTGAAGGTCATTGACAACCCGGCACAGGATATCTACCTTGCCGCCGCCATGCTGGGGCCGATGTTTGGCTTTACGGATGATGACCTTGTGCGCCTGCGCGCCCGGAGCGCTGCACTGCAAAAAAAGGCGCAGGAAGAAAAGGACAAAAAAGAAGCGGGTAAAAAGCCCGCCCGCATGAGCCTGTACGGCGCACTGCTGCTTACCCTGCAAGGCCCGGCAGACGACCCCTTTACCCAAAAGGTGAACGTCTTTTACGAGAAGCTCACCGCACTGCGCCGCATGGCCCGCAGTGCCCCGGCAGAGCAGCTGATGGAGGAGATCTTTGTCTCCACCGGCTACCTTGCCGCGCTGGGCGTGACCGAAAACGGCGCCCGCCGCCGCGAGGATGCCCGGCGGTTTGCTGCTTTCTGTGCGGCGGCGGGCGCAAACGGCATCTCGGCGCTGGTGCGCGCCATCGATGCGGCGGCGCAGGCGGGCTCCACCGGGCAGGATACGGTGCCCGGTGGTGCGCGGCCCGGCTGTGTGACCATCATGACCATCCACCGTTCCAAGGGCTTGCAGTTCCCGGTGGTGTTCGTGGCGGACACGGCCCGGCGCTTCAACGCGGCGGACACCCGTCAGCCGGTGCTGCTGCACCGCGAATACGGCGCGGGCCTGCGTCTGCGGCCGGAGCAGGGCGAGGGCACCTACAAAACGGCGGCCTACACCGCCCTTGCCAATGTGCACGCGCAGGAGATGCGCAGCGAACAGATGCGCCTTTTGTATGTGGCGCTCACCCGCGCGCAGGACAAGCTGATCCTGACCGCGCCGCTGGGCATCACCAAAACCACCAACCCGCTTACCCGGGCAGCGGCATTTCTGGCCGCAGGCGCAGGCGAGACACTGAACCAGCAGGCAAACAGCTTTGCCGACTGGCTGCGTGCGGCGCTGCTGGTGCACCCCTTCGGCGGGCCGCTGCGGCGGCAGGCGGGCGAGCTGGAGCTGCCCTTTGTGTTTACCGAGAGCGAGATCAACATCACGGTGCAGGATGCTCTGCCCGGGCCCGCAGCGCCGGATGCACCGGACGCTGAGCCGGAACCGCCCGCAGAAACGCCTGCGGACCCGGCGCTGGCGGCCCGGCTGCAAGCGGGTTTTGCATGGCAGTACCCGGCGGCAGAGCTGGCGGCGGTACCCGCCAAGGTCAGTGTGACCAGCATCGTGCACAAGGCCGAGCAGACCACATTGGAGCGGCCCGCCTTCCTTTCCAAAGACGGCCTGACCGCCGCCGAGATGGGCACGGCCCTGCACGCTTTTCTGGAGCACGCAGACTTTGCGGCCCTTGCGGCGGCAAAAGCGGCGGGCGCGCTGGACGAAGCCATTCTCGCCGAGCGTCAGCGGCAGGTGGACGCGCAGCTGGTGGCCCCGGAAATTGCGGCAAAGCTGGATGCAGGCCGCATCCGCCGCTTTGTGGAAGGCGAAGCCTTTGCAAAGATCTGTGCGGCAGACCGGGTCTGGCGGGAGCTGGCGTTCATCACGGCCCTGCCCGCCGGCGCAGTGCTGGCCGCGCAGGGCACACCGGTGCAGGATGCTGCCGCCGTGCAGGACGAGCAGGTGCTGGTGCAGGGCATCGCGGACCTTGTGCTGGAATTCCCCGATCACTTGGAACTGCTGGACTACAAGACCGACCGCCGCAAGACCGAAGCAGACTTCCTGCGCGCTTACCGCCCGCAGCTGAACCTTTATGCCCTTGCCATCGACAAGCGCTTTGCCCCCAAAAAGGTGACGTATAAGGGCATCTGCTCGCTGGAACTGGGGAAGCTGATCGAAGCATAAACTCCTTCCGTCATCGCTGCGCGATGCCACTGCTCCCCTTTTTGTCACTTGCGTGACATCTTCCCCCGGCCGGGGGAAGTCTTTCTCACGGAGGGAGGCTCTGGCGCAGCCGAAAAGCTGACCGCATTGCCAAAGGCTCCCTCCTTGAGGGAGCTGGCACACGAAGTGCGGCTGAAGGAGTTGATTCATATTTTCCCCGCAAAACGCATAAAAAGTGCTTGACAGCGCTTTCTGCCTGTGGTAGAATAACCGAGTAAAGAAAGCAGCTACGGCCTGTGCCGCGCTCGCCTTGTGGGGTCTGGACCCTCGGGCTATACCTGAAGGCAGTTCATCATGAGTGGACTGCGGCTTTGAGTGAACTTGCGCGGCTGTCCTGAAAATGGGCGGCCGCGTTTTCTATGCCAAATATTGCAACAAAATGGATTTTGTTTGGAGGTGCATTCATTATCGCTACCGCTGGAAAGTCGAAGGAACTGGAGATCAACGGTCAGATCCGTGACCGTGAGGTCCGTCTGATCGGTGCAGACGGCGAGCAGAAGGGCGTTGTGTCCATTCAGGTGGCCATGCGCGCTGCTGAAGATGCCGGTCTGGATCTGGTCAAGATCGCACCGCAGGCTGTTCCGCCTGTGTGCAAGGTGCTGGATTACGGCAAGTACCGTTTTGAACAGCAGAAGAAGGAGAAGGAAGCCAAGAAGAACCAGAAGGTGGTCGAAGTCAAGGAGACCCGCCTTTCGCTCAACATTGACACCAACGACTTCAATACCAAGCTGAACCAGACTGCCAAATTCCTGGCAGCTGGCCACAAGGTTAAGGTTTCGATCCGCTTCCGCGGCCGTGAAATGGCGCACAGTGCTCTGGGCGCAGACGTGCTCAAGCGTTTTGCCGAGGCTCTGCCGCAGGCATCCACCGACAAGCCGCCGGTGCTCGAGGGCCGCACGATGTCCATTCTGCTGATCCCGAAACCCAATAAGGACTAATTTTAGGAGGAAACTAAAATGGCTAAGATGAAACTGAAGACGCACTCCGGCGCTAAGAAGCGCTTTAAGCTGACCAAGAACGGCAAGATCAAGCGCGGCCACGCATTCCGCAGCCACATCCTGACCAAGAAGACCACCAAGCTGACCCGTGGCTACCGTCAGCCCAGCTACGTTGATAAGACCAACGCAGCTACCATCAAGAGCATGCTGCCCTACGCCTAAGAGCGAGCCGCAGGCACAAACATTCTACTACTGATAACTAAAGGAGATATATAAAATGGCACGTATCAAGGGCGCAACCATGACTCACAAACGTCGTAAGAAGATGCTGAAGCTGGCCAAGGGCTTCTACGGCTGCAAGAGCAAGCACTTTAAGATGGCCAAGCAGCAGGTCATGAAGAGCGGCAACTACGCTCTGGCTGGCCGCCGCATGAAGAAGCGTCAGTTCCGCAACCTGTGGATCTGCCGCATCAACAACGCAGTTCGTCCTCTGGGCATGAACTACTCCACCTTCATGGCTGGCCTGAAGAAGGCTGGCATCGAGCTGAACCGCAAGATGCTGTCCGAGATGGCTATCAACGATCCCAAGAGCTTTGCAGCTCTGGTCGAGACCGTCAAGAACGCCTGATCAAGAACTTGAATCGTGACGCCCGCGCGTATACGCGGGCGTCCGTTTTGTATCCGGGGTTCTTACGGCAGGGGAACATGTTTTTCAGGGCAGCGCCCTGCCGCAGGAACTTTTTGTGGCAGACGCTGCCCTTTTTGCTTTTTTACAGATGAATGCCCGCTTTCAGCAGGAGGAATACAATGGACGAAAAGATCACCAGCCGGGAAAACGCAAAGATCAAATATGCCTGCCGCCTTTCTTCCGGCGCGGCATTCCGCCGCAGTGAGGGCCGCTTTCTGGCCGAGGGCCGCAAGCTGTGCCCGGAGCTCTGCCGCGGCGCGCAGCTGGAGACCTTGTTCTACACCGAGAGCGCCATGGCAAAGTGCCCGGAACTGGCAGACCTGCCCGGCGAACACTACCTTGTGGAGGATCACGTGGCAGACAAGCTGGCCGATGTGGGCACCCATCAGGGCGTGTTCGGCGTATTCCGTACGCCGGTGCATACGCTGGAAGAGGTGAAAACTGGCGGGCGCTACCTTGCGCTGGAGCGGGTGCAGGACCCCGGCAACGTGGGAACCCTGCTGCGCTCTGCAGCTGCCTTTGGCTTTGACGGCGTGATCCTGAGCGACGGCTGCGCCAGCGTGTGGGCCCCCAAGACCCTGCGGGCTTCCATGGGCGCGGCGGTGCGCATCCCGGTGATCGAAGCCGGTGCCATGCCCGATGCTATCGCTCAGCTGCGGGCAAAGGGCATCACCTGCCTTGCGGCTGCGCTGTACAAGTCCCAGCCGCTGAGCGCGGCCAAGGCCGGCTACCCGGGCGGCGTCTGCGTTGTGATCGGCAGTGAGGGGCAGGGCCTGACCGAAGAGACCATTGCCGCCTGCACCAGCACGGTGCGCATCCCCATGACCGACCGGGTGGAAAGCCTGAACGCCGGCATTGCGGGCAGCATCCTGCTGTGGCATTTCCGGGAGGAGAGCCTGTGAGCGGCCTTGCCGGGCAGACCAGCCTGTTTGCGCCGGAGCCTGCGCCGGACCCGCTGCTGTGCTGGCTGTGGCTGGCCCATGTGCTGGGGCCGGGCAGCATCCATGCAGGCCGGGTGCTGGATGTGTTTGGCGGCGCACAGGAAGCCTTTGAAGCACGTGACACCGACGAATTCTGCCTTGCCGTGGGCACTGCGGCGGCAAACTGTGCCGCGCAGCTGCACCCGATGCAGTTCCGCACGCTGGAAGCACGGTGCCGCAGTCTGGGCGTGCGCATCCTGCCCTTTGACGACCCGGACTACCCGCTGGCTTTTTCCCGCATCCCGGACATGCCGCTGGTGCTCTACTGCACCGGCGACCCGCTCTGGCTCAATGAGCCGGGCGCCGTGGGCATCGTGGGCAGCCGCAGGCCCACCGAGTACGGCCTGAACGCGGCGGCAGACATTGGGGAAGCACTGGCAAAAAACGGTGCCATCATCGTCAGCGGCCTTGCCGACGGGCTGGACAGCGCCGGACACCGTGCCGCCGTAAAAAACAACTGCCCTACCATTGCGGTGATGGGGGTGCCCATCGACCGCACCTATCCGGCAGCCAATGTGGCACTGCGGCACAAAATTGAACAAAAAGGCTGCGTCATCAGCGAATATCCGCCCCGCACCGAGGGCGTGGGCCCCAACGGCTTTTTGCAGCGCAACCGGCTCATTGCGGCGCTCAGCTCCGCTTTGCTGGTGGTGGAAGCGCAGGAAAAAAGCGGCACCATGTCCACTGTGGCCCACGCCGAGCGCTACGGCAAGCCGGTGTTTGCGGTGCCGGGCAGCATCTACTCGCCCAATTCCGCAGGCACCAACGGCCTTTTGCGGGATGGCCGCGCCCGCGCGGTGTGCTCTGCCGCCGACCTGCTGGGCCCGCTGGGCCTGCATCCGCAGCGCAAAGCTGCCGCTGCCGCAAAGCAGCCGGAACCGCTGAGCGAGAACGAGCGGCGGGTGCTTTCCTGCATCGGGCCGCAGCCGCTTGGCATCGAGGAGCTTTGCGTGCGCAGCGGCCTGCCCACGGCGGCGCTGCTGGGCACCCTGATGAAGCTGGAGCTTTCCGGCAGGGTGCTGTGCATGCCCGGCAAGCGGTATGTGACAAAATAGTATAATTTCCGCTGGCGCAGCACACAACAGCTGTGGTATAGTATAAAGATGAAACATCCCGTACTGTGCGCACCGCACAGCGCGTTACCGATAAAGAAGAAAGAAAACTGAAATGGGAGTAAACGCAAATGGCGAAACTAGTGATCGTGGAGTCGCCTGCTAAGGCAAAGACCATCGGCAAATATCTGGGCGATGGCTATGACGTTACCGCAAGCATGGGCCATATCCGGGACCTGCCTGCCTCGCAGCTGGGCATCGATGTGGAGCACGGCTATGCCCCGCAGTACATCAGCATCAAAGGCAAGGAAAAGCTCATCAAGGAGCTCAAGAGCAAGGCCAAACACGCAGATGGCGTGCTGCTGGCCACCGACCCGGACCGCGAAGGCGAAGCCATCAGCTGGCATCTGGCAAACATTCTGGGGCTGGATCCTCATGAGCCCAACCGCGTGACCTTTGACGAGATCACCAAAAAGGGCGTCAAGGAGGGCATGGCCCACCCCCGCGCCATTGACGAGGATCTGTTCAATGCCCAGCAGGCCCGCCGTGTGCTGGACCGTCTGGTGGGCTACAAGCTGAGCCCGTTCCTCTGGCGCAAGGTGCGCCGGGGCCTGTCCGCCGGCCGCGTGCAGAGCGTGGCCGTGCGGCTGATCGACGACCGCGAGAAGGAGATCGAGAGCTTTAAGCCGGACGAATACTGGAACGTGGACGCCACCCTCGGCGCTGGGCACAAGAGCTTCACGGCCCGCCTTTCTTCCGACAGCAAGGGCAAAAAGCTGCTGCCCAAAAACGAAGCCGAGGCCCGGGCCATCGAAAAGGGACTGGAGGGTGCCGAGTACGTTGTGACCGAGCTGAAAAAGGGCAAGCGCGCAAAGCAGCCTACCCCCGCCTTCATCACCAGTACCTTGCAGCAGGAGGCTTCCCGCCGGCTGGGCTTTACGGCAACCCGCACCATGCGCGCTGCCCAGACTCTGTACGAAGGTGTGGACATTGCCGGGCACGGTACCATGGGTCTGATCACCTATATGCGTACCGACAGCCTGCGCATTTCGGACGAAGCCGTTGCCGCCGCCAAGGAATACATTGCCGGTGCCTACGGCGAAAGCTATATCTGCCCCTACAAGCGCACGTGGAAGACCAAGAGCGCCACCGCTGCGCAGGACGCCCACGAAGCCATCCGTCCCTCGGTGCCGTCCCTGACGCCGGACGAGGTGGACAAGAGCATCAGCGGCGACACCGCAAAGCTCTACCGCATGATCTGGAGCCGCTTTATGGCCAGCCAGATGGCGGACTGCCAGCAGGATACCGTGTCTGTCACGGTCAGCGCGGCGGACTACCGCTTCAAGGCCAGCGGCTACACTGTCACCTTTGACGGCTTTACCGCCCTGTACGAGGAAGCCACCGACGAAAAGGAAAAGAAGGAGACCGCTCTGCCCCCGCTGGAACAGGGTCAGGTGCTCAAGCTGCGCGAGCTGAAGAGCGAGCAGAAGTTCACCCAGCCGCCTGCCCGCTACACCGAAGCGACCCTCATCAAGGCGCTGGAAGAAAACGGCATTGGCCGTCCCTCCACCTATGCGCCCATCATCACCACCATCATCGACCGCGGCTACGTGGAGCGCGACCAGAAAAAGCTCAAGCCCACCCTGCTGGGCCGGGCCGTGGACGGGCTGATGCTGGAACAGTTCCCCCACATCGTGGACGTGGACTTCTCTGCCCAGATGGAAAAGAATCTGGATAAGATCGAGAGCGGCAAGGCCGACTGGCACAAGACGGTGGACGACTTCTATCAGGGCTTTGCCGCCAGCCTTGAGCAGGCCGAAAAGAACATGGAAGGCAAGAAGGTCAAGGTGCCGGACGAGCCTTCCAGCGAGGTGTGCGACCTGTGCGGCCGTCCCATGGTCATCAAAGTGGGCAAGTACGGCAAGTTTTTGGCATGCAGCGGCTTCCCGGAGTGCCGGGGCACCAAGCGTCTGGTCAAGGACACCGGCGGCATCTGCCCCAAGTGCGGCAAGGGCCGCATGCTGGAACGCAAGAGCTCCAAGGGCCGCATCTACTATGGCTGCGAGCGCTACCCGGACTGCGATTTTATGACATGGGACACCCCGGTGCCCACCAAGTGCGAGAAATGCGGCAGTACCCTGTTCCGCAAGGGCTCCAAGCTCTACTGCGCAAAGGAAGGCTGCGGCTTTGAGATGCCGGTGCCGAAGAAGGATTAAAAACTATGAGCTATAAAGTAACCATTCTGGGTGCGGGCCTTGCGGGCTGCGAGGCTGCCCTGTGGCTGGCGGGCAAAGGCGTGCAGGTGGACCTGTACGAGCAGAAGCCCGTCCACTTTTCGCCCGCGCACAAAAGCGCAGGCTTTGCGGAGCTGATCTGTTCCAACAGCCTGAAAGCCGAGCGGCTGGATTCGGCTTCCGGCCTGCTGAAGGAAGAAATGCGCCGGATGGGCAGCCGGTTGCTGACCGCCGCCGAGACGGCCCGCGTGGCTGCAGGCGGTGCGCTGGCAGTGGACCGCGATGCATTCAGCGCCGAAGTGACCCGCATGGTGGAAAGCTGTGAAAACATTACTGTCCACCGGGAGCGGGTGGAGCACATTGACGAGATCGCCCCCATTCTGGTGGCCACCGGCCCCCTGACCGACGGCGCACTGGCCGATGAGATCGGCCGCCTGACCGGGGACGAGCGGCTGCACTTCTACGATGCTGTGGCCCCCATCGTCACCGCTGAAAGTCTGGACTACAACAAGGTGTTTGCCGCCTCCCGCTATGACCGGGGCGAGGCCGACTACCTGAACTGCCCTTTCAACAAGGAAGAGTACGAGAAATTCCACGCGGCTCTCGCGTCTGCCGAGCGCGCCCCTCTGCACGACTTTGACACCGGCGCAGAGCAGAGCGCTCAGCCTGACCCGGACGCCCACGGCAAGAAGGCCGACACCGTCACGGTCTACGAGGGCTGTATGCCCATTGAGATCATGGCTGCCCGGGGCGCCGACACCATGCGGTTCGGCCCCCTGCGCCCGGTGGGCCTTGTGAACCCGGCCACCGGCCACCGCCCGTGGGCCAACGTGCAGCTGCGGGCCGAAAATAAGGAGCGCACCCTGTATAACATCGTGGGCTTCCAGACAAACCTCAAGTGGGGCGAGCAGAAGCGGGTGTTCAGCATGATCCCGGGCCTTGAGAACGCCGAGTTCGTGCGGTACGGCGTGATGCACCGCAATACCTTTTTGGATGCACCCCGGGTGCTCAGCGCCCAGCTGTGCCTGAAAGAGCACCCCAACGTGTTTTTTGCCGGGCAGATCACCGGCTTTGAGGGCTATATGGAAAGCGCTGCCTGCGGCCTGCTGGCTGCCCGCAGCCTGTATGCGCGTCTTGTGGGTAAAGAACTGCCCGCCCCGCCCGCCGACACCATGTGCGGCGCACTGGTGCAGTACCTGACCACCGAGAACAAGCACTTCCAGCCCATGGGCGCGAATATGGGCATCCTTCCTCCGCTGCCGGAGGAGAGCCGCCCGCGGGACAAGCGCCTGCGTTACATGGCACAGGCCCAGCGCGCTGTTGCCAGCTTCCAGCAGTGGCTGGATGAAACTTCTCTTTAAGAAGGGAGAAAAGCTATGAAAATTATCGTGGACATGATGGGCGGCGACAACGCCCCTCTGGCGGTGCTGGAAGGTGCCGCACAGGCCGTGAAGGAGTACGGCGTCACCGTCGTCGGCGTGGGCGACGAAGCGCTGGTGCGCAAGACCGCACAGGAGAACAGCATCCCGCTGGATGGAATCGAGCTGGTGAACTGCACCGAGGTCATCGACATGTGCGATGAGCCTGCCCGCGCCATCCGTCAGAAGAAGGATTCCTCCATCGTGGTGGGCCTGAACATGCTCAAGGACGGCAGGGGCGACGCCTTTGTTTCGGCCGGCAGCACCGGCGCGCTGCATGTGGGCGCAAGCCTGATCGTGCGCACCCTCAAGGGCATCAAGCGCCCGGCTCTGGCCACCATGGTGCCCGCTAAAAAGCAGGCCTATCTGCTGCTGGACTGCGGTGCCAATGTGGAGTGCCGCCCCGAGATGCTGGCCGCGTTCGCCGTCATGGGCAGCTGCTATGTGAACAAGGTGGAGGGCCGCAAGGCCCCCAGCGTGGCACTGGCCAACAACGGTGCGGAGGAGAGCAAGGGCACCCCCATGCTCAAGGAAGCCCACCAGCTGCTTAAAACCACCCCCGGCATCCGCTTTGTGGGCAACATCGAGCCCCGCGATGTGCCGGGCGGCGAAGTGGACGTGGTGGTGTGCGACGGCTTTACCGGCAACGTGATCCTGAAGCTGACCGAGGGTGTGGCAAAAATGCTGCTGGGCATGCTGAAACAAATGTTCCTTGCAAACCTCGGCGGCAAGCTGGCCTACCTGCTGCTCAAGGGCGGCGTGGCCGACCTCAAGCACCAGATGGACAGCGAGGAATACGGCGGCGCACCCTTCCTGGGCGCAAAGCAGCCGGTGATCAAGGCCCACGGTTCTTCCAAAGCCAAGGGCATCAAAAACGCCATCCGGCAGGCAAAGATCTGCGTGGAGAACGACCTGTGCGGTACCATGCAGTCCGCGCTGGACGAGCTGGCCGCGGCACAGAAAACTGAGGAATAAGGGAAGCGGGTTCGCCCTCTCCGTCATTGCTTCGCAATGCCGCCTTTCTCGGAGTGAGAGTCTTTGGCAGTTCGTGCAGACTGCATCGATTTGCCAAGGGCTCCCCCTTTGGGGGAGCTGGCGAACGGACGTGAGCCTGAGAGGGCGAGGATGCTGATCATCAATAAGGGAGCTAAAACATATGAGCCATCAGTTGGAAACAATTATTGGTTATAAGTTCAAAAACCCGGAGCTGCTGGAGATCGCGCTCACCCATACCAGCTATGCCAACGAGAGCCGCACCCCGGTCAAGCACAACGAGCGGCTGGAGTTTCTGGGCGACAGCGTGCTGCAGATCGTCTCGGCAGACTATCTGTTCCACGCCTATGCGGACCGGCCGGAGGGCGATCTGACCCGCATCCGCGCCAGCCTTGTCAGCGAGGGGGCCCTGTTCCAGTTCGCGCAGGAGATCGATCTGGGCGAATACCTGCGCCTTGGCCGCGGCGAGGAGCGCTGCGGCGGACGCACCCGCCCCAGCGTGGTGTCGGACGCCTTTGAGGCGGTCATTGCCGCGCTGTATCTGGACGGCGGCATGGAGGTGGCCCGCAAATTCATCCTGCCCTTCATCACCGAGGGCAAGCACGCCGAGGCCGACTACAAGACCCGCCTGCAGGAGATCGTGCAGCAGAACCCGGAAGAGCGCCTGAGCTATGTGGTGGAAAGCGAGTCCGGCCCCGACCATGACAAGCATTTTGTGGTGGCGGTGCGGTTCAACTCCGACCGCGTGGCCCGTGGTGAAGGCCGCAGCAAAAAAGCCGCAGAGCAATGCGCCGCCAAAGAGGCCCTGAAGCTGCTGGGCGTGATAAAGGAAAAGTAAATGGTATTCAAAGAACTGGAGATCCAGGGCTTTAAAAGCTTCCCCGATAAGGTCAAAATTCGCTTTGATGCAGGCGTGACCGGCGTGGTGGGCCCCAACGGCTCCGGCAAGTCCAACCTTTCGGACGCGGTGCGCTGGGTGCTGGGCGAGACCAGCTCCCGCCAGCTGCGCGCGGCAGGCAAGATGGAGGACGTCATTTTTGGCGGCACCCGGCGGCGCGGGGCCATGGGCTTTGCGCAGGTGCGGCTGACGCTGGACAACGCCGACCATACCTTTGATCTGGACGCGGACGAAGTGACCATTGGCCGCAAATATTACCGCTCCGGCGACAGCGAGTATACCATCAACGGGCAGGTGTGCCGCCTGCGGGATGTCTATGAGCTCTTGCTGGACACCGGCATCGGCCGCGACGGCTACTCGGTGATCGGGCAGGGCCGCATTGCGGAGATCGTGGCCGCAAAAAGCAGCGAACGGCGCGAAATTTTTGAGGAAGCCTGCGGCATTGCCAAATACCGCTACCGCAAAACGGAGGCCGAGCGCCGCCTTGCCGCAGCGGGCGAGAACCTTGAGCGCCTGCGGGACATTCTGGGCGAACTGGAAAGCCGTGTGGGCCCGCTGGAAAAAGAGAGCGCCAAGGCGGAAAAATTCCTCGAGCTGGCGGCACAGCGCAAAACGCTGGAAGTGACCCTCTGGACCGACGGCGTGCACCGCGCGCGCGAAGCCGTGCGCCAGCAGGTGCGCGACTATGAGACCGCGCAGGCCGATTACGAGCGCTTTGACCGCGAGACCAAAGCCGCTGAACAGGAGGCTGAGGAGATCCGGATGCAGGCACAGCAGCTGACCATTGCGGTCGAGCGCCTGAATGGGGATATCCGCAGCATCACCCAGCAGATCAGCGGGTCGGAAAGCCGCATCGCCGTGCTGGAAAACGACATCCTCCGCAACGAGGAGAGCGCCGCATCCCTGCGGGAAGAGATCAGCGCAGGCGAGCAGGACAGCACCGAAGCTGCCGCCGCCTTGCAGCGTCACCGGGCCGTGGCAAAGACCATGGAAGCCGAGGGCGAAAAGCTGGCTGCGGAGATCGAAGCGCTGAACGCGGAGATCGCCCGCCTGACCGACGCCAGCACCGCCAGCGGTGCCCGCAAGGACAGCCTGCGGGCCGAGCTTGCCGGCCTGACGGCCCAGCGCACCGAAGCGCAGGTGGCGCAGGCCGCTGCCGAGGCTGCCGAAGAGACCGCCCGCCAGCGCCTGCCTGCCCTCGAACAGAGCGTGCAGGAAGCCGCTGCCCAGCGGGACGAGACCCGGCAGGATCTGGAAGATACGGTCAAGTACCGCCGGATGCTGGAAGAAAACGAAAAGCAGCTGGCAAACGTCCGCTCCGGCTTGGAACTCAAACTCAAGGGCCGCAAGGCCGCACTGAACGACGCCGACGCGGCAGAGCAGCGCCTTGGCCGGGAACTGGATGCTGCCCGCCAGCGGCTTTCGGTGCTGCGTGAACTGGAAAAGAACATGGACGGCTACCAGAACTCGGTCAAGGCCGTCATGCGTGCCGCCGGTGCCCGCCGCCTGCGGGGCATCATCGGGCCGGTGTCCGCCATCCTGAAGGTGGAACCGGGCTGTGAAGTGGCTGTGGAAACGGCCCTTGGCGGTGCCTTGCAGAACATCGTGGTGGAAAACGAAGCCGCCGCCAAGGCCGCCATTGCAATGCTGCGCAGTGACAATGCGGGCCGCGCCACCTTTCTGCCGCTGGATACCGTCCAGCCCGGCGTGTTCCGGGGACATCTGTCCGGCACGGCACGGCTTGCTTCCAGCCTTGTGCAGGCGGACCGCCGGTACGACAACATCGTATCGAACCTGCTGGGCCGCATCATCGTGGTGGACGACATCAACGAAGCTTCCCGCGTGGCGCGGGACAACGGCTTCCGCAGCAAAATCGTGACCATGGATGGTCAGGTGGTCAATGCGGGCGGCAGCTTTACCGGCGGCAGCGTGCAGCGCAGCGCGGGCCTGTTCACCCGCAAGCAGGAGATGGAAGAACTGCGGGTAAAGGCTGCAAACCTGCAAAAAGAATGCCTTGCCGCGCAGGAAAAGACCGACCGGTGCAAGGAACAGGTGGATGCATTGCAGGCCGAGCTGACCGCCACGGCCAGCGAACAGATCACCGCCGCGAACGACAGGGTGCGCGCTGAAGCAGAGCAGAAGCGGCTGGAAGCCGCCGCTGCCCAGCTGGAAACGGCCCGCAGCAACGGCCAGCAGCAGATCGATGCGTTGCAGGCGGCACTTGCCGAGAGCCGCAGCAAGGCGGACGAAGCCGCCGCCCGGCAGGCACAGCTGACAGCCAAGATCGACCTGTTGATGGCCGAGATGAACCGCATCGCGGAAGGGGACGACAGCTTTGTGGCCCAGCAGACTGCACTGAGCCAGAAACTCAGCGCCAAGCGCTTGGAACAAGTGACCCGCCAGAAGGACGCGGAGCTGGCCTACAGCCAGATCGCGGCGCTGGAACAGCGGGCACAGGACGCCGCTGCGCGCCGCGCCTCGCTGGAAGAAAGCCTTGCCGCGCTGGCACAGCGCAGCGAGAGCTGCCGCACCGAGATCGCGGCCATCCGGCAGGCCAAGACCGACAGCCAAGGCGAAATTGCAGCAAAAGAACAATCCATCCGCGAAGCCACGGAAAAGCGGCTGGAACGCCAGCAGGCAGAGACCGCCGCTCTTGGCCGGGCACGCACGGCTTCCGACAGCCGCGAAGAGATGGGCCGCGAGATGGCCCGCCTTGCCGAACGCAAGGCCGCTGCCGAGACCGAGTACGACCAGACCGTGGCAAAGCTGTGGGATGAGTACCAGCTCTCGGTGAGTCAGGCAGAAAATCTTTGCGTGGAGTTCGAGAGCCTGACGGCCCTGCGGGCACAGGTGGCAGACCTACGCAGCAAGATCCGCGCTCTTGGCAGCGTGAATGTGAGCGCCATTGAGGAGTACAAGGAGGTCAAGGCCCGCTATGACGCCATGGTGCGTCAGGTAACGGATGTGGAGGAGAGCCGCAATGAGCTCAGCCGCATGATCTCCAAGCTTTCCGCCCAAATGAAGGAGATCTTCTCGGACAGCTTCCGCGCCATCAACGAAAACTTTGGCCGCGTGTTCACCGAGTTGTTCGGCGGCGGCGAGGCAAGCCTTGTGCTGGAGGACGAAACGGACGTTCTGTCCTGCGGCATCGGCATCCGGGTGGCCCCGCCGGGCAAGGTGATCAAGAATCTGGAAGCGCTTTCCGGCGGCGAGCAGGCGCTGGTGGCCATCAGCATCTACTTTGCCATTCTGGCGGTGAACCCGGCACCGTTCTGCATTCTGGACGAGATCGAAGCCGCTCTGGACGACGCCAACGTGGTGCGTTTTGCCCAGTACTTACGCCGGGTGAGCGATAAGACCCAGTTCATCGTGATCACCCACCGCCGCGGCACGATGGAAGCTGCCAATGTGCTGTACGGCGTTACCATGCAGGAGGACGGCGTATCCAAACTGCTCAAGCTCGATCTGGAACAGGTTGACGCCGCGCTGGTTTCCTGATATATATTAAAGAAAAAAGATAGGAGGACACTATGGGGTTCTTCGGATTTGGCAAGAAAAACAAAGAAAAAGAACAGGAAAAAATGAAAACGGGTCTGGAAAAGACCCGCACCGGTTTCTGGGGCAATATCCTCAACACCCTCACCGGCAGCATCATCGACGATGAGATGTACGATGATCTGGAAGAACAGCTCATCCTTGCAGATGTGGGCGGCGAGGTGGCCGTGCGTCTGGTGGACAAGCTGCGGGACCGTGTGCGTGAAAAGGGCCTGAAGACCGGCGAAGAAGCGGCAGATGCCCTGCGCGACATCATTGCCGAGGAAATGACGCCGGAGGCGGAGATGGACCTTTCCGGCAAGCCGGCCGTCATTCTGGTGATCGGCGTCAACGGCGTGGGCAAGACCACCAGCATTGCAAAGCTGGCCGACTACTACACCCGCGAGGGCAAAAAGGTGATGCTGGCCGCAGGCGATACCTTCCGTGCCGCCGCCAGCGAACAGCTGGAGATCTGGGCAAAACGCGCCGGTGTGCCCATCGTCAGCGCAGGCGAGGGCGCAGACCCGGCGGCTGTCATTTTCGACACCGTAAAGTCTGCTACCGCACGCGGCTATGACATGGTCATTGCCGACACCGCAGGCCGGCTGCACAACAAGGCAAACCTGATGGCGGAACTGGCCAAGATCAGCCGCAGCGTCAAGAAGGCCAGCCCGGAAGCAAGCCTTGAAACGCTGCTGGTGCTGGACGCCATCACCGGCCAGAACGCCATCAGTCAGGCCAAGGAGTTCTGCAAGGCCGCAGACGCCACCGGCATCATCCTGACCAAACTGGACGGCACCGCCAAGGGCGGCTGCGTGGTGGCGGTCAAGCAGCGTCTGGGCCTGCCGGTGCGCTTTATCGGCGTGGGCGAGGGCATCGACGACCTGCTGCCCTTCACCCCGGAGGGCTTTGTGGAAGAGCTGCTCCCGCGCGAGTGGAAGCACTAAAGGAGGACCGCCGCATGAAAATTTGTGCAGCCACCGGCAACGCCGGAAAGCTCCGCGAACTGCGCCGTATTCTGGAAGCGCAGGGCCACGAAGTGGTCAGCCAGAAGGAGCTGGGCATCACCATCGAGCCGGAGGAGACCGGCACCACCTTTGCCGAGAACGCTCTCATCAAGGCGGAGACCATCTGCAAGGCCAGCGGCCTGCCCACCATTGCCGATGATTCCGGCCTGTGCGTGGACGTGCTGAATGGTGCACCCGGCGTGTACAGCGCCCGCTACTGCGGCCATCACGGCGACGACGAAGCCAACAACGATAAGCTGCTGGACGCCATGCAGGCGGTGCCTGCCGGCCAGCGCGACGCAAAGTTTGTATCCGCCGTGTGCTTCATCCTGCCGGATGGGCGGCACCTCACCTGCATGGGCGAGTGCCCGGGCAGCATCGCCTTTGAGCGGCTGTGCGGCGACTACGGCTTTGGCTACGACCCGCTGTTCATCCCCGCCGACTGCGGCGTGGGAAAGCACGAGAAGCGCCCCAATACCGAGGGCCGCAGCTATGCCCAGCTGACCCCGGATGAAAAGGACGCCATCAGCCACCGCGGCAATGCGCTGGCAGCGCTGGAACAGCAGCTGCCGGGATTTCTGGCAGAGCAATAAAAGATTTTAAATGGCCTCCGCGTTCGCTTTGGCCATATTTTAAGGAATGAAAATCTTTTATTTCGCGTTTGTCGCGGCCTGCGGGCCGCTCCAAACGCATTTTTACGAGTAGGGCCCAAACCGGTAGATGCACCAAATGATTTTCTGCATTTTGCCGTTACGTCCCCATCCCGTGAAAAAGTAAAATTGAAAAATCCGCAGATTTTTCAATTTTACAAAACTATAAAATAGAATTTCCGCTGAATATGGCCAGAGCGCACGCGTCGGCCATTCTAAATCGTTATAACTTAAAGGAGAACAATTATGCTGACAAGCAAACAGCGCGCCATCCTGCGCGGCAAGGCAAACACCATGGACCCCGTTTTCATCGTGGGCAAGGGCGAGATCGACGAGACCATGATCCAAGGTGTAAAGGACTGTCTCGACGCCCGTGAGCTCATCAAGCTCAAGGTGCTGGAAAACAGCATGTACAATGCCCGCGAAGCTTCCGTCAAGCTGGCCGAGGCCACCGGCGCCGACTGTGTGCAGGTGATCGGCTCCAAGTTCGTGCTGTACTTGCAGAAGAAAAAGGACAGCGCCTACGCCGACCTGCTGAAGTAAAAATGAAAGTTCTTCTCTACGGCGGAACGTTTGATCCGCCCCACAACGGCCACCTGAACAATCTGCGTGCCGCCGCAGCGCGCGTGCAGCCGGATAAGGTGGTGGTGATGCCTGCCGGGCTTTCGCCGTTCAAACAGCGCACCTCGGCCTCCGGTGCCCTGCGGCTGGAAATGTGCAGTTGCTTTTATGCGCTGGAAGAACAGGGCACCGTCCCGCAGCTGGAAGTCAGCGGCTGGGAAGTGGCGCAGGCCGAAGCCGGGCAGCGCAATTACACGGTGCTCACGGTGGAAAAGCTGGCCCGGGACTACCCCGGCGCACAGTTGTACCTTGCCATTGGCAGTGACATGCTGCTGAGTTTTGACGGCTGGCACCGCTGGCAGGATATCCTGCGCCTTGCCCATCTGGTGGTCACCAGCCGCAATGTGGGCGATGCGCCGGAGCTGCACGCAAAGGCCCTCCGGCTGGACCCTACCGGGGCACGCATCCTGTTTGCACCGGTACAGGCGCTGCCCATGGCCAGCAGCGCGCTGCGTGCCCGGCTGGCCGCGGGCGAAGAATGCGAAGCGGAACTGCCCCAAACAGTGCGGGCGGTGATCCGCCGGGAGAAGCTTTATAAAAAGGAAGTATCGGGCAATGAACCTCAAACAGGCAAAGGAACTTGTGCGCAGCCGCCTGAGCGATAAGCGCTACCAACACACGTTAAACGTGAAAAAAATGGCCGTCAAGCTGGCAAAGATCTACGGCGAGGACGAGGAGCGGGCCGCGCTGGCGGCGCTGCTGCACGACTCCGCCAAGGAGATCAGCAAGGATGAGATGCGCGAACTGATGCGCGCATATCCCCAGTATGCCGAGGGCGGCGAGGAGCGCCCGGCCCCGGTATGGCACGGTGTGTGTGCTGCCATTCTGGCCCGCACCCAGTGGGGCGTGACGGATGAAGCGGTGCTTAGCGCTATTGCCTGCCACACGGCGGGTAAGCCCGGCATGACACGGCTTGACAAAATTTTGTATCTGGCCGATATGACCAGTGCCGAGCGGGACTGGCCCGGCGTGGAAAAGCTGCGCAAGCTGGAAAAAAAGGACTTGGATGCCGCTATGCTGGCAGCCCTCAAACAGACCAACGATTTTGTGCTCTCGCAGGGCAAGCCCTTGGACCCTATGTCCAAAGCTGCTTATGAGGATATCCTCGCCCGCAGCGGGAAGAATGAAGCATAACGGGCAAACTGCCGCCCGGATGCAGAAAACAGATTGCAGATTCTGCCCGACAATGTTATACTAGAAGCTACGACAGGTCTTGCAGAAATTTGCACGACTGTGAAAATCTGGAGGATACAAAAAAAGCATGAGCCAGACGCCACGCCATATCAATACCTCGCGTTCGATCAGCAGGCCAGATCAGGCTGCCGCTGCGCCGCGCCATGCCGCATCCGGCGCGGATGCAAAGCAGAGCGCAGGCGGTGCACACAATGAGCCGCCCCGCCGTCCGACACAGGGCAGCGGGCAGGACGAACCGCCGCGCCGCCGCAAAAAGAAAAAGAAAACGCCCATCTGGCTGCCCTTTGCAGTGGTCATGGCCGTCATCGCGGTGATCTCCGGCGTGGTGGTGTACGGCGTGAGCCTTGTGAACAAGGTGGAGGACAGCATCCGCCCGGACGACAGCACCCCCACCATTGAGGAAGAAGTCAAGACCGCCGAGGAGTACAAGGGCGATGTGGTGAACATTCTGGTGTGCGGCATCGACTTTGAAGAGGGCCGTAACTACTCCAATGACCCCACTTCCAACGACGGCATGACGGATATGATCCTGTATGTGCAGTTCGATATCAAGAACGGCGCACTGCGCATGCTTCAGATCCCCCGCAACAGCCTTGTTACCACAAAGAACCGCAAGGTGGCTCTGTCCAACGGCAAGACCTACGCCGCTACCAATTATCAGATCAACTCGGTGGCACTCTCCAACGGCGGCAGCATTGCCGCACTGGCCGATGTCATTTATGACCAGTATCGTCTGCCCATCGACTACTATGTGTCGGTGGATATGCAGGCTCTGGTGGATATGGTGGATAACTTTGGCGGCATCGAGGTGTATATCCCCCACGATATGTCCTACGGCGGCAGCAAGCTGCTCAAGGGCTACCGCAATCTGGACGGCGCATCGGCAGAGTTCTTTGTGCGCTGCCGCCACGGCGATGGCTATGCCAACTCCGATATCGACCGTTTGAACATGCAGCGCTATTTCTATGCCGGCCTGTTCAAGCGTGCCCGTGCCATGGGCGTCACCGATATCCTGAACCAGCTGCCGCTGATCTTCAACAACTATATCAAGACGGATATGGACATCACCACCATTGCAAAGCTGCTGGTGTCCTTCCTCAAGATCGACAGTTCCAACATCATTCTGGCGCAGACGCCGGTGTTCATGGGCGTGCCCAATGTGGGCAAGACCGATACCTTTGACGGCTACTCCTGCGTGGTGCCGGATGCGGGTTCCATTGCAAACCTGCTCAACCAGTATTTCTGCACCTACACCGGCCCCATTGATGTGAGCGAGATGCACCTTGTCACCGACGAATGGCCCCACGGCAGCGCATCCACCGATGCAAATGTGCAGTATATGGGACGCATCGATAAGGAATCCAACGACGCCATCCTCAGCGGCGACACCGACCTTGACGGCGCTGTTACCACAGATGGGCAGGCCGCAGGCTCCGCAAACTGAAATACCGACAGGAGCTTTCCTTTGTGGAAAGCCCTTTGACAGAAAGGAAAAACCTTATGGAGAACTTCAACGACAGCAAGGCGCTTGCCATCGAGATCGCAAAGATCCTCGATAAGAAAAAGGCACACGATGTGCGTGTGCTCAAGGTGGAAAGCCTGACTGTGCTCACCGATTACTTTGTCATTGCCTCCGGTACTTCCACCACGCAGGTGGCGGCTCTGGCCGACGAGGTGGAGTACGAGCTTTCCCAGAAGGGTCTGGAGCCCTACAGCACGGAGGGCTACGACTCCAAGAACTGGGTGCTGCTGGATTATTCCAACGTCATCGTGCACGTATTCGTGCCCAACACCCGCACCTATTACGATCTGGAGCACCTGTGGGCAGACGGGGAACCCATTGATATTTCCGAGTACCTTACCCCGGATAGCACTGTTGAATAAGGCAGATCGGCCCTGCCTTTTGCGGCAGGCAGCCTGTAGCATAAAAATCATTCCAATTACGGTATTTGCAAAAGTAAAGTCTGGAGCTGATTAACAACATGAAGTACGATTACAAGGCAGTTGAAGCCAAGTGGCAGAAGGTGTGGGAGGACGAAAAGACCTTCCATGTCGAGATCGACCACAAAAAACCCAAGTTCTATGCACTGGTCGAGTTCCCGTATCCGTCGGGTGCCGGCCTGCATGTAGGCCATCCCCGCAGCTACACCGCGCTGGACGTGGTCAGCCGCAAGCGCCGTCAGAACGGCTACAATGTGCTGTATCCCATGGGCTGGGACGCTTTTGGCCTGCCCACTGAGAACTTTGCCATGAAGAACCACATCCACCCGGCCATTGTCACCAAGAACAATGTGGATCACTTCCGCAGTCAGCTGAAGGCTCTGGGCTTCTCCTTTGACTGGGACCGCGAGATCAACACCACCGATCCGGAGTATTATAAGTGGACCCAGTGGATCTTCCTGCAGCTGTATAAGCATGGTCTGGCTTACAAGAAGGAAATGAACGTCAACTGGTGCACCGGCTGCAAGTGCGTGCTGGCCAACGAGGAAGTTGTCAACGGCGTGTGCGAGCGCTGCGGCAGCGAGGTGGTGCACCGCGTCAAGAGCCAGTGGATGCTCAAGATCACCGCTTATGCCGATAAGCTGATCGATGGTCTGGACGGTCTGGATTACATTGAACGCGTTGCCACCCAGCAGAAGAACTGGATCGGCCGCAGCCACGGCGCAGAAGTCAACTTCGGCACCACCGCAGGCGATACCCTGACCGTGTACACCACCCGCTGCGACACCCTGTTCGGTGCCACCTACATGGTCGTTTCTCCGGAGCACGCCATGGTCAAGGAGTGGCTGGACAAGGGCATCCTCAAGAATGCCGATGCCGTCAAGGCCTATCAGGCCGAGGCAGCCCGCAAGAGCGACTTTGAGCGCAGCGAGCTGAACAAGGAAAAGACCGGCGTCAAGCTGGAAGGCGTCATGGGCATCAACCCGGTCAATGATACCGAGATCCCCATCTTTATCTCGGACTATGTTCTGTCCACCTACGGCACCGGTGCCATCATGGCTGTGCCCGCTCACGATACCCGTGACTGGGAGTTTGCCAAGAAGTTCGGCCTGCCCATCATCGAGGTGGTCAAGGGCAATACCCCCTCTAATCTGGACGAAGCCGCTTTCACCGATGTGGCCACCGGTACGCTGGTCAACTCCGGCTTCCTGAACGGCCTGTCCGTCACCGATGCAAAGAAAAAGATGATCGACTGGCTGGAGGCAAACGGCAAGGGCCGCGATAAGGTCAACTACAAGCTGCGCGACTGGGTGTTCAGCCGTCAGCGTTACTGGGGCGAGCCCATCCCTATGGTCAAGTGTGAAAAGTGCGGTTGGCAGCCGCTGCCTGAGAGCAGCCTGCCCCTGACTCTGCCGGACATCACCGACTTTGAGCCGGGTCCGGATGGTGAATCTCCGCTGGCCCGCCACAAGGACTGGGTCAAGACCACCTGCCCGTGCTGCGGCGGCCCCGCTACCCGCGAGACCGACACCATGCCCCAGTGGGCCGGTTCTTCGTGGTACTTCCTGCGCTACATGGACCCCCACTGCAAGGATGCCATTGCTTCCAAGGAAGCGCTGGAATACTGGTCTCCGGTGGACTGGTACAACGGCGGCATGGAGCACACCACCCTGCACCTGCTGTACAGCCGTTTCTGGCACAAGTTCCTGTACGATATCGGCGCAGTGCCTTCTCCGGAACCCTACCAGAAGCGCACCGCCCACGGCATGATCCTGGGCCTGAACCCCCACAGCTTTGTCAACCTGCCCGCCGAGGAGCAGGACAAGCTGCTCAAGGAGTACGGCAGCCAGAAGGCCGCTGAGAAAGCTCTGGAAGAGAAGTACGGCGAGATGGCACGCCACCCTATCGTCAAGATGTCCAAGTCTCTGGGCAACGTTATCAACCCGGACGAGGTGGTGGATCAGTACGGTGCCGACACCATGCGTCTGTACGAGATGTTCATGGGCGACTTCGAGCAGGCTGCACCGTGGCAGACTTCTGCCATCGCAGGCTGCAACCGCTTCCTCGACCGCGTGTGGGCGCTGAGCGACAAGCTGGTGGAAGGCGAGGGCTACCGCCCGCAGCTGGAGACCCTGATGCACCAGACCATCAAGAAGGTGGGCGCAGACATCGAGGGCCTGAAGATGAACACCGCCATTGCACAGCTCATGACGCTGGTGAACGCCCTGTACGACAACGGCGGCGCCACCAAAGCTGAGCTGGAGACCGTGGTTCAGCTGCTGAACCCGTTTGCTCCCCACATGACCGAGGAGCTGTGGGAGAAGCTGGGCCACAGCCATGCTGAGCAGCTGGCTTACTATCCTTGGCCTAAGTACGAGGAAGCCAAGTGCGTGGAGAGCACGGTGGAGATCGCCGTGCAGGTGAACGGCAAGGTGAAGGCCCGCCTGAAGGTAGCAGCCGACATCGATGCTGCTGCCGCCATCGCCGCCGCCAAGGCTGACCCCGCTGTTGCCGCCGCGCTGGAAGGCAAGCAGCTGGTGAAGGAGATCTACGTCAAGGGCCGTCTGGTCAATCTGGCCGTCAAGGGCTGAACCGCAAGATACCCCGCCGCAAGGCTGGATATACAACTACCCGCAGAGGCGGACCGGCACACAGAACACCCGGGAGCGTCTGTTCAAAATAATTTAAAAGTTTTGGGCAAAAAACTTTCAAAAAAAGGTTGACGAACCGGAGAAAATGCGCTATACTGTCTACTGTTAGTTACCATGTAACAACGAAATTCCTGCCTCACGGTCCAAGGGAGGGAATAAGATGTCGGAAATTCGTGTTAAAGAGGGCGAGTCGCTGGAAAGCGCACTGCGTCGCTTCAAGCGCAGCACTGCTCGCAGCGGTGTGCTCGCAGAGGTCCGTAAGCGCGAGGCTTACGAGAAGCCGTCTGTCAAGCGCAAGAAGAAGTCCGAAGCAGCCCGCAAGCGCAAGTTCAAGTAATTGATCGCTTGAAATCGCTGTTGCTTTAGATTTCATACGCGTTGCTAACGCCGATGTAGGGGAGCCTGTATTGCAGGCTCCCCTATTTTCATTGCAGGGAGAAATACTATGCTCATCACCCCCGAATATGTTTTTAAGGATGTTACCCACATCACGCCGGAATGGCTGGCGGCAAAAGGCATCACTGCGCTGGTGCTGGATATCGATAACACCCTCACTGCCGACCGCAGTCAGGAGCTGCCGGAAGAAGTGGCCGGGTGGCTGGACACTATGCGCAGGGCGGGCGTCAGGCTCACCATCGTGTCCAACGGGGCGGAAAAGCGGGTGCGTCCCTTTGCGCAAAAGCTGGGTCTTGCCTACCTGTACCGTTCCGCAAAGCCGCTGCCCTTTGCGCTGATGGCGGCACAGCACCGCATGGGCGTGAAGCGCCGCCAGATGGCGATGGTGGGCGACCAGCTCTATGCCGACCGCATGGCGGCTGCGCTGTACGGCATCCCGGGCCTGATGGTGGTGCCCCGCGGCCCGGACCTCGGTGCGCAGGTCATCCTCAAGCGCAAATGGGAAAAGCGCCACTGGCAGGAATACTACGACCGGGGAGGCAAGACCCTGTGAGCGAGTGGAAAATTCGGTTCGGCACCGCAGGCACCAGCGACAGCTTTGCCGCCCAAGGGTACAAAACCAGTCTGGACGTGCCGGAGTACACCGCAAAAATGGGCCTGAACGCTTTTGAGTACCAGTGCGGGCGCGGCGTGCGCCTTGGGCTGGACAAGGCTGCAAAAATGGCCGCATTGGCCCAGCCGAAAGATATCCTGTTCAGTGTGCACGCACCGTATTATATCAGCATGTCCAGTCTGGAAGAGGACAAGCGGCTCAACAGCATCCAGTATCTGCTGCAAAGCGCGGCGGTGTGCAGGGCGCTGGGCGGCAGGCGCATCATCTTCCACTCCGGCAGCTGCGGCAGGCAGAGCCGGGAAGCGGCTCTCGAAAAGGCGCTGGACACCATGCGCCGGGCCGTGGATGCACTGGACGAAGCGGGCTTTGCCGATATGACCCTCTGCCCGGAGACCATGGGCAAGATCGGCCAGCTGGGCACGCTGGATGAGGTGCTGGCTTTGTGTGCGGTGGACAGGCGCATCACCCCCTGCATCGACTTCGGCCACCTGAACGCCCGCACTCTGGGCGGCATCCGGACCAAAGCCGATTATGCCGCAATTCTCGACCGCATGGCGCAGAAACTGGGCGATGAGCGGGCGCAGCGGTTCCATGTGCATTTTTCCCGCATCGAGTATTCAGCCGGCGGCGAAAAGCGCCACTGGACCTTTGCCGAGACGCAGTTCGGCCCGGAACCGCAGCCGCTGATGGAGCTGTTGGCCGAGCGCGGGCTCAGCCCTGTGATCATCTGCGAGAGCGCGGGCACGCAGGCTGAGGATGCCGGGGCCATGCAGCGGATGTACCGTACAGCGTGTGATTTATAAAAAAATTGTATTTTCATCGTCTTTTTTGCCGAAACCCCTTGCCAAATGACATGGGATTGGGTAAAATAAATAGAGATATGCGTTAAGCATTTGAGATTAAACTAATGGAGGAATTCCTATGATTTCTGCAGGCGAGTTTCGCAATGGCGTGACCTTTGAGCAGGACGGCCAGGTTCTTCAGGTCGTTGAGTTCCAGCACGTGAAGCCCGGCAAGGGCGCTGCCTTTGTCCGTACCAAGACCAAGAACGTGATCACCGGCTCTGTGGTTGAGACCAGCTACAACCCGACCGCAAAGTTCCCGCAGGCTTTCATCGAGCGCAAGGACGTGACCTATAGCTACGAGGATGGCGATCTGTACCACTTCATGGACAACGAGACCTACGATGACATCCCTGTCAACGCAGCCGATGTGCCCGATAACTTCAAGTTCTGCAAGGAGAACGAGCTGTGCAAGCTGCTGAGCTACAAGGGCAAGGTGTTCAGCGTCGAGATCCCCAACTTCATCGAGCTGGAAGTCACCCAGACCGAGCCGGGTGTCAAGGGCAACACTGCCACCAACACCCTGAAGCCCGCTACCGTCGAGACCGGTGCTGAGATCCGTGTGCCTCTGTTCATCAACGAGGGCGACCACATCCGCATCGATACCCGCACCGGCGAGTATATGGAGCGCGTCTGATCCTTTTAACGCCAAACCGGGCTGCGGGCAACCGTCTGCCCGGTTTTTTAAAACTCCGATTTTTCTCATTTTAAGGAGGGCATTCGTATGGAACTGAACAAAAAGGCAGCTTATCTGCAGGGTCTGGTCGATGGTCTGGGCATTGATGATACCACCAAAGAGGGCAAGATCATCAAAGCCATGAGCGCACTGCTGGGTGAAATGGCTGAGGTCATCGAGAGCGTGGACGAAGATCTTTCCCGCGCCTACGACCAGATCAACGACCTGAGCGATGAGCTGGAAGATCTGGAAGCAGATCTGTACGAGGAGGACGACGAAGAGACGGACGAGGAGCCCGAAGAGGAAGATACCGAAGCAGACGACGACGCAAACGATGACGATATCGCCAGCGAGCCGTTCTACGAGGTGGCCTGCCCCAACTGCGGCGAGACCGTTTACGTCAGCGAGGATGATCTGGATGCGGGTGAGGCCAACTGCGCTCATTGCGGCGTGACCTTTGAAGTTGCCCTTGAGGGCGGCGAAGAGGATGCCGAGGATGGCCCTGTGCAGTACGAAGTGACCTGTCCGGAGTGCGGCACGACCTCTGTGTTTGAGGAAGATGAACTGTTGGACGGTGCACCCAAGTGCCCGAACTGCGGCAAGCCGCTGGATTTTGAAGTGACCGAAGAGTAAAAATCCTGCCGCGGAAGACAAACAAAAAAGCTGCTGCACATGCCGTGCAACAGCTTTTTGTTTACTGTGCGTTTGCCTTTTGCAGCCAGATACTGCCGATATCCAATGCGTTGTACAGGCCGATCTTGGTGGTCTGACGCATCACGCGCTCCTGCGGAGCCTTGGTGGTATCGGTGGAAAGCAGCATCAGATGCACCTTATCGGCAACCTGCTGTTCGCCCATGGGCTTGGTGGTCATGATCTGCAAATAGAGCACGTATGGGTCGGTCATATTGCCGTAATACAGCTCATTGTCCTTGCGGACGAGGGGCTTGCCTTTATAAGTCAGTTTCGGGGTGAATGCCATCGTAAAAGCCTCCCTATCGTAGTAGTTCAGTTCAGTATAACACAGATGCTGTATCAGATGCAAGCATTTGGCCGGGTAAAAGGCGGACTTTTTGCGCACAATGGCATTCCTGCACGTAAAAGAATCTGTGTTTTTAGGCACTCTGGCAGAAAACGGGGCTTGCCGGAATGCACAGATATGGTATACTAGATACAAAAGGTCCGGCAGGCAGCCGGCGTAAAAAGCGAGGGAAACGGCATGGCAGACTATCAGGAATACCGGCGGCGTGTGCTGCGCAAGCGCTGGCGCAGGCGGTTTATGGCGGCAGGGCTTTTGCTTTTGCTGCTGCTGGTGGGGGCCATCGGGGTGCTGTGGAAGAGCCTGCACCGCGAGCAGGTGCCTTCTGGCATGGGGCAGAACACCATCTTGCAGGAGGTAACGCAGGATAACAGCTGGAACACCTCCACGTATGTGGTGGCGCGGCAGCTCAGTGTGCAGCCGTTGCCAAACAGCACGGCCACAGCGCTGGATTTCCGCATGGCAGCGCTGCCCAAAAGCACGGCGTCCGTTGGCAAAGAATGGTTCAGTGACGTGAGCTTTGTGGGTGACAGCCTGACGCAGGGCATGCAGCTGTACGAAGAAGGAATACCCAATGCCATGTTTTGCGCATATAAGGGTGTTGGGCCGAACGTGATCGTCAATGGCACCACCTGCAAGCGTGCCGATGGCGTGGCTGAGGTGCCGCTGGAAGCCCTGACTGCCCAGCAGCCCCGGGCCATTTATGTGCTGCTGGGCACCAATGTGCTGGGCCGCGACGCCGACTACACCAGCTTTTTGACCTATTACCGGCTGATGCTGGATATGCTGAGCCAGACGCTGCCGAACACCAAGATCTATGTGCAGTCCATTACGCCGGTGCGGCCAGAGGTATGCCAGAAGTCCGGCCACGAGGGGCTGAACCGCGACCGCCTGTGCCAGATCAACAACGAGCTGGCGGCCATTGCGCTGGAAAAAAATTGCTATTTCCTCAACCTGTGGGAAGTGCTGGCCGATGAGAACGGCGACCTGATCGAGAGCTACGCCCAGCCGGACGGCTACCACCTCAAGCCCGCTGGTTATGCCGCATGGACGGACTACCTGTGCAGCCATACAGCAGAGTAAAAAGAACAAGGGGCTGCTGCACTGAGTTTGGTGTAGCAGCCCCTTGTTGTGTGGGACGATTTGAAATGCCCTCCGCGTCTTACGGGTTGCGGCACCCAGCATCCGCATCGTGCCTTGGGCGGCACTCGCGTCTTGCTGGCCGCTGCCCCAACAACTCCTCCCTGTTTCCGCCGCTGGCGGCGGTCGTCGTCGTTGCTAGCCATCTTCAGCGGAAAAAATGTTTTTATATTTGTGGTTCAGAAACGTCTGCGGGCGTTTCTGAACCACTTTTTCACGGAGAAAAGCTGTTAACGAACGGAAGCGGCCCCTTCTGTGAAAATGCGTTTGTCGCGGCCCGCAGGCCGCGACAAACGCGAAATATCAATAGAGGTTCCACTGAAAAATGGTCAGAGCGAAGCGGAGACCATTCAAATCGTTTTACTGTTTAAAAGACGGAAAGCTTCAGGTCAGAACAGACCGGTGATCTTGCCGTTGGCATCCACATCGATGCCCACAGCGGCGGGCTTTTTGGGCAGGCCAGGCATGGTCATGATATTGCCGCAGATGACCACCACGAAGCCGGCACCGGCAGCAAGGCGCACCTCGCGTACCTCCATGGTAAAGCCGGTGGGCGCACCGATGAGCTTTGCGTTGTCGCTGAAGCTGTACTGGGTCTTGGCGATGCAGACGGGCAGATTTCCGTAGCCCATGTCGGTGAGCTCAGCCAGTGTCTTGCTGGCGGCGGCGCTGTAGTTCACGCCGTCGGCGCGGTAGATCTTGGTGGCGATGGCACGGATCTTATCCTTCAGCGGCATCTCCAGCGGGTAGGTGTACTGGATGGGACGATCCTCCAGAACCTCCAGCACCTTTTCGGCCAGAGCTTTGCCGCCCTCGCCGCCCTTGGCGAACACCTCGCTCAGCACGCAGGGAACGCCCTGCTCGGAGCAGACCTGCTCCACATAGGCCTGCTCCTCGGCGGTGTCGGTGGGGAAGGCATTGATGGCGACCACCACCGGCAGTCCGAAGCCGTTTTTCAGGTTGTCGATATGGCGGATCAGGTTGGAGGCACCGGCCTTGACGGCTTCGAGGTTGGGCTGGCTCAGGTCGGCCTTTGCCACGCCGCCGTGGCTCTTGAGGGCACGCACGGTGGCCACCAGCACGCAGGCACTGGGTGCGATGCCTGCATAGCGGCACTTGATATCCAAAAACTTCTCTGCGCCCAGATCGGCACCGAAACCGGCCTCGGTGATGGTATAGTCGGCCAGAGAAAGGCTCAGCTTGGTGGCCAGCACGCTGTTGCAGCCGTGGGCAATGTTGGCAAAGGGGCCGCCGTGGATGATGGCGGGGTTATTTTCCAGCGTCTGCACAAGGTTCGGGTCCAGTGCGTCCTTCAGCAGGGCGGTCATGGCACCGGCTGCGCCGATCTCACCGGCGGTGACGGGCTTGCCGTCGTAGGTGTAGGCGCACACGATCTTGGAAAGACGCTCCTTCAGGTCGGAAATGCTGGTGGCGAGGCAGAAGATCGCCATCACCTCGCTGGCAACGGTGATATCAAAGCCGTCCTCGCGGGGGGTGCCGTTCACCTTGCCGCCCAGACCGTCCACGATGAACCGCAGCTGACGGTCATTCATGTCCATGCAGCGCTTCCATGTGATGCGGCGGGGGTCGATGTTCAGCGGGTTGCCCTGCTGGATGCTGTTGTCGATCATGGCAGCCAGCAGGTTGTTGGCCGTGCCGATGGCGTGCAGGTCGCCGGTGAAGTGCAGGTTGATGTCCTCCATGGGCACCACCTGTGCGTAGCCGCCGCCGGCAGCACCGCCCTTGACGCCGAACACCGGGCCAAGGCTGGGCTCACGCAGGCAGAGCATGGTCTTTTTACCCAGAGCGTTCATGGCATCGGCCAGACCCACGCTGGTGGTGGTCTTGCCTTCGCCCGCCGGGGTGGGGCTGATAGCGGTGACAAGGATCAGCTTGCCCTGCTTTTTGGCATCGTGGATCAGTCGGTGGTCGATCTTGGCCTTGTAGCGGCCATAGGGAATCACATGCTCATCGGCAAGGCCGAGAGAGGCGGCAATTTCCGCAATGGGCTTCATTTTGGCTTCCTGTGCAATTTCGATATCGGTTTTCATCCTGTGCCCTCCTTTGACAACGAAAAAGGGCAGCTTTGCGCAGCAATTGCGCAAGGCTGCCCAGACGGTCGGCATTGACATCCTCACATCCCTGCACTGTGGTGCTCCACAACGTTCCGTCAGCAGGGATGCGGCTTCTATGCTGTAAAGATAGCACACCGGCGGGGTGTTTGTCAAGGAAAAAACGCGCTAAATATTTTGCGTTACAGAATGGTTTGTGCTATACTTATCATGGATTATTATGAAAACAGAAAGCAGGAATCCCTTTTATGCTGCAAAACCCTGAATTGCATTATCTGGATAACGCCGCCACCACCATGGTGGCCCCCGAGGTGGCGGATGTGATCGACAAGGCCATGCGGGAACACTGGGCCAACCCTTCCAGTCTGTATGGCCCCGGTGCCCGCAGCGAGGAAGCGCTGAACACCGCCCGTGCCGCCGTGGCCCGCACGCTGGGCTGCAAGGCAAAGGAGCTGTACTTCACCTCCTGCGGCAGCGAGAGCAACAATCTGGCCCTGCTGGGCGCGGCCCGCACCCGCACCTTCGGCAAGGGCATCGTGGTGTCCGGCTTCGAGCACCCCAGCGTCCAGCGCCCGCTGGAGCGCCTTGCCAAAGAGGGTTATAACGTAACGGTGGTAAAGCCCCGGGCTGACGGCACGCTGGACATCAACGAGATGCTGGAGCATGTGGACAAAAACACCATCCTCGTGGCCTGCATGATGGTGAACAACGAGGTGGGCACCCGCAACGATGTGGAGCGCCTTGCCGCCGAGGTCAAGCGCCGCAACAGCCGCACCATCGTTCATGTGGACGCGGTGCAGGCGTGGATGCGCGTGCCCATCAAGCTGGACAACATCGACACCCTGTCGGTGAGCGGCCACAAGATCCACGCCCCCAAGGGCATTGGCGCACTGTATCTCTCGGACCGGCTGGTGCAGGCCTTCCAGCCGCCCTACCTTGGCGGCGAGCAGGAGCGCGGCCTGCGTCCCGGCACCGAGAACCTGCCCTATGCCATGGGCCTTGCCGCAGCCGCCACCCGCCTTGCCAAGACCATGCACAGCCGCGACAACGCCATGCATGCGCTCAACCAGCGCCTGCGGGAGGGGCTGAAAGCCTTCCCGGAAGTGGTCATCAACAGCCCGGCGGATGCCGTGCCCGAAGTGCTGAACTTCAGCGAGATGTGCATCAAGAGCGAGACCATGCTGGCATGGCTGGCCGAAGCACAAATTTACGTTTCGTCGGCCAGCGCCTGCGGCCGGGGCCAGCCCAGCCATACGCTGGCGGCAATGGGCCGCGACCCGCTGGCCATCGATACGGCGATCCGGGTGTCCTTCTGCGGCGACAACACCCCGGAGGACGTGGATGCCTTCCTCAACCGCTTTGAGGACGGAATGAAGCATCTGCAGAGGATACGGAAGTGACTCCGCAGGCAGAACCATCTGGAATGGCCTCCGCTTTGCTCTGGCCATGTTTAGAGGAAGAATCAGTTTGATCAGGGCGTTTGTCGTGCCCTGCGGGGCACTCCAAACGCATTTTCACGGAAGGGGTCCGGACCGGCAGATGCAGCAAATTATTTCTCTTTATTTTTCGTCAGGATTCTTTCGGCGAATAGAAGAATGGATGCCGCTGACCGTTACGACCCCACCCATGAAAAAGTGTTCTGGAAATGACCGCAGTCATTTCCAGAACACAAATATAAATAATAAATTTTCCGCTGAGAATGGCCAGAGCGCAAGCGGAGGCCATGTGAAATCGTAACCTAGGAGATACAACATTTATGCATGAAATTATCATGGGCTATCAGGGCGAGATGTCCCTGAAAGGCCTCAACCGCAACCAGTTCGAGTCGGCAATGATGAAGATTTTGCGCTACCGGCTCAAGACCGTGGGCAAGTTCAAGGTCTACTGCACCCAGTCCACCTTTTACATGGAACCCGAGGAAGAGGATGTGGATATGGACCTTGCCTTTGACCGGGTAAGCAAGGTGTTCGGCCTTGCGGCGCTCAGCCGCGCCGTGGTCTGCGACAAGGACTTTGACACCATCTGCCAGACCGCGGAGGATTATCTCGGTGCCAGCCTGCACGGCATCCGCACCTTCAAGGTGGAGGCACGCCGCTCCGATAAAAGCTATCCCATGACCAGCCCGGAACTGATGCGGGAACTGGGCGCCTATCTGCTGGGCAAACACAACTACCTCAAGGTGGATGTGCATAACCCGGATTTCAAGGTGATCGTGGAAATTCGCGATTACGGCGCCTACATCCACGGCCCCAAGGTGCCCGGTGAGGGCGGTCTGCCTGTAGGCACCAGCGGCCGTGCACTGAACATGCTGTCCGGCGGCATCGACAGCCCGGTGGCGGCATACCGCATGGCAAAGCGCGGTCTGGCGCTGGACCACATCCACTTTGCGTCTCCGCCGTACACTTCGGAGCGCGCAAAGCTCAAGGTGAAGGCACTGGCGCAGCTCACCAGCATCTACACCGGCAGCTCCAACCTGTTCGTGGTGCCTTACACCAAGCCGCAGGAATACATCCGGGATAATGCCCCGGATGTGCTGTTCACGGTGCTGATGCGCCGCAGCATGATGCGCATTGCCAATGTCATTGCCAAAAAGCAGGGCTGTGAGGCCCTGATCACCGGCGAGAGCCTTGCGCAGGTGGCCAGCCAGACTGTCAAGGCCCTGCAGTGCACCGATGCTGCGCAGGACCTGCCTATCCTGCGCCCGCTCATCGGCATGGACAAGACTGAGATCGTGGAGACGGCCCGCCATATCAACACGTTTGAGACCAGCATCCTGCCCTATGAGGACTGCTGCACCATCTTCACCCCGCCGCATCCGAAGATCCGCCCGGAGCTTGCCGAGATTTTGGAAGCCGAAGCCGCCATGCCCGGCCTTGCCGCGCTGGAAGCCGAAGCTGCCCAGAACGCCGAGCGCATCCGTATCCGCATTACCGATCAGGTAGAGTTTGAGGGGTGAGTTGTCCATGACGGCAGAAATTATCAGCGTGGGCACCGAATTGCTGCTCGGCAACATTTTGAACACCAACGCCCAGTATCTGAGCCGCGAGCTGGCGGCACTGGGCATCACGGTCCAGCGCGAGAGCACCATTGGCGACAACCACGACCGTCTGGCGGATTTTGTCAACGAAGCAAAGCGGCGGTGCGATCTATTGGTGTTCACCGGCGGGCTTGGCCCCACCGCAGACGACCTGACCAAGGAGACCGTTGCCGCCTGTTTTGGCGACACGCTGGCTTTTGACGAGGATGAGTGGGAGAAGATCACCGGCTTTTTTGCCCGTACCGGCCGCGAGACCACGCCCAACAACCGCAAACAGGCCATGGTGCCGGTGCACGGGCATAAGATCATCAACAACCACGGCACCGCCCCCGGCGCGTGGTTTGAGCAGGACGGCCATTGCGCCGTACTGATGCCCGGCGTGCCCCATGAGATGAAAGCGATGTGGGAGGAAAGCGTGCGCGGCCTGCTGCTGGCCCGCCAGAACTGCACCCTGCACTCCACCACGCTGCGGGTGCTGGGCGGCGAGAGCAATATTGAGTACCGGGTGCGGCATCTGCTGGAAAATGCAAACCCCACCGCCGCCATCTACTGCAAGACCGGCGAATGCGAGATCCGCATTACGGCCCGGGCAGAAAACGACACAGAAGCCCAAAAAATGTGCCGCGCTTACGCCACAAAGTTCTATGATCTGCTGGGCGATGCGGTGTATGATGAGGATGTGGCCGGACTGGAAGAAACGGTCATCCACACCCTGAAGGAAAAGGGCCTTACCATCGCCACGGCAGAAAGCTGCACCGGCGGCATGATCGCCCAGCGGCTCACGGCGGTATCCGGCTCCAGCGAGGTGTTCGGCTTCGGCTTTGTCACCTACTGGGAACAGGCCAAGGCAAAGATGATCGGCGTGGACCCGGCTGTGATCGCCCAATACAATGTGGTGTCCGCCCCCGTTGCGGCGCAGATGGCGCTGGGTGCTGCCGAAATGGCAGGCGCAGACATTGCCGTCAGCGTCACCGGCGTGGCAGGCCCCACCGGCGGCGACGCCGTGCGGCCTGTGGGCACGGTGTATCTGGGCGCAGCGCGCGGCGATACCGTGTATGTGAAAAAACTGTTCGTCTCCCGCCCGGACCGTGCACTGGTGCGTGCCCGCGCGGCGCAGGCGGCGCTGGAACTGGCGCTGCGGCTGGCCGAGGGCAAGGTGCCCGCTGGTATGCAGGCGCTGGCAAAGAGCGCGCAGCACGATGATGCAGCTCTGGCCGCGCTGGATAAGCTCTTCCTCAAGGCAGACTAAGTGCGGCCCCCGGGCCGCGGGGGTGAAGCATTTGACACACGAAGAAAACGCGCAGACCACCACCTGCGTGCTGCGGCTGTTCGGCGCACCACTGTGGGCAGTGCAGCGGGCCGTACAGCAGGCGGGCGTGGCAGCGCAGTGCCGCAGCCGCGGGGCCGAAACGCTGGCTGCGCTGCGGGCCGGGACGCCTGCCGGGCTGGAAAAGGCCTGCAACGCGCTGCACCAGCAGTTTGCAGCGCAGCTTTACGGGGAAAGAGATTGTACCCTTGCCCACGCGGCAGTGCAGGCACTGGAAGCGCGCCGCAAGCTGCTGGTCTGCTGTGACGCCGACGCCGGAGCCCTGCTGGAACCAAGGCTGGAAACGCTGCCCGGGGCCGAGAAAGTGTTCGATTTTGGTGCTTTGAGCTATGCAGACGCAAAGACCCGGGAAAAGCTGAGCGCAAAGACCTGCCGCGTGAAGGGCGGGCCCATTCCGGCAAAGCTGGCCCGGGTGCAGGCGGCACAGCGCCTTGTGGGCGCGGACTTTGCCGCCGGGTGTGTGGAGCGCGCCGAGGACACGGTGCTGTTCGTGGGCACCCGCAAGGGCTGCTGGGTGCGCACAGTGGCCAACGCCGATCCCCCCGCCCTCTGGCTGCTGGATATGGTGCGCCGCGCGGCGCTGGGGCTGCCGCAGGAGGCGGGGACCGTTTGGCAGAAATACGGCAAGGCTGTCCCGGCGGAGGTGCTCACGGCGCAGCAGCTGCCGGACAAGCCGGATACGCCGGAAGCTGTCCCGGCAAAGCCGCGCAAGCGGCACAGGCTGCGCAGATTCCTGCTGCTGTTGCTGGTACTGGCACTGGCTGCACTGGCCGCTGCGTGGTATTACACCGGCGGCGACCTGACCGCCCTGCCGCAGCAGCTGCAAAGCCTTGGTGCCGACAGCCTGCCCCACGCCGGGGCAAAATTGATCTAAAAAAGACCCCGGAGGGTGCGAACCTTCCGGGATTTTTTGTTTATGAAGGCGATTTTTTAAAAGATGCAGTGTGCTGCTCCGAATCTATCCGTGAAAAAGAACCTCCGAAAAATCCGCAGATTTTTCGGAGGTTCAATCAATGATATATTTTCCGCTGAAGATAGCCAGAATGAAATGGAGGCTATTCTAAATGGTTATGCCTTGTGGTCGCTCAGCCAGCGCAGGGCCATATAGGTGTAAGCCGCAGAGCCCGCGTACAGCACGCTGTCGTCAAAACGCACCTTGGGGTGGTGCTGGCCGTAAACATAGCCCTCTTTGGCATTTCCGGCGGAGATAAACATGCTCACGGTAGGCACCTCATGGCTCACAAAGGCAAAATCCTCGCTGCCGCCGCCGGGTTTGCCGCCGGTGAGGGCGGTCATGTCCATGGCACCACGGCCCAGCAGCTCGGTCATATACGTTAAAGCGTTCTTGGCAAGGGGCGTATCCACCACCATGCAGGGGCAGTGGTCGCTGAACTCCACATCAGCGGTGCAGCGGTAGGCTGCCGCCACGCCCTGCGCGATCTCGGTCATGCGCTGGTGGATCTGCTCACTGACTGCGCCCTCGGGGTCCACGGTACGGATGGTGCCCCACATATCGGCAGTGTCCGGGATCACGTTGGAGGCCTTGCCCGCCTCGAACCGGCCCGTGGTGAACACGCCGAACTTGGCGGGGTCCAGCTCGCGGCTGTTGATCTCCTGCAAGGCAATGTGGATGTGGGCCGCTGCGGTGATGGGGTCGATGCAGGCATTGGGCATGGAGCCGTGGCCGCCTTTGCCGTGCACCGTGATGTGATACTGCTCGCAGCTTGCCATGGTGATGCCGCCGCCCGGCACCAGCACCGTGCCCACCGGCAGGGGCATCCCGGCCAGAACGTGGAACATCACGGCGGCATCCACCTTCGGGTTTTCCAGCAGGCCGCTGTTCAGCATATCCAGCGAGCCCTGAAAAATTTCCTCGGCAGGCTGGAATTCCAGCTTCACGGTGCCTTCGATCTCGTTCTCATGGGCTTTGAGCAGCTTTGCCGCGCCCAGCATCATGGCCGTGTGCATATCGTGGCCGCAGCCGTGCATTTTGCCCGGTACCTCGGAAGCAAATTCCTCGCCGGACTCTTCCTGAATGGGCAAAGCGTCCATGTCGCCGCGCAGCAAGATGGTCTTGCCGGGGCGCTTGCCGCCCGCCAGAGCAATTACGCCGCATTTGCCGCAGTCCTGCGGGGCATAGCCCATTTCGGTGAGGGCCTTTTTGACCAGTGCCTTTGTCTCGGGCAGGTCAAAGCCCACCTCCGGGTGACGGTGCAGCGTGCGCCGCCATGTGCGCAGCTGGGGTTCCAGCTCTTTTGCGGATTCGAGCAGCTTTTCTGGTGTGATCATTCCAAAATCAACTCCCTCTATTTTATCAAAAACCTCCCAGACCCTGCCTTATGGCAGAGCCTGAGAGGTTTTTTACTTAGTTTTCGTCCGTCGGTGTGCCATCCGGATGGTACTTGGCGCAGGTGCACTTTTTCCACTTCAGGCCGCTGCCGCAGGGGCAGGGGTCGTTGCGGCCAATTTTAATGACGCGCACAGGCTGGCCGTGGGGCGCACCCTTGGCACCGGGCGCACCGTTGCCGGGCACAAAGCCTTCGCCGGTGGGCTTTGCCACCTGCTCGCGCTTGGGGGCGGCACCAGCCTGACGGATCTCGATGGTCAGCAGCATTTTAATGCTGGACTCACGGATGGAATCCACCATCTGGTCGAACATGTCAAAGCCCTCGATGCGGTACTCCACAACGGGATCCTTCTGGCCGTAGCCGCGCAGCGCGATGCCCTGACGCAGCTGGTCCATGTTGTCAATGTGGTCCATCCACATGCGGTCCACGCACTTGAGCAGGCAGATGCGCTCCAGCTCGCGCATGATGGGGGAGCCGTAGCGTGCTTCCTTGTCGGCAAGGATCTTCATGCCCCGGTCGTAGAGCATATCAGCGATGCCCTTGCGGGAGATACCGTCGAAGTCAGCCACCGTATAGTGGAAGTCCTCGTCGGTGGTCAGCCAGCCCTGATAGTGACGGCGCAGGGCACCAAAGTCCCAATCGTCCTTCACGTCACCGGCAAGGAACTGATCGCAGCTGGAATCAATGTTCTCCCGCAGCATCTTGTGCATCTCGGTGCTGATGTCCTCGCCGTCCAGCACCTTGCGGCGCTGGCCATAGATGATCTCGCGCTGCTGGTTCATCACGTCATCGTACTTCAGCACGTTCTTGCGGATCTCGAAGTTGCGGCCTTCCAGCTTTTTCTGGGCGCTTTCCAGCGTGCTGGTGATCATGCGGTTCTCGATGGGAGTGTCCTCGTCGATCTTGAGGGTGTCCATCAGGCTGGAAACGCGGTCGCCGCCAAACAGGCGCATCAGGTCATCTTCCAGACTCAGGTAGAAGCGGGAAGCGCCCGGGTCGCCCTGACGGCCCGCGCGGCCGCGCAGCTGGTTGTCGATGCGGCGGCTCTCGTGGCGCTCGGTGCCGATGATGAACAGGCCGCCTGCGGCGCGCACCTGCTCGGCTTCGGCGTCGATCTGGGGTTTGCATTGGGCGTAGAGCTCATCAAAGCGCTTGCGTGCAGCCAGAATGTTGGCGTCCTCGGTGTCGCCGTGGCCGTTGGCTTCGGTCAGCAGCATCTCCACCGCTGCCGGATCGGCGTCCTCGGGCTTTTCCGGGCACAGCAGATTCTCGCAGAAGTGCTCTTTGCGCATCTGGGACTTGGCCATGAACTCGGCGTTGCCGCCCAGCATGATATCGGTACCACGGCCAGCCATGTTGGTGGCAATGGTGATGGCGCCCTTTTTACCGGCCTGCGCCACGATCTCGGCCTCGCGCTCGTGGTTCTTGGCGTTCAGCACGTTGAAATTGCGGGTGTACTTTTGCAGCATCTTGGCAAGCGTCTCGCTCTTTTCCACGCTGACAGTACCCACCAGCACGGGCTGGCCCTTCTGGTGGCATTCCAGCACCTGCTGAATGACGGCGTTGTACTTGCCGTTGACCGTTTTGTAGATGGCGTCCGGGTAGTCCACGCGCTGGCGGGGACGGTTGGTGGGCACCGTGACGATGTTCAGGCCGTAGATCTCGGTGAACTCGGTGGCCTCGGTCTTGGCGGTACCGGTCATGCCGGACAGCTTTTTGTACATGCGGAAGTAGTTCTGGAAGGTGATGGTGGCCAGCGTTTTGCTCTCGGCGGCGATCTTTACGCCCTCCTTGGCCTCGATGGCCTGATGCAGACCCTCATTGTAGCGGCGGCCGATCATCAGACGGCCGGTGAACTCATCCACGATGATGACCTGACCATCCTTGACCACGTAATCGATGTCCCGCTGCATCACGCCGTAGGCCTTGATGGCCTGATCGATGTGATGGGCAAGGGTCATATTCTCGGCGGCGGCAAGGTTCTCAACCTTGAAGTAGGCTTCCGCTTTCTTGATGCCGCTGGCAGTCAGGGTACAGGTCTTGTGCTTTTCGTCCACAACGTAATCGCCGTCGGCCTGTTCATCGGTGGACACCTTATCTTCCAGCTCCACCACTACGCTCTTGCGCAGGGTGCGCACAAAGCGGTCCACCTGCGTGTACAGGCTGGAGGAATCCTCGCCGCGGCCGGAAATGATCAGAGGAGTGCGGGCTTCATCGATCAGGATGGAGTCCACCTCATCGACGATGGCGAAGGCGTGGCCGCGCTGCACCATATTGGCCTTATAGGTCACCATGTTGTCGCGCAGGTAGTCAAAGCCGAACTCGTTGTTGGTGCCGTAGGTGATGTCGGCGGCGTAGGCGGCGCGGCGTGCATCGCCGTCCATGCCCTGTGCGATCAGGCCGACGCTCAGGCCCAGCCAGCGATAGAGCTTGCCCATCCACTCGCTGTCACGCTTGGCAAGGTAATCGTTGACGGTGACAACATGCACGCCCTCGCCGGTGAGGGCATTCAGGTAGGCGGGCAGGGTGGCCACAAGGGTCTTGCCTTCACCGGTCTGCATTTCGGAAATATCGCCGCGGTGCAGGGCGATGCCGCCGATGATCTGCACAGGGAAGTGCTTCATGCCCAGCACGCGCCATGCGGCTTCGCGGCAGACGGCAAATGCATCGGGCAGGATATCGTCGGTGGTCTTGCCGTCGGCCAGCTGCTGTTTGAAAGCGGCCGTCTGGGCCTGCAGCTCCGCATCGGACAGGGCGGCATATTTGCCTTCCAATGCAAGCACCTGCTTGGCAATGGGGTTGATCTTTTTCAGCTCCCGGTCGGAGAAGCTGCCAAAGAGTTTTTCAACAAGGGACATTGGTAACACCTCATAGATCAAATTCGGGAAAAAGGCTTCCCGGAGAGAGACATAAATACACACATATATGATACACCAAAGCGGCAGACGCGTCAAACCTGCAAGGTTATTTTAGCCGGTTTTTGAATGAATTTTCTGTAAATTTGCGCTGGCGGGGGGCATAAAAGGAAAAGATATGTGGTGGAGGCGAACAGCCTCGCCCTCTCCGTCTGCTCCCGCTGGTCGCATCCACCTCCCCCAAAGTGGGAGGCCTTGGCAATCCACGCAAAGTTTCCGGTTTCGCCAGAGGCTCCCCCTTTGGGGGAGCTGGCGAGCGAATGCGAGACTGAGAGGGCAAGCCAGCTAAAACAAAAAACACCTCTGATTTTTGCAAATCAGAAGTGGTCAGATGTACATTATAAGGTTTCCAGCAGCGCGGGCAGCTGTGCCAGATCGTCAATGACGTTCGGGCACACGGCTTCGAGCCGTGCGCGGGACTGGTGCCCGCCGGTGTAGAGCACACACCTTGTGCCCAGCGCGGCGGCAACCTCGGCATCGTGCTGGGTGTCACCCACCATTACGCAGGCGGCAGGGTCAATGCCGCTTTGTGCAAGCCAAGCTTTGCCCACCTGCACCTTGCTTACGCCATAGATGTCTGCAAGGCCGAGCAACTCGGTAAAATAGCCTTGCAGGCCCCGCACGGCTACCTGCTCGATCAGGTAGTCCCGGCGGGAGGCGGAAAGCACGCTCTGCCGCCAGCCCCGGCGCGAAAGTTCGGCCAGCGTTTCGGCGGCATGTGCAGATGGTGCGCAGGCATCCACGCCTGCGTTGTAGTGTTCCATAAAGCGCTCGGCCAGCTCTGTATAGGGATGCTTTGCAAAATCAAAGCCGGCGCGGATGTAGTATTCCTCAATGGGAAAACCAAAAATTTCACGGTAAGCAGCCAGATCATACCGCTGCGGGTAGCCGTGGGTCTCCAGCATCCAGTTCAGGCACCCGTGGGTAAAAACAACATCATCCAGCAATGTGCCGTTCCAGTCCCAGAAGATCATTCCGTTCGTCTGCATGGAAACCCTCCGTTTTTTGTGTTTATTCTGCCACAAAGACCTTGCGCAGAGCAGTGTTGCTCTCGATGATCTTTACCAGCAGCACGCCCAGAATAGTGCAGCTGATCAGCTCGCCAATGCCAACGGAGATGCCGTTGGTGATGCAGGCCAGCCAGATGGGAGCGCTGGAGGTGGGGTCCGGGAACATGACGGCGATCTCAATGCCGATGATCACCGCATTGAACAGCACCGGCGGCAGGGAAGCCGCAAGGGCCAGCCCTTTGAAGCGGATGTTCCGCAGCTTGTAGGTGACAAGGCAGGCAAGCAGGGTGGCCAAAGTGCCGAAGATGACATCCACGATGGTGGAGCCCAGCAGGTTTGCCAAAAAGCAGCCCAGCACCACGCCTACGATGTACTCGGTGCCGAACACGGGCAGCAGGCAGAGTGCCTCGGCTACGCGCACCTGCACTGCACCGTAGGAGAGCGGCTGCAAAGCCATGCACAGCACTACATAAATGGCTGCGACCACGCCGCAGCGCACCAGTTTACGGACGGAAGGATTCTGATTCATGATATAATACTCCAGCGGGATGATTTTGACCGCACAGGGCCGCCAGCCCCTGTGGGTTTGGCCCGGCATGGTTCGAGACACACCGGGGAGCCTAAAATCCTAAGTTGCTCTGAAAGGATACCGCGCAAAAAGCACAGCAGAAGGCAGTATAGCATAAAATCAGACGGAATGCAATGGGAAAAGGACGATTGAAAACGCCCTCCGCATTGTTTTGGGCATATTCAGCGGAAAGAAATCTTTTATTTGCAGTTTCGAAACTGCCTTTTCACGGGAAAGGCCGCAACGGTGAACAGGTGCTGAAAACTGCCGATTGCCTTTGCGACCCCTGCTGTGAAAATGGGGTTCAGGAAAGTCCGCAGACTTTCCTGAACCCCAAAATTTTAAATGATGATTCCTCTGAATGTGGCCAAAGCGCAGCGGCGGCCATTTCAGATGGTTTTACCCTCTGGGGTGGCCGGTATACACCAGAGCTACCGTGTCGGGGCCGGTGTTGGCGGAAACGACGCCGCCCAGCTCAAACACCAGCAGCGGCGGCTTGCCAAAGGCCTTGCGGCAGGCCTTTTCCAGATCGGCAGCCTGCGGGATGTTGGTGTGACCGATCATATAGTCAAAGTCCTCCACGCCTTCGCTGCGCTGTTTGCACAGGTCCACCATGGTGGGTACAACTTTTTCATCGCCGCGCACCTTGGCTTCCACCTTGGTCTTGCCGTCGATCAGGGTGATGATGGGGCGGATGCCCATCAGCTCGCCCATCACAGCAGCGGCAGCGGAGATGCGGCCGCTCTTTTTCATCTGCTTTAGGCTGTAGGGTCCCAAAACGATCTCCATGCAGTCCATCTGCTTTTCAAACTCCCGGATCACATGGTTGACCTCAGCGCCGTTTTGCAGCTTGCGGGCCATCTCGCACAGATACCAGCCAAACACCATGGAATAGGTGTGCGGGTCCAGCAGGTGGATCTTCAAGTGGTGTTCCGGGCGCTCTTCCCGCAGCATGCCCTGTGCCATGAGGGCGTTGTTGTAGGTGGAAGAGCCGGACTTGTTGATGGGCACATGAATGACGTCGGTATAGCCCTCGTCCACATACTGGCAGTATTTTTCGCAGAACTGGATGGGCGTGATGGCCGCTGTGGAGGGCACGCCCTTTGCTGCGCGCATCTTGTCGTAGAACTCGGTGTTGGTGCAGCTTTCACGCTCGATATAGTCCACATCATCCAGCAGGATGTGGAAGCTCATGATGTCGATGCCGTACTTCTCGGCCAGCTCCTGCGGGATATCGCAGGAGGAATCGGTCAGGATCGCGATCTTGCTCATAATGTCCCTCATTTCCATTCGTAATCTCGTAAATGTCCGTGGTCCAGAAGCTCCGGGAAATCCCACTGGCGCAGCACCTCGTACACGCCCACCGCCACGCTGTTGGAAAGGTTCAGGCTGCGGCAGGTGTCCCGCATGGGCATCCGGACGCAGTGCTCCTGATTGGCGGCAAGCAGGGCTTCCGGCAGGCCGGCGTCCTCGCGCCCAAACACCAGATAGCTGCCATCCGGGTAGCTCACATCGGTGTAGCGCTGCGGCGCTTTGGTGGTAAAATAGTAGTAAGGGCCGCTGTTCTTGGCAAAGAACTCGTCAAGGCTCTCGTAATAGCTGATATCGAGATAATGCCAGTAGTCCAGCCCCGCGTGCTTGAGCTTTTTGTCATCGATGGCAAAGCCCATGGGGCCCACCAGATGCAAACGGCAGGCCGTGCAGGCACAGGTGCGGGCCACATTGCCGGTGTTCTGCGGGATGCGCGGCTCCACCAGCACGATGTTCAAAGTTGGCTTTTCATTCATCGGCGCACCTCACTCTTCCCATGCCACCGGGCACAGACGGGGCAGCAGCGGCTCGAACCAGACACCATAGCGGGTGTCCTGCTGCAAGGGGGTATTCTGGATGGCCAGCGCCACGAACTCGGCGGCGTTGTCGGCGGCAGCGCTCAGGGCGTTGCCCTGCAAAAGCGAGCCGATCAGCACCGCGCCGTACAGATCGCCGGTGCCGGGGAAGCTGCGGCTGATGTGCAGCTTTTTGATGAGGAAGCGGTCTTTGCCGCTGCCCGCACAGCCGATGTACTTGCCCAGCGGCAGGCCGGTGACAACGGCACCCGGTGCCAGTGCGGCCACATCATCGGCCAGCTGCTGCGCGGCTTCGCCGGTGAGCAGGCCGGTATCGGGCTCACGCTCCAGCAAGATCTGTGCCTCGGTGTAGTTGGGCAGGATCAGGTCGGCAGAGCGGCACAGCGCCCGGATGCGGTCGATGAGGGCGGGTGTGACCGTGGAGTAAGCCTTGCCGTTATCGCCCATTACCGGGTCCACAACTTTTTTGGCGGCAGGCCACAGGGCAAAGGCTTTTTCGGCCAGCGCCACCTGCGCCTCACCGCCCAGATAACCGGTATAGATGCAGTCAAATTCCATGCCAAGGGCATGGTAATGCTCCAGCGCCTGCGCACCATAGGCGCAGCCGTCCAGCCGTGCCGGTGTGCCAAAGCCGCCCGTGTGGGTGGAAAGCACTACCGTGGGCAGGGCCACAGGCTGCACGCCCATGACCGAGAGCACCGGCAGGATCACTGCCAAGCTGCAACGGCCCACGCCGGAAAGGTCGTGGATGCAGAGCACTTTTTTGGGTTCAACAGGGTGTATCAAATAAGGAACCTCCTTACCAGTATGCGGAACGGGCAGGACATTTTTTGCCGGACATACCTGCCCATTGAAACATCGTAACACAGTATACCACAAATTTCTGCATAAAAAAAGCGGATACCAGATTCTTTTGCAGGAAATAATAGCGCCAGAGCCCCGCAATGGAACCGAAAGGAGTTTTGAACATGAAACACGAATCCACCAGCTCTTCCGGGATGCTGCTTGGCATGGCCGCCGGCGCCGCTTTGGGTGCCGTGGGTGTAATGGCTGCCACCCAGAACCAGCGCCAGCTGCGCCGCACCACCCGCAAGGTGATGAAGGGTGCCGAGAACGCCGTTTTGCAGCTGGACAAAATGGTTGGCGACTTTGTGGAAAAGCACATGGAAGGGTAAAAAACAAGGAACGGCGTTCCAGAGGGGACGCCGTTCCTTGTTTTGAAAAGCTCATTTGTTCCAGATGCACATGCGGGCGGAGGTGTTGATCTCGCCCAGAAGGCTCAGGTCCATCTGGATATTGCAGGTGACGGTGAGGGCCTTGTTCACGTCGCTGCCGGTCAGCACAGAGGCTGGCATGTTCTTGATGGTAAGCACGCCGGTGCCCTTGGCCACATCACCGGAGACGGTGCCGGTGTAGGTCACATCGCCGATGGTCAGGCCGGTCAGGTAGCCGGTAATACCCATCTTGCTCACCTGCTGGATGGGCAGGGTGAGGGTATAGGTACCGTTGGATTGCCGGGTAAGGGTGGCGTCACGGTCGGCGTCGATGCCGGTGTTGGCCATGGATTCCTTATCGGACTTTTCCTTCCAGAATTTGATGCCCACGTTCAGGCTGGCGGCGGCGCTGGCACCAAAGGTAAAGACGCACACCAGCAGCACCGAAAGCAGGGCGGCGCTTACGCGTTTATATGTTTTGGTCATGGATATCTGCCTTTCTTTGCCGTGTAAACGGCCTTGGCCGGTTTTGGGGAAAACCGGTGGTTCAATGCTACCATAGCATGGCCGGGCGGGAATGTCAATGCGCCTTGTGAACCTTTCACAAAAACGTTGCACACCGGAAATAAAAGCTTGACGATGTTGGGGCGTCTCCGCTTCACCCGGACAGTATTTATGGGTGCTTTTGCTTTTTCACGGGAAGGGGGTGTAGCGAAAAGCAGCATCAAAGTTTTTCTGCAAAAAGAAACCCGGCAAAGCCTGCGGGCCCTGCCGGGTTGAAAAGTTAAATGTTACAGCTCAAAATTGGGGTCGTCCTTCAGCACATGGATCTCGCTCATAAAGGGGCTGGCCTCCGGGTCGGTGAAGGGAGCTTCCTTGATGTACTTGTTCAGCTGGATGGCCGTGCGTGCGGGGTCGGCAATGGTGCCTGCGCCGCCAATGCAGCCGCCGGGGCAGCCCATGCCTTCCAGCAGGTAGCCGTTGTACTTGCCGGCTTTTGCCAGCATCAGCAGCTTCTTGCACTCGGCCAGACCCTGTGCGGATGCGATCTTGACCTCCATATCCGGGTGCCACTCCTTGATCTTGTCGGCAACGGCCTTTGCCACGCCGCCGGACTGTGCAAAGCCGCGGCCTGCGGCGGATGCGGCGTGCAAAGCTTCGTCCTCGTCCACTTCCAGCAGGCTGGTATCGATATCCTTGGCCTCGATGATGCCGGCCAGCTCCTCAAAGGTGAGCACAAAGTCCACATCCGAGCGCACGGTGCGGCGGGAAGCTTCCAGCTTCTTTGCGGCGCAGGGTCCGATGAAGCACATACGGGCCTCGGGGTCCTTCTGCTTCATCATGCGGGCGGTGAACACCATGGGGGTCATGGTCATGGAGATGTTCTTGGCCAGATCCGGGAATGCGGTCTTTGCCATCATGCTCCATGCCGGGCAGCAGGAAGTTGCCATGAAGTTGAGCTTCCCGGGCACTTCCTCCAAAAAGTCGTGTGCTTCGTCCACGGTGCACAGGTCGGCACCGATGGCAACTTCCACCACGTCGTAGAAGCCCACGGCCTTGAGTGCGGCCTTGAGCTTGCCGGTGGAAGCCAGACCCGGGAACTGGTTGATGAAGGCGGGGGCCACCAGAGCGTAGATGCGGTCGCCGCGGTTGAAGCCTTGGATCAGCTGGTAGATCTGGCCCTTGTCGGCAATGGCACCGAAGGGGCAGTTCACCAGACACTGGCCGCAGGAGACGCACTTGCTGTAGTCGATCTCGGCACGGCCCAGCTCATCGGAGTGGATGGCACCCATGCCGCAGGCAGCGGCGCAGGGACGCTCGGTCTTGACGATGGCGTTGTAGGGGCACACGCCAACGCAGCGGCCGCACTTGATGCACTTGTCCTGATCGATGATGGAACGGCCACTCTCCCAAGTGATGGCCTTTTTGGGGCACACTTCCATACAGGGGTGGGCAAGGCAGCCCTGACACAGGTCGGACACCTTGACCAGTTTTTCCGGGCAGCGGTTGCAGGCAAACTTGACCACGTTCACCAGCGGGGGATCGTAATACTTATCGGCAATGGAAGCATCTTCCAAGCCGGAAACAACGCTGTTGTGCTCGTCCATGCGGCGGGTGGGCAGGCCCATGGCCAGACGCACGCGCTCTTCAACGATGGCGCGCTCCAAAAAGATATCCTTGCGCAGCTTGCCTTCCTCACCGGGGATGATGGTATAAGGGATCTTGCGCATCAGGTGGTTGGCCTGCTCGCCCTTCACGTTGGCGTAGGCCATGCGTGCCACCTCGGTAAACACCTGACGGCGGATCTGGATGACCGTGGTATTGATTCCTCTGAAACTCATTCCAATTCTCTCCTTGCTTTGTTCAAAAACAAACGGGCGGCACCCTGCTTGCGGCAGCGCTTCTGCCGCAAAAAACGGGGTGCTTCCGGGGCACATTGGTACCGCACTGCTGCAAAACAGCGCTGCGCCCCGGGTGATCCACTTTCATTTTATCATAAAGCATGCTGCATGAAAAGGGATAAAACGCAAAATTTGTTAAAAATTTGTTGTATTCGTCCCTCTGTACAGAATCCACAATTTTAACCGCGTAAACTCAGCAAAGTGCTGCACGCACCCGCTCGCCGTCGTATTCGCCCAAGCGTACGTGCACGATCTGCCCGCTTTCGTGGCCGGGGGCGGACACCACCACCGGCACGTACAGCCGGGTGTAGCCGGTAAACAGCGTGCCGGAAAGGGGCGTTTCCAGCAGTACATCGTCCTCGGTGCCCACATAGGCGGCCAGCACCGCGCGGCGCACCTCCTCGGCAATGGCGTTCATCCGGCGGCTGCGCTCCTGCTTTTCCCGCTCGTGCACCTGCTGGGGGAAGTCGTAGGCGGGCGTGCCGCTGCGGCGGGAGTAGGGGAATACATGCACCTTCAAAAAGCCGATCTTTTTCAAAAACTCGCAGCTCTCTTCAAAATCGGCTTCCGTCTCACCGGGGAAGCCGCAGATGCAGTCGGTGGTAAAGCTGACCGGGCGGCTGCCGTAGGCGGCGCGCAGCTGGTCCACCACCTGTGCATACTGCTCGGCAGTGTACACACGGCGCATCCGGCGCAGGGTGGCGGTGCAGCCGCTTTGCAGGCTGAGGTGGTACTGGGGGCAGAGCTTTTCCACCGCGGCAAGGCGTGTGATGAACTCCGGCGTGAGCATATCCGGGTCCAGACTGCCCAAGCGGATGCGCTGGATGCCCTCCACCTGCGCGCATTTTTCCACCAGCTCCACAAGGTTGGTGCCGGTGTCCAGACCGTAACTGGGCAGCGAGATGGCGCTGAGCACCACTTCGCGGTAGCCGGCAGCGGCCAGCTGGCGCAGCTCGGCAAGGATGCTGGCTTCGCTGCGGCTGCGCACCGGGCCGCGGGCGCGGGGGATGACGCAGTAGGCGCACTGACGGTTGCAGCCGTCCTCCACCTTGATAAAGGCGCGGGTGTGGGTCTCGAACCGCTCCACGGGCAGCTCCTCGAACTGCTCGCCGCGCTGGTGGGGCGTGATGGCCACGATGCGCTCGTGGCCGTCCAAGAGCTTTTGCACATTCTCTAAGATGGCCTTGCGGTCGCCGTTGCCGCACACAAGGTCGGCCTCGGTGAACTGGGCGGCTTCCTCCGGGAAAGCCTGCGGGTAGCAGCCGGTAAGCACCGT
>CAKSWG010000002.1 GCA_934511465.1 uncultured Faecalibacterium sp. | reverse complement strand
CATGGTCAGCAATGCTTAAAATATCAGGCATACTGCAACTCTACCTTTCGGATCGGCTTTAAAAAAGCATCAGCATCAATATACAAATTGTTCAGGATGGGAATCAGATCAATGTATTCTTCTTCTGCAGGGGCACCTTTGTATTTTGCCATGACCACAAGATAGCCCTTGTCCCATTCCAGAATGTCCGTGTAACGCTCCAGAGAAGAAGGCGTGCGGAACCGAATCGTTCTTCCATCGTAGGTGAACGAGGTAAAATTGCCGCTGTTGTTCAAAAAAGCACAGTCGCTCATAAGATGCCCTCCCTTACAGCTGCTTTTACAGTTCCATTTTAGCATGTGAAAAAACGAAGGTCAATCAAAAAATGTTATCACAAAATCTTCCAATAGATACCATTTCCTTTTTACAGTTTCTTCATAGCTTCTTAACGAATTGAATTGTGAAAGCTGTTATACTTTTGCCATGGGAAGCGGGGCCGCAACCGTTTCCCGTGTAACATGATTCCTCCTCACACCAAGGCAATATCCAAACAAAACACCCTTTTTCGTGCGCCGCAACACGGAAGAGGGTGTTTTGTTTTGGCCAAAAACGAACTTTCGCCGCCGCCGCAGTGCTTTGGCATTCTCAGCGGTAATTTTTATCCTTGCAGTTCGGCAAGGGGCTGCGGGCTTTGCCAGACTGCCTTTTCACGCGAAAGAAAAATAAGATCTGTGTTTTTATAAAATAAAATTCCTGTAAATCCATGGTTTAGGGTTGACCCCGTTTTTTGGCGGCGCTATAATAAAAATGAATATGAAAACTTGGAGGTGAACGCAGGAAAATGGACCCGGATCATAGTCGAAGTAGAACCACCGGCGCGGTGGATCAGAAAACAAAAACAACTGCGTTTCCCCCAACCGTTCGCCTCCTTCGCTGAGTCCTGCGGAAAAGCACCGCTTCCACGGTGTCTCTTTCCGCAAAACAGAGCAGAGGAAGGCGCGGCTTTGTGTGCGCAGAATGCGGCGTTTGCGGCATTCCGGCAGGCAAGGCGGCGCGTTTTTTGTTTCCCGATCTGCTGCGTCCTCCGGATACAGGAGCTGCTCCTGTGCCGTAAAAACTGAGGAGGAACGCCCAATGGATATGGAAGAAAAGAAGCTGACGGCTGATGCTGCGGAGCAGGCGCTGCCGGTGCAGGAGCTGCCTGCCGATATCCCTGCCGAAGTCCGCCAGAAGCTGGCCGAGGACCTGAACGACGAAGCCACCGAGGACCTCAAGCAGGACATGCGGGAGGCCGAGAAAGAGGAGGCCAACGACGAAGAGGTCAAGGCCAACCCCGAGATGCTGACCAAGAGCCGCCTGCTCAAGCTGCTCATCAAAAAGCAGTACGTCAAGCTGCGCGAAGTGACCGAGGAAGAGCAGCCTGCCGACCTTGCCGAGCTGCTGGAAGAGCTGGACGAGAACAACCGCCTTGTGGTGTTCCGCCTGCTGAAAAAGGAAGTTGCCACCGAGGCATTTGCCTATATGTCCGACGAGGCCCGCGATGATCTGGTAAACGCCTTTTCGGACGTGGAGCTGGTGAGCGCCATCGAGGAAATGAGTCTGGACGATGCCGCCGACCTGCTGGAGGATATGCCGGCAGGTGTGGTGAAGCGTGTGCTGGAAAAATCCTCCAAGCAGACCCGTGAGAGCCTGAACAAGCTGCTGAACTACCCCGAAAGCTCTGCCGGCAGCCTGATGACCCCGGAATATGTCCGCCTGCGGGAGGATATGACCGTGGAGCAGGCCTTTGACGCCATCCGCAAACAGGGCGAAAACGCAGAGACCGTGTACACCTGCTACGTGGTGGAGCGCAACCGCCTGAAGGGCGTTGTCTCTGCCCGCAGCCTGCTGCTTTCGGACAGGAACATTCCCGTTTCCGAGATCATGGACGACAACGTGGTGGCGGTGAAGGTCACGGACGATCAGGAATATGTGGCCCGTGAGATGCAGCGCTACGACTTTACCGCAATGCCCGTTCTGGACAACGAGGGCATGTTCGTGGGCATCATCACCATCGACGATGCAATCGACGTTCTGACCGACGAGAGCACCGAGGATATGCAGAAGATGGCCGCCATTCTGCCGGACGACGATGCCACCACCTACTTTGGCACCAGCGTGTGGACCCACGCAAAGCAGCGCATCCCATGGCTGCTGATCCTGATGCTTTCCGCCACCTTTACCGGCATGGTCACCACCCACTATGAGGAAGCCTTTACCGCGCTGCCCCTGCTGGTTTCCTTCATGCCCATGCTGATGGATACCGCCGGCAACTGCGGCAACCAGATCAGCACCCTGATGGTGCGCGGTCTGGCTCTGGGCGAGGTGGAGCCCGCCGACTTTGTGCGGGTGCTGGGCAAGGAGCTGCGGGTGTCGGCCATCGTGGGCGCGGTGCTGGGCATCGTGAACGGCCTGCGCATCTACCTGATGTACACCTTCCTCTTCCCCGGCCAGTACGCCAACGTGATGGGCTATGCCATCGTGGTCAGCGTGTCGCTGTTCTTCAGCGTCATTCTGGCAAAGCTGGTGGGCGGTATGCTGCCGCTGGCCGCAAAGAAGCTGGGTGCAGACCCGGCCATCATGGCTACCCCCTTCATCACCACCATCGTGGACGCCTGCAGCCTGATCCTGTATTTCCAGATCGCACAACTGGTATTCCACAATATGATGTAAAGAATAAAGCAATGCCGGACAGTCTTGAAGTGACTGCCCGGCATTTTTTATGGGACAAACCCTCTCAGTCATCGCTGCGCGATGCCAGCTCCCCCGAAGGTGACTGAGAGGGTTCAGCTCTCCCCGCGCGCAGCAGCTTTTCCGGTGTGGAAAACTGCAATTTTCCCCGCCTTTTCCACACGGAAAAACGGCAGCGGCCCGGTGTTGAAAACTTGGGGCCGTTCCATTCCAGATTGGAGAAAAATAAATCGCCGCTCGGGAGCGGTTTGTAGAATGCAAAGAAAATCCTTCGACTTTCTTTTTTATAAAAGGCAGAATGCCTGCATTTTCATCCAAAACTTTCCAGAAAGCGGCTGCCTGAATTACGGTGCGTATAGGGCTGATCCCTTTTTATTGTTGAAAACCCAGTGGAAAAAGTGGAAAACATCACGGAAAACCCAACCTTTTCTTCACAAAAGCGGTTGAAAACCCAGTGGAAAAAGTGAAAAGTTCATTCCAGACCGGAAATTACATACAATTTTCGGTTGTGCTTTAGTGTCCGGAGAGCGGCGGGAAAGCTGTATTTCCGGGCTTTGGGAGCAGAGGTTTTCAACAGTGTTGAATGCCCCGGCCAATCATGGTACAATAACAGCAGTAAGCTGCGGCAAAACATTTCCGAATTGAGGGAGGCACCCTATGAACAATTGGCTGAACCGACTGGAACGCAGATATGGGCGTTTCGGCATCCCGAACCTGACTAACATTCTGGTGGGCGGGCAGATCCTTGTACTGGCCATCGAGCTGTTTGTGAACCAGACCATCAGCGTCTGGCTGTCCCTCAGCAGATATCTTCTGTTGAGCGGCCAGATCTGGCGCATCATCACCTTTGTGTTCATCCCCTCTTATGGCGGCAGCATCCTCAGTGCAGTGCTGGGCATCTACTTTACCTGGTTCATCGGCACGGCGCTGGAACGGGAGTGGGGCAATTTCCGCTATACGGTCTATCTGCTGTCCGGCATGCTGGGCACCGTGCTGGCCTGCCTGCTTACCGGTGTCAGCGGCAGCACCTACTGCCTGTCCCTTTCGCTGCTGCTGGCCTTTGCCATGCTGTACCCGGAAGTACAGGTGCTGCTGTTCTTTGTGATCCCTGTCCGGGTGAAGTATTTTGGCGTTTTTGCGGGGATCCTGTGGGTGCTGAGCTTTTTGGGCGCACCGCTGCCCCAGAAGCTGAGCCTGCTGCTCAGCATGGCGAATGTCTGGCTCTTCTTTGGCCCCATGGGCTACCGCGCCATCCGTGCATGGGTCCGCCGCGAGCAGTGGAAGCGGAAAAACAGAAGATAAGAATCCCCGCAAGCGTCCTAGCCCTCTCAGTCACCTGCGGTGACAGCTCTCCCAAAGGGAGAGCCCTTGGCATGGCGGAAAAGTTTCCGGTTAAACGACAAAGCTGCCGTTTTCCTCCACGACCCAACCCGTGAAAATGCAGCCCCGGAATGCCCGCGGTTGCGCAGCAATGAAAGCCCCAGTGGGGCTTTCAAGCGGCAGAACGGTCTTGCGTTAGCAAGATGGAGGGGCTTCGCCCCAACAAGTTCCGCAGGCGTTCCGGGGCTGCAGATCAAAAATAATTTTTCCGCTGAAGATGCCCAGAGCAGCGCGGAGGGCATTTCAAATCGTCTCATAAAAGGAGTGCACCCCCATGATGCTGGACCGCATGGAAGGCAACGCAGAACTGAAAAGCAGCGTGCAGCTGATGCTGGCAGCCCGCCGCCTGACCCACAGCGTGCTGCTGGTGGGCGAAGAGGGCCTTGGGGCCGGTTTTGCGGCCCGCTGCATCGCGGCCGATTATCTTTACCCTGCCGGCGGAGCGCCCGCTGAGGCCCTTCTGCGGGGCGAATGCTGCCGTGCGGTGGCAAAGGCCGGCAAGCGCGACAGCGGTCAGGTGGAGACCGGCATCGTGCGCGAGGCGATCTCGGTCACCGGCATGGGCGCAGGCGGCCGGTATCTGGTGGGTCAGGTCACAGCCATGCGCAGCGAGATCTTCAACACCAGCCTTTCGGCTGAGGGCCGCGCGGTGCTGCTCTACCACGTGGAAAAGATGAACGAGGAATCTGCCAACGCACTGCTGAAGGTGATGGAAGAGCCGCCGGAGGGGGTGCTGTTCCTGCTCACAGCCGATTCGCTGGCAGGCGTGCTGCCCACCATCCGCAGCCGCTGCATCAGCTTTGCCGTGGCACCGGTCCCGCCGGAGCAGTGTGCCCGCTACTGCGCCGCGCAGGGGGTAGACAAAAAGACCGCCGCGCTGTACAGCGAGCTGTTCGACGGGCACATCGGCACGGTGCTTGCAGCGGCACAGGACGAAGCCCGTACGGCGCAGGTGGAAAAGGCGCTGCAGCTGGCAAAGACCGCTGCCGACCGTGACAGCTATGCCGCCGCCGTGCTGCTGGCTCCGTATGAGAAGGATAAAGCCGGTGCCGCCGCCCTGCTGACAGACTTCCGTGCGGTGGCGGCAGCGGGCCTGCGGCAAAGCCCCCACGCACCGGTGCAGGGCGATGCCGCCCGGCGTGCCCTGCGGCTGGCAGATGCCGCCATCCAGCGTCTGGGCGCACAGGTGAACCCCAAGATCGTGCTCAGCGTGTTTGCGGCAAAGTTCAGAGCGTTGTAAACAAAAACTCCCCTGAAAGGCTTTTTAAGGCATTTCAGGGGAGTTTTGCAATTCAAAAATCAGGTAACATTGGGGTCACCGGACAAATTGTGGCTGTAGTCAAAGGTCTTGGTGGTGCTTCCATATCTGACTGTAATGGTAAATCTGCCCGTGTAAAACTGATTGAATGAAGCAGTGTTTACCGGGCCAAGGTCGATGTAGAGGGGGACGGTGTTACTTTGACCCGCAGGAACCGTCACACTCGTGATAAATTTGAAGCCTGTTTTGGCGTCATTCAAACCAAAATTGCCCAGACTGCACACGGTAAGCTTTTCATTATTGTGCATGCAGGTGAAATTGCTGGTGGAAAGGGTGACAGCGCTGGTGTATGCGCTGATCTTAAGACCGGTGTAAAGATAATTGTGCCGCCAGCCGTCCGACTGGTAAGTAGTGCGGGATGTCCACTGGCCGCTCAGAGGGCCAAGGTCTAGCATAAAGGAACCAAAGTCGGCATAAGTGCTGCTGTCAATGGCGGGAAGGGCCGGACTGCCGGGTGTGGCACCGTACTCTCCGTTCCCGCAGCCTGCCAGCATGCCGCCTGCGGCAGCCGCCGCCATGGCAGTACCGGCGGCCTTTAAAAAGGTACGGCGGGTGATAAGCTCAGACATAACGAAACCTCTCCTTTTCACGCAGGAAATCATAAAATACAAAAGCGGATAAAAACAAAGACTCCCCCCAGCGCTTGCGGTACACCGGAGGGAATCTCTGTTTGGGGTATTGCTTTGGTGTGAGGAGGAATCATGTGTAGAGATGCGGTTGCGGCCCCGCGTGCTCTACAATTGATAGTATACCCCATTTCCCTCAAAAAGTCATTGCTATTTTGTGAAAAAATCGAAAAAATAAAGCTTTTTTTTCGTAAAGAGATCAAAAGCGAAAAGTGCGCAGGCACGAAAGCTTTTAAACAGACTCCCAAATACCGATGCGCGGGTCACCGCGCAGGGTCAAAACTTCACCGTTACAGGTAAAAGTAAATTCCACCGTGTGACCGCCGGTGTACAGGGTATCAAATTCTTCTTTGGTCAGATAGATTCCGTTTGTGGCAAACCGGCTTTCGCCGGCCTGCAGGGACTCCAGATGACCGGCTTCCTGCGGACGGAAGATCGCACTGTGAGAGCAGGCGTACAAGCGGTAATGCTCTTTTGGCTGCCCGTCCAGCTTCATACTGAAATTGTCCAGCACGTCTCCTCCGGACAATCCGTTGAAAGGCAGTGCGATCTCGACATCGCTTTTATTTTGCAGCGTAAAATAAAAGTGAAGATAATAGAAACCGTTTTGGGTATAGGAATCATCACACCACAGTTCAGAAAGCTGCACGCCGCCCACTGCAGGAAACGCGGTGCTCTCCACTGGCCCGGCGGTAAAGTCGGAACTATACTGGTCGGGCAGCAGATAGCCTGTAAAGGATTGCCGCTGCTGACCGTAAAGCAGCGCAATACACCATGGAACAGGGTTTTCGGCCCGCAGACCGGCTTCCAGATCTTCGGCCTGAAGATTGCAGATGTAAGAGATCGTCTGGCACTCTCCGGGTTCCAGATGAACATCCTGTATATAGCGTGAGCCGTTCCATTTGTTCAGCCCGCCGAAGTAAGCGCGGGTGTCCCGGCGCACATTGCCCAGATGCACCAGAAAGTTTTCCTGATTGAAATACACAGGAAAATCATTGGTGTTTTCGAGGTCGAAATGGATCTCTAACTGCCGGAGATGCCGGAAAATGTGTCCATAATCCTTTGCAAAAGCACGGACCGTGTGCACCACCAGTCCCCCGACCGTTTCTGTCATAGGAACGGTTTCAGCAGGTGCCGCAGCACCGCACAGCAAGCCGGAAGCGGCAGCTGCCAGCACCAGTGTGCCGGAGCCTTTCAAAAAGTTGCGTCGGGTGAATACCTGCATAAAAATTCCTCCGGTGCGCAAATGCGCTTTTTTTCAGCATAACACAGCAGGCGCAAAAGGTCAATCACATTTCAGCTGTGCTGCGTGCACTCTGCCATGCTCCACGTAGTGGGCGGCGTTGTGCAGGTTGGACTCGACCTGTGCGGGGCTCACCTGCTTGATGACCCTTGCGGGCACGCCAACGGCCACCGAGCCGTCCGGGATGACCATGCCCTCCGGCACCAGCGCACCCGCGCCGATGATGCAGTTTTTGCCCACGACGCAGTGGTTGAGCAGGGTGGCGTGCATTCCGATGAGGCTGCCATCCCCTACCGTGCACCCGTGCACCAGCGCACTGTGGCCCACAGTGACATTCCTGCCCAGCGTCACGGCTCCGCCCACATCGCAGTGCAGCACGGCGTTGTCCTGCACGTTGGAGTTTTCGCCGATGATAAGCTGGCCGTCGTCGCCGCGCAGCACGGCACCGTACCACACCGTGGAACCGGCTTTGAGGATCACATCGCCCTGCACGGTGGCGTTGGGCGCAACGAACGCAGCCCCCTCGTTGCGGGGAACTTTTCCACAAAAGGACAGAAACATTGTTAAAAACCGCCTTTCTCTCTTTCTCTTTTGGCTGGTTTATGGTATTCTTTAAAGTAGTATAGCAAGCCAGAGCCTTTCCGGCAAGTAGGAGCTGTTTCAAAACAAAAATTTTTGCCGTGCGTCGGCAAGCAGATACAAGGGGGCACGCTCATGTTCAAAAACACCATCTTCCGCCGCATGACGGCGCTGGTGCTCACGCTGGCACTAGCCGCTGCTGCTGCACTGCCGGGCCTTGCGGTATATCCCATGCCCATCCAGACCGCCAGCGAGACCGAGGCGGTGTACCTGTTCAACGCCGACACCGGCAAGACCATCCTGAACCAGAACGCCGGCCAGCAGCAGTATGTTGCCAGCCTGACCAAGCTCATGACGGCCCTGCTGCTGCTGGAAAGCGGCAAGGATCTGAACGGTGAAGTGACCGTGCCCACCGCGCTGACCCAGGAGTTCCGGGATATCCAGAACGCCAACGGCACTACCATAGGCCTGCGCATCGGCGAGACGGTGCGCCGCATCGACCTGCTGAACGCCATGCTCATCGTCAGCGCCAACGACGCCGCCAGCGTCATTGCCTACGATGTGGGCGGCAGCGTGCTGGATTTCGTCAAGCAGATGAACGCCCGTGCCCAGGAGCTGGGCTGCACCGGCACGAACTTTACCTGTGCCCACGGCCTGTTTGACTACGGCAACGTGTCCACCGCGCAGGATCTGGCAAAGATCGCCGCCGCCTGTGCGGCAAACCAGACCTTTGCACAGGTGGCGGGCACCGCCAGCTATGTGCTGCCGGCCACCAATCTGCGCAAGGCCGAGCGCACCATCAGCAGCTCCAACAGCCTGATGAACAGCGAGAGCGCCAACTACCGGGAGTATGTCCGGTGGGTCAAGGGCGGCTTTACCACGCTGGCAGGCCGCTGCATCGTTGCCTTTGCGGAAAAGAACGGCCACACCTACGGGCTGGTGATCCTTGGCTGCGATACGCCGGACCACCTCTTTGCCGAGTGCGATGATCTGTTCGACTGGGCCTTTGAGAGCTTTGCGGACCGTCCGCTGGTGGACACCCAGACCGAGATCACCACCGTGGCGCTGACCAAGTGCCGCACCGAACCGGCGGTGGCGCTGTATGCCGCTGCGCCGGTCAGCGGCTATGGTCACGCGGACGATATTGTTACCTACTCCTTCGACCTGCCGGAGAGCATTGCGGCCACCGTCAAGAGCGGCAGTGTGGTGGGTACAGCCACCGTGTATCTGGACGGCGATGAAGTGGGCACGGTGGACCTTGTGACCCACCGGGAGTACGTCTCCGACTTCCGCACCGACATGAAGGCAACGGCGCTTCTGCTGTGCGCACTGGTGCTCATCCTGTTTGCAATGATGGTGCTCACGCTTGCGGCTGGCGGCGGTTCGCTGAGCCTCAAAAAGAGAAGGCGCCGCAGATAAAATGCCGTGGCCGCAGATGCGGCAGGCTGGAGCAGCAAAAAAGAATAAGAAAAGCGGCGCTCAGTGCCTTGCAACAGGCTCTGAGCGCCGCTTCTTTTGCGCTTATTGGTTGAGGAACTTGATAAAGTGGTAAGATTCCACGATCTGGAAATACTTGATGATGCGCGGGTACAGCGGTTCGGCCTTTTCGCCGAACTGCTGCTTCATGCAGTCAGCAAGCTGTGCAACGGTCTTCCGGCCATCGATCAGCGGCCAAAGATAGCTGCCGGTCTCGTCCAGATGCACCTGTGTGGTGCGCGGTTTATGGAACACTTTTTGCGCGATCGTATTGAACACACCGGTGTTCTCCACCTCAAGGGTGATAAGGCCGGTGGCTTCATCTGTGTGCCAGCGCAGGGTCTCCGCCCGCTGCGGGATAAGATCCAGATAATTGATGGATCGTTTTTTCTTATTCATCAGTTCTTCTTTTTCTTCATGGAGAAGGCCAGCAGGCATGCGATCATCACGATCATCAGGACCACGCCGCCAATGTTGCCCAGATCAATGCTCAGGGCAGTGCTGATGCCGAACACGGCAAACACAGCCAGCATGATGCCCACAAGGCCCTCGCCGGCGATCATGCCGGCGCAGAACAGGGTGCCGGTGGTGGTCTGCTCTTCCTTGGTGGCAGCGTCAACGTTCTTGCGGCTGTCCATGAACCAGCGCACAGCACCACCGATCATGATGGAGGTGTTCAGGTAGATGGGCAGATACAGGCCGATGGCAAAGGGCATCACGGGGATGCGCAGGATCTCCAGAGCAATGGCAAGGAACACGCCGGTGAACACCAGGTTCCAGGGCAGGTTGCCGCCCATGATGCCCTCAACGATCATCTTCATCAGGGTAGCCTGCGGTGCGGGGACCTCGGCACCACCGTAGCCCCATGCGCTGTCCAGCAGGTACAGCACACCGCCGATCGCCAGACCGGCGGCAATGACGCCGATCAGCTCACCGATCTGCTGCTTGACCGGGGTCGCACCCAGCAGGTAGCCGGTCTTCAGGTCCTGAGAGGTATCTGCAGCAATGGCAGCGCAGATGCAGATGACAGATGCGATGGCCATGGAGCCGATCATGCCCTCGATGCCAACGTTGCCGGTGGCCTTCAGGATCATGGTAGCGATCAGCAGGGTGGCAATGGTCATGCCGGAGACCGGGTTGTTGGAGCTGCCGATCATGCCGACCATACGTGCAGAGACGGTGGAGAAGAAGAAGCCGAAGATGACGATCAGCAGAGCACCCAGCGGGCTGACGGGGATGGCCGGAGCCAGCCAGATGATGAGGATGATGAGCAGGATGCCGCCCAGAATAAGGGGCATGGGCATGTCCTTATCGGTGCGGGAGGTGCCGGAAGCACTGCCGCCCTTCATGCTCTTCATGGCGTCGCGGAAGGTGGATGCGATCAGAGGCAGGCTCTTGATCAGCGAAATGATACCGCCGGTAGCAATGGCGCCTGCGCCGATATACTTGACGTAGTTGGACCAGATAGCGTCTGCACCGCCTGCTGCATACAGATCAGCAATGGTGGTGCCGGCTGCTGCCGGGTACAGGGAAATGTTTGCGCCGAACAGGCAGATCAGCGGGATGATGACCATCCAGCCTACCAGAGAACCGGCAAACATATAGGAAGCGGTCTTGGGGCCGACGATATAGCCCACGCCCAGCAGAGCGGGGTATACTTCCATGCCCAGAGCACCCTTGAAGGAGCTGAAGGCCACGGCAATGTCGGAGGGGATCATCTTCAGGCCATCCACGATGAACTTGAAGATGGCTGCCAGACCCATGCCGGAGAACACGGTGGAGGCGTTTGCACCGCCCTCTTCACCGGCCAGCAGAACGTCTGCACAGGCGGTGCCTTCCGGGTACAGCAGGGTGGCATGTTCCTTGACGATCAGGGCGTTGCGCAGGGGCACCATGAACAGAACGCCCAGAATGCCGCCGCACAGGGCGATCAGGGTGATCTCCAGGATGCTGGGCTTGTCGCACAGGCCCTCTTTTGCCCACAGGAACAGTGCGGGCATGGTGAAGATGGCACCGGCGGCCAGGCTCTCGCCTGCGGAACCGATGGTCTGCACCATGTTGCTCTCCAGAATGGAGTTCTTCTTGAGCAGGACGCGGATCACGCCCATAGAAATGACTGCTGCCGGGATGGAGGCAGAAACAGTCATGCCGACGCGCAGGCCCAGATAGGCATTTGCAGCGCCGAAGACCACAGACAGGATGATGCCCATGATCACAGAGGTCGCCGTCATTTCTGCGGTGATCTTTTCCGCAGGAATATACGGCTTGAAGGATTCTTGATCTTTCATGCTTGCACTCCTTGTGACAATACAAGCGCCTTGCTTTTTGGGGGCAGGGCGCTTGTGCTGTCCGTTTTCCGATTTCCTAAACACGCGCATCCCATCCAAAAGGACGCGCTGGCACGTACTCTATTATACTAAAGTATGACTGAATTGGCAACTGGAAATGTACACAAGAAATTTACAAAAAATTCGTTTATTCAAGCATTTTGCGGGAAATTCGGGCAAAAGCGTGCAAAAAGATTCCATATGATTCCAAAACTGTACGCGTATAGAGAACAGCTTTGCAGGAAAAGAATGCCTTTTAACAGCACGCGCCTGTCCGGAGGATAGCAAAAAGCTCCTCGTTCCCCTGCTTTCTGTGGGGGCCTCGGGCAAAGCCGGAAAAAATAAAGCCCCGGGCCTTTCCTCGACTGGACCAGCCGAGGAAAATTCCCGGGACACTCATATATTATAAAGAGCGCTTTTACACGGCTCCATAGATGCCGTGCACCGACACTTCGCCGGTGAACACATGCACTTCGCCGCTGTCGGTGCGCACCACCAGACGGCCCTCTTCGTCCACATCGACGGCTTCACCGGCCTCCTGCCTGCCATCCGGCAGGTCAAAGGTGACCCGGCGGCCCAGATTGACGCAGGCGGCCTTGTATTCCTCCCGGAAAGGGGCAAAGCCGTCCCGGGCAAACTGGTACAGATTGCGGTCAAAACCAAAGTCGGTCAGGCCCTCGGCCAGCCATGCGGGGTCGGTGGAAAGATCCACCTTTGCCCCCTGCAGCTCCAGCGAGGTGCCGTTGGGCAGGTCGGCGGCGTCAAAGTAGCTCTGGGGCTGGGCAAGATTGATGCCGATGCCGCACAGGATGCCCCGGCCCTGCTGCTGGTAGCCGTAACTCACGCTCTCGCACAGGATGCCCACGATCTTTTTGCCGTTCAGCAGCAGATCGTTGGGCCACTTGATCTGGCAGTCCACGCCGTAGCGCAGTTTGAGCTGGGTGCGCACGGCCAGACTGGCCAGCAGCGGCAGGGTGGCAGGCTGGGCCAGCGGCTCCCGGATGGCAACTGTATAATACAGGGCCTTGCCCTCGGCGTTCACCCAGCTGCGGCCCAGACGGCCCCGGCCTGCGGTCTGGTTCTCGGTATACACCGCGCCCACCGGGCCGAACTCCTCAAAATGCTCCTTCACGTAAGCGTTGGTGCTGCCGCATTCCGGCAGATAGCGCACCTCATTGATGCTCATTGTTTGGGTACCTCTTTGTGTTCATAGGCGGTCACTTTGCCTTCGTCCAGCGTCAGGATGCCGTAGGTGTCCGGCCCGGTGTAGCACCGGCCGCAGGAGCCGGGGTTGAACAGGAACACCCCGCTGCGGGTCTCTGCATGGGGGATGTGGGTGTGGCCGAACAGCGCCACCTCGGCACCCCGGGCAGATGCGGCGTCTGCCAGCGTATCCAGATCGTATTTTACGCCGTACATATGACCGTGGGTGTAAAAGATCACCACGCCGTCAAAGGCGGCAAGGCCGTCGGTGGGTTCCAGTGCGCCGTAATCGCAGTTGCCGGCCACCGAGTAGGCCCGCAGCTTGGGATACAGCGTCAGGGTCAGTTCCAGATCCCGCAGGCCGTCGCCCAGAAAGATCAGGGCATCGATGTTTTTGCTCTCTTTCATCAGCACACGCTCAATGGCGGTGCGTCCGCCGTGGCTGTCGCTCAAAACCAGAAGCTTTGTCACAAAAAGGGTCCTCCTCTGTTTACCAGTTACGTATCATTCCGCTGTCTGCTGGCCCTGTTGCAATACCAGCAGCTGCTTGTACACTTCGCTCTTGGAATAGGGTGTGCCCTGCGCCGCCGCCTTGGCCGCTGCGGTGGGGCCAAAGCCCTGCCCGGTCAGTTCCAGCGCCCGCTGCGCTGCCTGCTCCAGCGTCAGCTCCTGCTCCGGGTCGGCGGTCTCCGGCGCACCGGCCATCACCAGCACATATTCCCCCCGGGGCTCGTTGGCTTTGTAGTGCTCCACCGCCTCGCCGAGGGTGGTCTTCCAGATATCCTCATGGAGCTTGGTCAGTTCCCGGCACAGGGTGATGCTGCGGTCGGCACCGAAGGCGTTGGTCAGATCGTCCAGCGTGGTGCGCAGCTTGTGGGGAGCTTCGTAGAAGATGGTGGTGCGCTTTTCCTGCAAAAGCTCAGCCAGCCGCTCTTTTTTCTGCTTGCGGTTCACGGGCAGAAAACCCTCGAACACCCAGCGGGAGGTGTCCTGCCCGGACACGGCCAGCGCGGTGACGCAGGCAGAGGCCGCTGGCACCGGCACCACTTTGATGCCCCGGGCCAGCGCATCCCGCACGATCACCTCGCCCGGGTCGGAGACGCAGGGCATGCCCGCATCACTGCACAGTGCGCAGCTCTCCCCCGCCTCAATGCGGCGCAGGATGCCCTCGCCCTTCTGCAGGGCGTGCTCATAGTAGCTGACCATAGGCTTTTTCAGGCCCAGAAAGTTCAGCAGCTTCATGGTCACACGGGTGTCCTCGGCGGCAATGAAATCGGCCGCGCCAAAGGTGGCGGCCACCCGGGGCGGCATATCGTCCAGATTGCCGATGGGCGTTGCCACGATATAAAGAGTTCCTGCCATAGTTACCTCCTGAAAAGCACAACCCTCTCAGTCTGCTTCGCAGCCAGCTCCCCCGAAAGGGGGAGCTTTTGACAAGGAGGGAAACACTGCCGTATGATGGGAAAAACCTCGCCCTTCGACAGATTCTCCCCGTTCCGGGGAGAAATGTCACCGAGGGTGACAAAGTGGGGAGCAAGGTGGCATCGCACAGCGATGACGGAGAGGGTTTATCTGCCATATAGCGCCGCACCGGCGCTGATCAACACATCCGGCTCCACCCGCAGGCCGGTTTTGCGGTTCTTCTGCGCTTCCACAAGGAAGAGCCATGGCACGCCGTCTGCTTTGTTCTTTACAAAGGCCAGCCGCTTGGGTTCCAGCCGGTGGGCCCGCAGCACCGCCAGCACCTCCGCCAGCCGTTCCGGCCGGTGGCAGAGGGAAAAGCGTCCGCCGTCCTTCAGCAGACGGAAGGCGCACCCGCACACATCGTCCAGTGTGCAGGTGTTCTCGTGCCGGGCAAGGGCGTGGGCCGCGTTCCGGCTCTGGGGCCCATCCGTGAAGTAGGGCGGATTGCACGCACACACGTCAAAACTTCCCTCGCCCTGCCGGAAGGTGCGCAGGTCGGCACAGACCGGCGTAAGATGCCCGATGTCCTGCTCGTCCACCGCAGCGGAAAGCAGGGCGCTACCCTCCGGCTGCAGTTCCAGCCCGATGCAGGGGCCCCGGTGGCCCCGGTCGTGCCATTCCAGCGCCACGATGCCGCAGCCGGAGCACAGGTCTGCGGCCTTCTGGGCACGCTTCGGCTCACAAAAACGGGCCAGCAGCAGCGCATCCGAGCCGAAGCGATGCTCCGGCGAGCAATATACCATAGTTCTATTATACAAGACTTCGGTAGAATGTTCCATAGATAAGTGCGCCTGACCCTCTCAAAAAAATAGGTGGAATTGCCTGTGGAATTTGTGCGAATTACTGCAAAACAAAAAGCAGCAGACCTGCTTTGGACAGGCCTGCTGCTCTTGAAGCGTTTTTGTGCCGCTGCTAAAATTATTCAGCAGTGATAGCACCGGTGGGGCAAGCACCCTCGCAAGCGCCGCAGTCGATGCAAGCGTCTGCGTTCACAGATGCAACACCGTCAACGGTGATAGCGCCAACCGGGCAAGCGCCCTCGCAAGCGCCGCAGCCAACACATGCGTCAGAAACCTTGTGTGCCATAATAAACTCTCCTTTTTATCTCCGTGCCCGAAGTATGGTATGAAGAGTCATGTATGGCACGGCTGTGCATGTCTCTCCGGAAATCATATCCTTGTCTGCATTCTAACAAAGCAGGTGAGAAAAGGCAAGACTAACCGTGGCCCAAAAAACACAAAAGTTTGTTTTTTGTTGGGTTGCACAAAAGCACAGGCTAACTTATGGACAAATTTGCAGGAGTTTTTTGGCAAAAATCACGAAGAATAGTTAGTTTTGCCAGACTAACCCCTCGGAGCCTCCGGCGCGGCTCTCACTCCTTTTCGGCAGGGCGCTTCCGGGCACAGCAGCCGCCAGCGCAGCGCTTTTCCCCCTCGTCGGAGCAGGCCACCACCGGTGCCGGGTTGCGCACGCCGGAGTAATCGTCCTCCGGGTCCGGGCGGCGGGGCGCACGCTTGCCGCCGCTGACATACTCACACACGCCTACCTTGTAGTACCGGGGCGAAAGGCTCTCGGTGCCGCAGCGCACCCGCAGGTAGCCGGATACCGGGTTCACTTCCAGCACAGTGCCAAGGCCGTCCGGTGTGCGCACGGTGCTGCCCACCATGGGCATGATGCTGTTCAGGTATTCGTAGGCGCTTTCCTCGTAGGCAAGGCAGCACATCAGCCGGCCGCAGGCACCGCTGATTTTGGTGGGGTTCAGCGAAAGGCCCTGCTCCTTTGCCATCTTGATGGACACGGGCTGGAAGTCCTTGAGGAAGCGGCTGCAGCAGAAGGGCTGGCCGCAGATGCCCAGACCGCCGATCATCTTGCTCTCGTCCCGCACGCCGATCTGGCGCAGCTCGATGCGGGTGTGGAAGATACCGGCCAGATCCTTGACCAGCTCGCGGAAGTCCACCCGGCCGTCTGCGGTAAAGTAGAACATGATCTTGGAGCGGTCCAGCGTGTATTCCGCTTCCACCAGCTTCATTTCCAGACCGTGGCGGGCGATGCACTCCTGACAGGTGTGGTAGGCGCGCTTCTCGTCCTCACGGTTCTGGCGCATCCGGCGGATGTCCACGCTGTCGGCCATGCGGGTGATGGGCTTGAGGGCCTTGGGCACCGCTGCATCGGTGATCTCCCTCACCCCCTGCACCACCTCGCCGCACTCGATGCCGCGGGCAGTTTCCACAATGACGTATTCGCCGGTTTTGATGTCGGCCCCGGCGGGGTCGAAATAATAGCTTTTGCCGTTCTCTTTGAAACGGACGGAAATGACTTTTTTCATAGTGTTCCTCGTTTTTTTCGGTCGAATCTATAGGATAAGGCCCGAAAAAGGGCCTGCTGATCCATTCTGCATCTTAGTATAACATATTCAAATGCACATTTCCACGCAAAAAACAAAAAGCTGCTGCCGTGCGCCCTGCAGAAAATTTCTGCGGGGTGCAACAATCTGCCCGGCTGAGGCGTATCAATCGGGGGAGACAGACCGAATTTGGTCGCATCCGCTGCCGGAAAATGGAAAAACGGAAGGGTAATTGTTAAAATCCTGCGAAAGAATCTAAAGAATCACAAAAGAATCCTCCCCTGCCCTTGCAAGGCGGGGGCTTGTGTGTATAATAAAAATGTTGAAGTGTGGCCTTTCTGGAAAGAAAGCGGCTGCCCTGCTTTGCGGCACGGCAGAGAAATGGTAGGGAAAAATGGAAAAATTCAGTGTTAAAAAACCATTTACGGTGCTGGTGGCAGTCGTTATGGTTCTGATCCTGGGCTTTGTGGCAGTCACAAAGATGGATACGAACCTTCTGCCCAACGTCAGCACGCCGTATCTGATGGTGGTCACCGTGTATCCCGGTGCAAGCCCGGAGCGTGTGGAGAGCGAAGTCTCCGATGTTCTGGAAAATGCGCTCACCGTGCCGGGCGTGTCCGATATCACCGCAACATCGGCAGAAAACTACAGCCTGCTGCTGATGAAATTTGTGGACGATACCGACATGAACAGCGCCATGGTCAAGGTGTCCAACAAGCTGGATCAGGCAAAAAGCGACCTGCCGAGCACCTGCCTGACCCCCTCTGTCATTGAATACAGCCTGAACATGAACGCCTTTATGACGGTGGCCGTCAGCCGCGAGGGCGCGGACCAGTACGAGCTTTCGGAGTTCATCCAGAAAACGCTGGTGCCGGAGCTCCAGCGCAGGGGCGGTGTTTCCAGCGTTTCCTCCAGCGGTCTGGTGGATAAGATGGTTCAGGTGCAGCTGAATCAGGATAAGATCAACGATATCAATGCAAAGCTGCTGGAGCTCATCGATACCCAGCTGGCGGCGGCCCGTGAGCAGCTGGAAGCTGCCGAGGCACAGATCAACGCAGGCCGTAAAGAGTACGAAAAGCAGCTGAAAAACTTTGGCAATACCGTGTCCAACTCGGTCATGAGCCAGATGAGCACCGAGGTGGGTGCCGCAGTGGAAACGGTGCGCGCGCAGGCGCAGGCTTTGCTGGAAAGCGTCAACGACCTGATCGCCGTGGTCAAGGAGCCCGAGATCCAGCAGGCCCTGATCGAGGTGCGCGACGGCCTGCAGAAGGTGCTGGACAAGTTCAACGAGACCGGTATGCGGGACATCGACTCCCTCATCGATATCGTGGCAGAGCTGCGCACCATCACGGATAAGCTCACCGGTGCACTGCAGAAGCTGCAGGAGCGCATGAACACCGAGACCGGCACCGAGGGCAGCACGGCGGAAGATCTTGCCAATGAGATGCAGCTGCAGGAAAGCCTGAATGTGGTCTACAACGCGCTGGAAAGCACCATTAAGGCCATGGACAATGTGCCGCAGCTGATGAGCGAGTTCTCCGGCGCGCTGGGCAGCTTCTCTCAGCAGCAGCTCAATGCCTATATGCAGTTCACCGAAGCGCGTGAAATGCTGAACGAGTACGAAAAGCAGCTGGAGGCCGCCAAGGAAGAGTACGAGACGGCCAAGACCAATGCGCTGGCACAGGCCGATGTGGCAAAGCAGCTGGACATCGACACGCTGGCCCAGCTCATCTATGCACAGAACTTCTCCATGCCGGCCGGTTATGTGCCGGACAAGGACGGCGAGTCCTGGCTGCTGAAGGTGGGCGAAGAGTACGACAGCGTGGAGGACATCAGCGGTGCTCTGCTGCTGCATGTGGAGGGCTACGGTGACGTGCGCCTTTCCGATGTGGCGGATGTGGAGGTCATCGACAACTCTGCGGACAGCTACACCCGACTGAACGGCGAAAAGGCATCCATCCTCAAAATCTATAAAAATGCGACCTCCAGTGCGGGCGAGGTCTCCGACAACTGCCTGACCGCCTTTGAACAGATGGAGAGCCGGTACGACGGCCTGCACATGGTGGTGCTGTCCAATCAGGGCAACTACATCACCATCGTCATCCAGAGCATCCTCACCAGCATGGTGGTGGGTGCCGCGCTGGCCATCATCGTGCTGGCCATCTTCCTCAAGGACGTCAAGCCCACCCTTGTGGTCGGCATCAGCATCCCGCTGTCCGTGCTGTTTGCGGTGGTGCTCATGTACTTTACGGGTCTGGACCTGAACGTGATGACGCTGGCCGGCCTGTCCCTTGGCATTGGTATGCTGGTGGACAACTCGGTGGTCGTCATTGAGAACATCTACCGCCTGCGCAGCCGCGGCGTGCCTGCGGCCCGCGCTGCCGTGCAGGGCACAAGGCAGGTGGGCATGTCGGTGGTGGCCTCCACCCTCACCTCGGTGTGCGTGTTCCTGCCGGTGGTGTTCTCGGCCAGCCTCGTGCGCAGCCTGATGATGCCCATGTCTCTGTGCATCGGCTACTGCCTGATGGCTTCCCTTATCGTGGCACTCACGGTGGTCCCGGCGGCAGCCTCCACCGTGCTGAAAAAGGCCGAGCCCAAGCGCCTTGTCTGGTTTGAAAAGGTGCAGGAAAAGTACGCCCATAGTCTGGAATGGTGCCTGAAGCACCGTGCCCTGCCCCTGATCGCGGCGGTGGTGCTGCTGGTGTTCAGCGGCTGGCAGGTGCTGAACATGGGCGTGGAGCTGCTGCCCAGCATCACCAGCAACGAGGCGCAGATCACCCTGTCCACCGCCGACGGCCTGACCAAGGAGGAATCCTATGCCATTGCGGGTCAGGTGGCACAGGCGGCCCTGAATGTGGAAAACGTGGAAGAGGTGGGCATCACCACCGACACCAGCATGGCGGGTCTGGACATCAGCCAGCTGGGCCTGCCCACCGCCATCACCGATATCCTGAATGCCGCCAATGCCTACGGCAGATACAAGATCAACGTCATGATGAGCGAGAGCCTTTCCTCCCGTGAGGTGGAAAAGACCCGGCAGGCCATGGAGGATGCAGTGTCCCAGATCGAGAACTGCACCGCCGAGGTCAAGCTGTACGGCATGACAGACGATCTGACCAGCCAGCTGGCCAGCGGCCTGTCGGTCAAGGTCTATGGCGCGGATGCCGAGACCCTGACCGCCGTCTCCGAAAAGGTGGTGGAGATGGTGAACGACACCGAGGGCTTTGCCAACGCGGACAACGGCCTTGGCAGCGGCGATGCCACCATCATCCTGAAGGTGGACCGCGACAAGGTGCGTGCCTACGGCCTGACCGTGGCGCAGGTGTACCAGCAGATCGCAGCCAAGCTGACCACCACCGCTACCGCCCAGACCCCCGTCACGGTGAACGGCACCACCATGGATGTGCAGATCACCAACAATCTGGACCCTGTCACCAAGGAAAATATGATGGAGCTCACCTTTGAGACCACCGAAATGTCGGCAGACGGCACTGTGACCAAGGGTACCTGCACCCTGAACGATATCGCCAGCTGGTCCACCGGCACCGCGCCGGATGCCATCACCAGCGAGAACCAGACCGAGTATGTCACCGTGACGGCAGACACGCTGAAGGGCTACAACACCATGGTGCAGTCCCGCGTGCTGCAGAAGAAGCTGGACGAGTACGCAGCCAGCGGCGAAATGCCGGAGGGCTGCAGCATCACGCTGGGCGGCGAGACCGAGAGCACCGATTATATGGTGAACGAAATGGTGCAGTGGATGGCTCTGGCCCTGCCCTTTGTGTACCTTGTCATGGTGGCACAGTTCCAGAGCCTGCTGTCCCCCTTCATCGTGCTGTTCACGGTGCCGCTGGCCTTTACCGGCGGCCTGCTGGGCCTGCTGTTCACCGGCCAGCAGCTGACCATGATCTCCCTGATGGGCTTCATCGTGCTGATGGGCACCGTTGTCAACAACGGCATCGTGTTCGTGGACTATGCAAACCAGCTGCGTCTGGGCGGCATGGAGCGCCGCGCCGCGCTGGTGGCCACCGGCCGGACCCGTATGCGCCCCATCCTCATGACCACCCTGACCACCGTGCTGGCCATGCTGCAGCTGGTGTTCAGCGGCGATATGGCAAGCCAGCTCATGAGCGGCATGGCCATCGTTATCATCTGCGGCCTGAGCTATGCCACCCTGATGACCTTGTATATCGTGCCGGTGCTGTATGACATGATGTTCAAGAAGCCGCCGCTCAATGTGGATGTTGGCAGCGACGATGATCTGGACGATATCCCGGACGACGCGGCAGAGTTCATTGCGGCGCAGAAGTCTGCGGGCACCGCACAGCCGGAAGCCTGACGACAGCATGACGATTTAGAATGCGCGCCGCTTTGCTTTGCGTATCATCAGCGGAAGAATTATTTATAATAGAACAATGCCGGGCGGTCTGCGGACCGCCCGGCATTGCGTTTTCACGGGAAAGGCCGTAACGGCAAACGGCATTTGCTGACGCTGGCTCCCTGCGGGAGCATTCGCGTCAGCATGAAAACATGCTGCTGTCCTTACGTTTTGTCGCGCAAGCAACTGTAAATCGGCGTAACACAAAAAATCCTTTCGCGGAGCGACTTGGATTTTTTGCGCTGCATACCCCGCCAACTGAATAATTTCAACAAAAAATAGCTGGAAAAATTGGATTCAAATTCTAAAATTCGTTCCCCACAAAGATGTAAAACTGTGATATAATCATAAATAAGCTAGAATACAGTGGAAGTCTGTCTGACTGTATCTCCAAGTAAAATCTGAGGAGGCGAATGCCCAATGGCACAGATCCGCTCTAAGCCCTTCGGTGTGACCAGACAGGGCGCAAATGTTACAGAGTACATCCTTTCCAACCCCGGCGGCCTGACCGTGAGCGTCCTGGATTACGGATGCATCATTAAAAACATCATCGTTCCGGCCAAAAACGGCCCTGTGGATGTCGTTCTGGGCCATGACACTATGGCAGATTATGAGGATGACTTCACGTCCTCCGGCAGCACCTGCTGCGGTGCATTCGTAGGCCGCTATGCCAACCGCATCGAGAACGCGGTGTTCAGCGTGGGCGGCAAGACTTACCAGTTGGAAGCAAACAACGGCCCCAACCACCTGCACGGCTGCTTCTCCCGCAAGCTGTACCGGGTGAAGGCCTTCGGCGACACCCTGCTGATGGAGGCTGAGAGCCCGGACGGTGAGGACGGTTTCCCGGGAAACCTGAAGCTGGCGGTGCGCTACACCCTTACGGAGGACAATACCTTCCGCATGGATTACCGGGTGTCCTCCGATGCGGACACCATCGTGAACCTGACCAACCACAGCTACTTCAACCTGAACGGTGAGGGGGATGTTCTGGGCCAGAAGCTGCGCATCTATGCCTCCAATTATCTGGAGGGCAACAACCAGACCTGCCCCACCGGTGCCATCCTGCCGGTGGCGGATACACCCATGGACTTTACCGAGGGCAAGCTCATCGGCCGGGACATCGACACCGGCTTTGCCCAGACCACCATGGTGGGCGGAGGTTACGACCACTGCTTTGTCATCGACCGCGCCCGGGGTTCCAGCCAGAGCATCTGTGCATGGGCCACCAGCGAAAAGACCGGCATCAGCATGAAACTGTACACCACCCAGCCGGGCATCCAGCTGTACACCGGCAACTTCCTGCAGGAATGTCCCACCCCCGGCAAGGGCGGCGTGCCCATGCAGAAGTACGGCGGCTTTGCATTGGAGACCCAGCACTATCCCTGCAGCCCCTCGCATCCGGAGTTCCCCACCACTGTGCTGCGGGCGGGCAAGGTGTTCCGCGCCACCACCACCCTGCGGTTCTTCACCGGCAAGCAGTGCGGGAAACTTTAAAAATGATGCACCACACAAAAACGTCTGCTCCGGCAGGCGTTTTTTGCGTGGATCGTTTTACTTATGGCAGGCTTGCCCTCTCAGGCGCTGACGCGCCAGCTCTCCCAAAGGGAGAGCCCTTGGCAAAACCGGGAACTTTGCGTGGACTGCCAAAGGCTCCCACTTTGGGGGAGCTGGCATCGCGCAGCGATGACTGAGAGGGCGAGGATGCTGACCCCATTTCTATGTTTTGCACAAACCGTGCCTTTTATCCATGACAGAATGCCAAAAAACGCTTTTGAATCAAAAACTCTAAAACAAATAAGCAACAAAAATGCATCCAAATAGAAAACACATCCCTTGATTCTGCACCGCAAAAGAGGTATTCTTTAGGCAGAGCCGGAAACCCCGGCGTCAACTGTAATGTGAATGAGTGAGAGAGGTACTGGACTATGGCAATTTTGGTTTCCGGCGGTGCCGGTTATATCGGCAGCCACACCTGCATCGAGCTTCTGAACGCCGGCTACGACGTGGTCGTGGCAGATAACTACTACAACGCTTCCCCGGTGGTACTGGACCGCGTCAAGCAAATCACCGGCAAGGACTTCCGCTTTTACAAAGCGGATATGACCCGGCACGAGGACGTGGAGAAGATCTTCTCCGAATGCCCGGACATCACCGCAGTCATCCAGTTTGCGGCCTACAAGGCTGTGGGCGAGAGCGTGTCCAAGCCCATCGAATACTACTATAACAACCTCAACTGCACCCTGGTCATTCTGGACGTGATGCGGAAGCACAACTGCCACAACTTCGTGTTCAGCTCCTCCGCCACCGTTTACGGCGACCCCGCCAGCGTGCCCATCACCGAGGATTTCCCCGTGGGTGCCACCACCAACCCCTACGGCACCACCAAAGCCTTCACCGAGCGCATCCTGACCGACGTCTGCAAGGCTGACCCCAGCCTGAACGTGGCCCTGCTGCGCTACTTCAACCCCATTGGCGCCCATAAGTCCGGCCTCATCGGCGAGGACCCCAACGGTATCCCCAACAACCTGATGCCCTACATCGCCAAGGTGGCTGTGGGCAAGCTGGAAAAGGTGCATGTCTTTGGCAACGACTACCCCACCCCGGACGGCACCGGCGTGCGCGATTACATCCACGTGGTGGATCTGGCCCGCGGCCATGTCTGCGCCATCCGGAAGCTGGAAACGAACTGCGGCCTGTTCATCTGCAATCTGGGCACCGGCAAGGGCTACAGCGTGCTGGACGTGATCCACGCCTTCTCCAAGGCCTGCGGCAAGGAGATCCCCTATGTGATCGACCCGCGCCGTCCCGGCGACATTGCCGAGTGCTATGCGGACCCCTCCAAGGCCAAGCGTGAGCTGGGCTGGGTGGCGCAGTACGGCATTGAGGAGATGTGCGCTGACAGCTGGAACTGGCAGAAGAACAATCCCGATGGCTACCACACTGTGAAGTAAACACATAAACCTCCAAAGCCGTGCATTCTCTGAAAAAGAGGGTGCACGGCTTTTTGCGTGAGCTCCCTCAGAGAGGGAGCCTCTGGCGTGCCTGCAAGCTTTGTTCTTTACCCGGTAGCTTTCCCGCCGCCGCTAAAGCCTTCACCCCTTGGGGACAGATTTCCCCCGGTCGGGGGAAAATGTCGCAAGGCGACAAAAGGGGGAAGGTGGCGCGTAGCGCCGGATGAGGGGTACGGGTAAGCAGCAGCTGGCGGTGCGCCCTCATCAGTCTCGTCACTGCGTTTCTCGACAGCTTCCCCCGACCGGGGGAAGCCTTCCGGTACGGCTGACTTTGCAGTTTCCGGTTGAGTTGCGAAGTGTACGGTTTCGCCAGAGGCTCTCCCTTTGGGAGAGCTGCCGAGCAAGGCGAGGCTGAGAGGGCAAGGATGCTGACCGCCGAGCATCTCCCCCATATTCTCTATTGACAACCGCGCAAAGTTAGCCTATATTACTATTGTTAACACGAACTAACACACTTTGACAGTGGATAAAATGAGAAGGTCGATCTTATGACATTAAAAGAATTGCAGATCGGAAAAAGCGCTGTTGTGGATACCGTCGGCGGCAGCGGCGCACTGCGCCAGCATTTTCTGGATATGGGCCTGATCCCGGGGGCAGAGGTCACGCTGGTCAAGCTGGCTCCCATGGGCGACCCCATGGAGCTGCGCATCCATGGCTACGAGCTGACCCTCCGGCTGGACGATGCCGCGCAGATCGGCATCACCCCCACCGAAAAGGCCCCGGCAATATCGGCGGCTCCGGCAGATGACAAAATGGTGGATCACCCCGGCCTTGGCGAGGGCGGCAAATACCACATCAAAAAGGGAGAGAATCCCCTGCCCGAGGGCAAGACCCTCACCTTTGCGCTGGCGGGCAACCAGAACTGCGGCAAGACCACCCTGTTCAACCAGCTCACCGGCTCCAACCAGCATGTGGGCAACTTCCCGGGCGTGACGGTGGACCGCAAGAGCGGTGCCATCAAGGGCCACCCGGAGACCGAAGTCACAGACCTGCCGGGCATCTACTCCATGTCCCCCTATTCCAGCGAGGAGATCGTCACCCGGCAGTTCATCATCGGTGAAAAGCCCACCGGCATCATTAATATCGTGGATGCTACCAACATCGAGCGCAACCTCTACCTGACCATGCAGCTCATGGAGCTGGACACCCCCATGGTGCTGGCGCTGAACATGATGGACGAGGTGCGCGGCAACGGCGGCACGGTGCGCATCAACAAGATGGAGGCCATGCTGGGCATCCCGGTCATTCCCATCTCTGCCGCCAAGAATGAGGGCGTGGATGAGCTGGTAGACCACGCCCTTCATGTGGCAAAGTATCAGGAGCGGCCTGGCCGCATGGATTTCTGCAGCGAGGACGACCACGGCGGCGCGGTGCACCGCTGCATCCACGGCATCATCCACCTGATCGAGGACCACGCTAAGGCGGCGGGCATTCCGGTGCGGTTTGCCGCCACCAAGCTGGTGGAGGGTGACCAGCGCATTGAGGAAGCCCTGAAGCTGGATCAGAACGAAAAAGAGATGATCGAACATATCATCGTGCAGATGGAGCAGGAGCGCGGGCTGGACCGCGCCGCCGCCATTGCGGATATGCGGTTCTCCTTCATTCAGGAGCTGGTGGCGCAGACGGTGGTCAAGCCCCACGAAAGCAAGGAGCAGCTGCGCTCTAACCGCATCGACAAGTTCCTCACCGGCAAGTACACCGCCATCCCGGCGTTTATCGCCATCATGGGTCTGGTGTTCTTCCTCACCTTCAACGTCATCGGCCTGTTCTTCCAGAACCTGATGGAAATGGGCATCGACGCCCTGACCGGCGTTGTGGACACCGCCCTGACCAACTGGAACGTCAACGCGGCGGTGCACTCGCTGCTCATCGACGGCATCTTTACCGGCGTGGGCAGCGTGCTGAGCTTTCTGCCCATCATCGTGGTGCTGTTCTTCTTCCTCTCCATGCTGGAGGATACCGGTTACATGGCCCGCGTGGCCTTTGTGATGGATAAGTTGCTGCGCCGCATCGGCCTTTCGGGCCGCAGCATCGTGCCCATGCTCATCGGCTTCGGCTGCACGGTGCCCGGCGTCATGGCAAGCCGCACCCTGCCCTCGGAGCGGGACCGAAAAATGACCATCCTGCTCACCCCGTTCATGAGCTGTTCGGCAAAGCTGCCCATCTACAGCCTGTTTGCGGCGGCCTTCTTCCCGCAGTATGCGGGCCTTGTGATGGTGCTGCTGTACTTTACCGGCATCGCGGTGGGCGTGCTGGCGGCACTGCTGCTCAAGAGCACGGTGTTCAAGGGTGAGGCCGTGCCCTTTGTCATGGAGCTGCCCAATTACCGCCTGCCCGGCCTGAAGAACGTGGCACAGCTGCTGTGGGAAAAGGCCCGGGACTTTTTGCAGAAGGCCTTCACGGTGATCTTTGCGGCCACCATCGTCATCTGGTTTTTGCAGAACTTTGACCTGCAGCTGCGGCTGACCGCCGACCCGCAGGCCAGCATCCTTGCCCGCATTGCGGGCGACATCGCCCCGCTGTTCGGACCTTTGGGCTTTGCGGACTGGCGCATCTCCACCGCCCTCATCACCGGCTTTATGGCAAAGGAGAGCGTGGTATCCTCGCTGCTCATCCTCTTTGGCTCCGAAGCTGCCCTGTCGGCGGCCCTCACCCCGGCGCAGGCGGCGCCCCTGCTGGTGTTCTGCCTGCTGTACACCCCCTGCATCGCGGCGGTGGCCTCGGTCAAGCGGGAGCTGGGCAACAAGTGGGCGGTCATCATGGTGGTGAACCAGTGCGCCGTGGCATGGCTGTGCGCTTTGCTGGTGCGTCTGGCGGCTGTGGCACTGTTCTGAGAAAAACGATTGGAATGCGCTCCGCGCTGCTCTGCGCATATTCAGCGGAAAAATTACTTATAATAGAGCAATGCCGGGCGGTCTGCGGACCGCCCGGCATTGCGTTTTCACGGGTGGGGTCGTGAAGAAAAACGGCAGTTGCAGCGCCGCTTTCTGCGAAAGCGCGGCGCGGGGGAAAAGTGCTGCTGATTTTCAGCTGGCTGAACCCTCTCCGTCATCGCTGCGCGATGCCACCTCCCCCGAAGGGGGAGGTTTTGCTCTGCTTGCCGCCAGGTCACGAAAAGCTCCCCCTTCGGGGGGAGCTGGCTGCGACCAGCGGGAGCAGACTGAGAGGGTCTGCCCCCTTGACATCTCCCCTCTTCTGCACTATAATACTTCAAAAATGAATCGTTCAAAGATGAAAGGATAGACCTGTTGTGAACCCGAACATCGAATTTTCCATCAAGACCGCGCAGGCGTACAATGCCGTCTGCAAACCGCTGTGCCAGGAGCTTGGCCTGTCGCAGACGGCGCTGGATATCCTGTTGTTTCTCGCCAACAACCCGGACTATAAAACGGCCCGGGACATTGTGGAGGTGCGGCATATCAAGGCGAACCTCGTCTCCATGAATGTGGACAAGCTGGTGCAGGAGGGCTATCTGGAACGCTATGCCGTGGCCAGCGACCGCCGCAAAACAAAGCTGCTCTGCACCGGCAAGGCAGACCCGATCATCCGCCGGGGCCGTGCCGTGCAGAACGCCTTTTTCAAGCGCCTGCTGGACCATGTGGAGCCGGCCGATCAGGAGGTCTTTTTCCGGACCATGGAGCTGATCGGGAAAAATCTGGACGAGATCCTGAAGGAGAACGGATAAAATGAGCGTGCTGTTTACGGTTCTTGTCACCTTTTTTGCCGGCATGGGAGCCGGCCTTGGCACCGGCTTTGCCGGTATGAGCGCGGCGGCGGTCATCAGCCCCATGCTCATCACCTTCCTGCACATGGACCCCTATATGGCGGTGGGCATTGCCCTGTCGTCGGATGTGCTGGCCAGCGCGGTGTCCGCCTATACCTACCACAAAAACAAGAATCTGGATCTCAAAAACGGCCTGATCATGATGGTCAGCGTGCTTGCCTTTACGGTGGTGGGCAGCTGGGTGGCCAGCAGAGTGCCCGCTGCCACCATGGGCGGCTTCTCGGTGTTCATGACCTTCCTGCTGGGCGTCAAGTTTATTGTGCGCCCGGTAATGACCACCAAGGAAGCCATGCAGGGGGTCAGCGCAAAAAAGCGTGCGGTCCAGTCGGTGGTGTGCGGAATGCTCATCGGCTTCATCTGCGGCTTTATCGGTGCGGGCGGCGGCATGATGATGCTGCTCATCCTCACCAGCGTGCTGTGCTACGAGCTGAAGACTGCTGTGGGCACCAGCGTGTTCATCATGACCTTCACCGCCCTGACCGGTGCGGTCTCCCACTTCATGATCGGCGGCACGCCCGACTGGCTGGTGTGGATGCTGTGCGTGGTGTTCACTCTGCTGTGGGCACGCATTGCAGCGGTGTTTGCCAATAAGGCTGAACCTAAGACCCTGAACCGCGCCACCGGCGTCGTGCTGGTGGTGCTGGGCGTGGTCATCATGGGCTTTAATCTGCTGGGGTGATATGCTGCTTTTTATCGGAAATATGAACTTTTTTGTGAATGCCTTGACTTTCCGGAATTTCGGGATATACTAGTGTTAGCCGAAGTTCGATAAGGTATTAGGCTGTTCACAAAAAATGACCCCCGGGGAGCTTGCCTCTCTCCGGGGGTCTTGTGCTTACTTGCCCTTGCGTTTGTCCGGGTCAAGCCACTTGCACAGGAAATAGCCTATTACCTGTGCTCCGACCGAGACAATGAGTTCGATAAGGTATGCCATAGCTGTTCACCTCCTCCTGCTGCATAACTTGCGGAGTAGGGGGAACAAGGGCAGCACAACAAGTATAACACAGATATCAACAGGAAACAACAAAGCCCGTGCAGTAAATGCACGGGCTTTCTCTGTATCAGAACTTACTTTTCTTCAATGGTGGAGTGCTCGATCACCCAGTCGGCAGCCTTGCGGATGCCCTCGTTGCGGCGCATGGCAGGGATGTTGGAGTTGGCCTTGATCTCCTCCAGCGTCTTTTTGGCGCGCTCTGCACGCTCAGACAGCTGCTTGTCGATGTCCTCTTCGGTGGGGACCAGACCCTCCTGCTGTGCGATCTGCAGCAGAGCCATGTGCACGCGGGAGGTCTTTTCGGCAGAAGAACGGACCTTGGCGGTAAAGCTCTCGCGGGTCTCGTGGATCTGGCTCAGGTAGCGGTCCAGACTCAGGCGCTGCATCTGCAGCTGCTGCTGGATCTGCTCCATCTGCTGCTGGTAAGTGGTCTCCACCAGCACGCTGGGCAGTTCGCCCTCGGAAGCATCGGCCAGCTGGGTCAGGATCTGATCCTTGGCGCGGTTCAGCGCGGCGGCATGCTTGCCGTCGTGCAGCTGCTGGCGGACCTGCGCACGCAGCTGGTCCATGGTGTCCAGATTGGCCACCTTCTTGGCAAAATCGCTGTTCAGGGCCGGGATCTGGCGCACGCAGACGTCGATCAGCTTGACCTTGAACACCACCGGCTTGCCGGCCAGATCCTTTGCGTGGTAGCGGTTGGGGAAGGTGACAAAGATCTCGAACTCCTCGCCTGCCTTGTGGCCCAGAATGCCCTCCTCAAAGCCGGGGATCATGCGGCCGCTGCCCAGCTGAACGGCCTGATTCTGTGCGGTGCCGCCCTGGAAGGGCTTGCCCTCCAGCAGGCCCTCGTAATCGATATGTACGATGTTGCCCTTCACGGCGGGGCCCTTGTGAGGCACCAGCTCTGCGGCAGCCGCGCGGTGGCGCTCCAGCACATTGTCGATCTCCTTGTCGGACACCTCAGGGGTAACGCACTCGGACACAAAACCGGTGGTCTTGGTCAGATTCAGTTCAGGCTGCAGAGCAACCGTGGCAGTGGCCACAAAGCCCTCGTCCTTTTTCACGCTCACCAGATCGTATACGGGATCGGCAACAGCCACAAAGCCGTGCTCTGCCATCGCAGCATCGTACAGTGCGGGCACGTCCTTGTCCATCAGATCGTTGATGGCGTCGTACCAGAAGGTGTGTTCGCCGCGATCAGCCTCGATCTGTGCACGGTCAGCTTCGCCCTTTTTGAAGCCCCGGATCGTATAAGAGGCGCGGGTGCGCTCATAAACGGCATTGGATGCAGCTTCCAGCTCTTCCGGGCTGGCGCTGAAGGTCATTTTGCAGACACTCTTTTCAGGAGTTTCCACGCTTACCAGTTTCATAGGATCTACCCTCCGTGGTGTCTCGCTGCAGAGAAAACCCGGCGGCCCGGCGCCCGATCGACGCCCACCGCAAAGCTCCTGTACCCCTGCATGGACACAGATTAAAACATATAGTAAGGTTATTATAACACAAGAATGACAAAAGCGATACAAGAAAAATCATAAAAAATGCTGGTTTTGCGCCTTGAACGGCTTTTTGCCGGAAAAAGTGCGCAGACCCTGCGGGCGCAAAGCGTCTGCCGCAGGATGCCCATATAAGAGGAACAGCGCAAAAATACCGAAACGGAGCCCTGCTGTGCAGGCGGCGGGCAGAAAGCGCGGCGATGGACGCGGGAAAAATCCTGTGAAAAATGCCGTGCACACGCGTGAAAAACGATCGTGGTCAAAAAGAATAAAAATAATTGCAAAAAGGTGTTGACAAAACCATGGCCGAGTGATAAAATACATCTTGTTCCGAACGGAGCGTATGCGTTGGTAGCTCAGCTGGATAGAGTGACTGACTACGAATCAGTAGGCCGGGGGTTCGAGTCCCTTCCATCGCACCAGAAAATGCCGTGAAATCGAAAGATTTCATGGCTTTTTTGTTTTTCTGGCAGAGTCTGCACACTTTTGCACATCTCCTGCACACTTTACAAAAAAGCCATGAACTCTTTGCATCGCTTGCACAGCGTGTATTTCGCTGCACAAAAAAGAATCTTTTACGCGAAGAGCACCCGCGTCAGCTCGCGGCGTTCCTCTGCGTCCATCTGCCGGATGGCTTCAAGGATCATTTTACCCGTGATTTTTGTTGCCACCGGCGTTTTGTTTTCCGGGGGTTCCTGCGGCTTCGCACCTGCCACATCCTGCGTGTAGAAGTCGGCTTCGATCTTCTCGGTCAACTCCAACCGGGGCTTGTCCTGCGTGTGAGCGTAGGTGTCCATCAGGACGGTGGCGGTTGCATGGCCGGTGTTGCCCTGCACCGACTTGAAGTCACCGCCAGATTGCAGCAGCTGGTAGGTGGCACTGGAGTGGCGCAGACCGTGGAACACGATCTTCTCAAACTCCGGGTGCTCTGCCCGCCACATACGATACCACTTGGTCAGAACGTCCGGGGCAATGGGTAAGCCGTCTGGTAAGCGGAACAGCTGACCGCAGTTGCTGTACTTTTCCGGGGCGCTCTGCTCGTCCTGCTTCATCTTTTCCAGCCATGCCAGAAGCTCCTCTTTCAAGGGCTTGGTCATGTACAGGATGCGGTTGGACTTTTTGGTCTTAGTCCGCTTCAGGATCAGCGAGGACTTACTCCCCTCCCGTCTGTCCGGGAAGGTGTGGTAGATCTGGGTGGGGTCGATCTTGGACAAGGCGACCTTGTCGGCACGCTGCAGGGCTTTGTTCACCGAGATGGTTCCCCGTCCGTCTGCTGCATCAAAGTCGAGATCACTCGGCTGCAAGCCGAGGATCTCACCCTCTCGCAAGGAGAGGATCATGCTCATGTGCACCGCCAGATGCAGGGCGGGGTTCTCGATGGTCTGCAGCGCCGCCAACATGGTGCGCTCATCCCAGATGGTGCGTTCTTCGGTGTTGATCTTGGGGGCTTCACGGGGAGTAGGCGACTTGTGGATCAGATCCCAGTCAACGGCATACGAAAAGGCAGTTTTCAGGAGCGTGTGGACTTCGTGAATGGACGTGCTGGATAACAGCCGTTTCTTCTGATTTTCCGTCAGCTCCTGCTTCTCGCCGTGAACGTACTGGCCGCAGGGGGTCTGGCTCAGGGTGGCGTAGAACTGCTCAATGTCATAGGTGCGGAGGTCTTGCACCTTCCGCTTTCCGATATACGGCACGATGAGGTTCTGCACCATCGCCACAGATTGGGTGTAGGTCTTGGGAGACCACTTGTGTTTGCTGGACTGAATGGGAATCCACTTGTACAGCATTTCCTCCACCGTCATTGCATCGGGCACGAGGAAGGTGCCGTCCAGCAGTTCCTTCTCCACCGTGATCTTGCGCTCCTGCGCTTCGGCCTTGGTCTTGAAGGTTTCCCAGCCCTTGCAGGGCTTGCCAGCGTGATCTTTGTAGTTGTATCGGACGGAATACGTGTTGCCACGTTTCATAATAGATGCCATAGATGTTCCCTCCCTCAGACCGCTGCAAACCAATCGTCAAAGCTCTGCTTGCTTACCCGGATGCTGGTACCGAGGCGGATCACCTTGAAATCTTTCGTGGTGTTGCACAGATTGTACGCAGCACGGTTGGAGATCGCCAAAAGCTGGGCGATCTCCTCCACCCGGTAAACGAGCGGGGCGTGTCGGACGGTTTTGCTGGTCTGGTCAGAAGGTTCTACGGCAGGGGTTTCGGACAATTTCATTGTAGGGGATTCGGGCGCGATTTTCAAGTCCTCACGGGTCAGTTTAGCGGAATTTTTGCGGACATTCGTCATAGGCATGTCTCCTTTGCACTTCTCCAGACCCGGCGCAGTTCCGGTTGAGCTGCACCCTGTGGGCCGGTAAATATGTAAGGGCCTGCCGCTCCTGACCCGAAGCAGCAGCCCAAAAAAGTGCGAGAACTTGAATTTACGCGCCCCACGCGCCCCAAACCACACAAAAGTACCTTTCTGTGTTGATTTTTTAGGGCGCATGGCTGGGATGCACGCGCCCTCTTGGGGCGCATCCTGGTTTCTCTCCAGCCCCGATGGGCGTTTTGCCGCCCTGCATCCGCCCGGAAGGGGCGGACACGCGCCCGGAGAAAACAACGATAACAGGTAAAAACAAATGCTTTGGGGCGCGTGGGGCGGGAGATTTTCACTTTTCGTGTGTTTTATGCCGCAGCAAAGGCGGGGTGGACGCATACGCCCCGGAAGCCGCGGTACTTTCCCTCGATGTGCTTGGAGAAGGTCAGGCCATACTTCCCCGCATTTTTCAGCAGGAACTGGCTGAACTTCTTTTGCGGAACAGGTGATTCCAGATTATCCTCGCACCACTTGGTGTAGGCGCGGTAGAGATAGGTGGAGCGTTCCTCGGTGTCGGGCTTGAAGCGGACATACGCCGTTGCCTGCATGAACTGGGTCAGGTTGTCGCTGTCCGCCATGGCTGCTTCGAGGTTCTGGATGGAGCGCTCGCTGATGGTGAACTGATAGCGGTTCGCCAGCAGACGGTGCAACCCCTCCAGCATCCACAGCAGGATGCCGGGACGCTCCTCGGACAACTCTTCGATGAGGAAGGGATTATCCACCCGGGCAGGGTCACGGTCTTTCACCGTGATGAGGATCTGTCTGCGCCAGAAGCCGTCGCTGTCATCGTGAGCAGCCACAAGGTTGCCATTGCCGAAGCAGATGAAACGAACGTACAGCAGGCCTTGGACAGCCTGCTTGTTTTTCCGCTCGATGCACAAACGGTCTTCAGCGGTGACGATGGACTTGATGTTCCGTGTTTCGGGCAAAGCCACCATGTTCAGATCGTCATCGACCATGACCAGCTTATACTCCAGATTTGCACTGGCAAAGCGGTTTGTTTCGATGCGGAGGATGGATTCGGAGTGAGAGGCTTCCCCGAACAGCTTCTTCAGCAGCAAGCCGATGCGGGATTTTCCTTCGCCGCCCTTGCCGGTCATGACCAGCATCTTCTGCGCCTTGGTAGACGGGATCAGAAGATAGCCGAGATATTCCTGCAAGGTCAGAATGTCCTCCGGGATGAGCAGACCGTCCAAAAATTCCAGCCACTTGGTCGGTGCGGGGGCATCGGGCTGGTATTCCACGGGGAGCCGGTTCAGGCAGAGTTCCTTTTCCGGCACAAAGCCCCGTTCGTCCAGAAAGTAGGTTCCGTTCTGGAGATGGATGCGGTCAAGCTGGGGTTTCCATTCAGGGGTATAGGTTTCGATGCGGAGTGCGTCCAGAACCTGCTTCTCCTTCTTGGCAAGGTTGTCGAGTACAAAGTCACGGAGATCACTGTGGACTTCATAGAGCAGTGCGTCCTCGTCTACCTCACCGTTCTGGTCGAACAGCTTCTGTTTCAGGCACATCATGGGGTGCTTCTCTAAAAGGTACTGGCAGTAAGCGGTTTCACGCACTTTGCCCTTACTGTCTACCCAAGGGCATTCGCATTCTTCCTCTTCTTCCAGTTCGTCCTCATCACGCCAATCTTCGTTCCTCTTTTTCCAGTCGCTCATGCAATCCCTCCCAATACTTCCGTAGCTCGTTTTCGGTCTGCGGGGAGCAAGCCGCACCTTGCCGTCGGCAAGTGCCATGCCGAAGTCCTCCTTCAACTTTTCCACAGCCTTGTAGGGAGAAAGTTGAAAAAGTCTGCCGACAAAATCGATCACATCGCCATCTGCCTGACAGGCAAAACAGTGGAAACGGCTGTCCACCTTCATGCTGGGGTGTTTATCCCCGTGGAAGGGGCAGCACATCATACCGTTCCGGTTTACGGCGAAGCCGTACAGCTCCGCTGCCTGCCGGGTCGAGATGGCGCTTTTTACGTCCGAAAAGACAGAGGAGCTACCCTCCGTCCCAATGGGTGGGGTACAGTCGAAAGGACGAAGCCCGGTGAGGGGCGTGGGTGAGGTTGGGTTTATTCACACATCGATCCGTCAGAGTGTTGTTCATTTGACCTCCTGCTGCGGTACGGCGTGGCTGCGCTCCTCCTTGCGGAAGAAGGCTTCCACGTTCTGTTGTGCGGTGCGGAGTTCACGCAGTTCGATCTGCGCTTTCTTGTAGCGGGTGTAGAACCCGTTTTTCTCCGAGGAAAGGGTCTGGTATTCGGCATCCAGTTTTTTGAGGTCCGGCAGCGTCCTGAGCCCGTTGGCCTTGAAATAGGCGCAAGCGGCCTCGTACACAGCAAACTCTGCACGGTGCTGCTCCTTGAACTTGGCGGGATTCCGCACAGTCTGGAGCTTCTGTGCAAGGGGCTTGTACTGCCGATAGACCACAAGATGCCCGCGCAGCTCCTTGAGGGAGACCATGCGGGCATCCATGTCTTTGACCACCGCCAGTGCATCGTCGTGCTGGGTTTGCAGTTCGGCAATGCGCTGGTTCAGGGCATCTTCGCTGAGCAGCTTCTTCTCCTGCAGGAGACACAAGGTCTGCGACCAGCGTTTGAGGTTGAACTTTTTCGCCCAACGCTCATAGCCGATGCCCTTGCCCGCAGCAACGTTCGCCTGAATGTCAACCAGTTTCCTGATCTTATCCGGCTTCTGCTCGCAGGCGGGCTGGATGATGGCGGCAAGCTGGATGTTCTGGGAGAGGGCGGTCAGCACCTGCTCTTTTTCCAGCTTCTTGCTCAGTTTCTTGGCGGCGATGAACTTTGTCCGGCCGGGCGGGCAGTAGCTCAACCGACCTCGGCTCTCCTTCACGGCGATGCCGTGTTCCTGCATGAGCAATGCAGAAAATTCCTCGAAGGTGGTGGTCTTGTTCAGCACAGCGTAGATCTGCTTTCGCAGCTTGTCCAGCTCGGTCTGGTAGACGGTCTGGGTGGGCTGCTGCCCTTCGGCGGCAAGTTTGGCGTTGGCATGGACGAGGCGGCGTTGTCCGCGCCGCTGCGCCCAATACTCGCGCTCCGAAACATGGTCGCCTTGGGCTTCCAGCAGGTTGATCTGGTTCAGGTCGGCTTGCTCACACATTTCCATGACTGCGACACGGAGGTGCCGGAGCATGGCAGAGGTGCAGCGGTGCTTCTTGCCCGCTTCCCAGTCGCACGGCTTGTCCATGAAGGGCTGCCGTTCCACGGTGCGGACACGCAAGCTGCCGATGACGATGTGGACGTGGATGTTCCCGGCACTGTTGTGACCGTCCGGGTGGGTGCAGACGATGGCGGGATGACCGGGAAAGTTTTCCTTGCAGAACTGCAAGCCGAGGGCTTGCGCCCGCTCCATGGTCAGGCCGTTTTCTACTGCGTCCTTCGGGTCGAAGCTGATGATATAATGGTGGATCTTCACGTCCTCCCGCCTGCCGTTCTTGCTATACTTGCGATTGGCGATCAGGCAGGCCATAGCGAACGAGGATCCGCCGCACTCAAGGGTGTCGAGCAGGTACGAATCCCGCAGCTTGGGTCTGCCCTTCTCGTCCAGAATGGGCAGACCGGTGTACTCGTTGTGCTGAAAGGTCAGATAGCTTTCGGCGGCGGCGTAGTTAGAGTTTTTCGAGGTCAAATGCTTGATGGTTGCCATACAGTTCACCAACCGTTTCTTCGGCTTTCAGCCGAAAGTTCGTGAGTGCGGACAGTTCCTCCAGAATTTGCGCCCGGAGCTGCTCGGTGTCTTTGCCGCCGGAGTTGAAGTGCCGTGCAAGCTGGTTGAGGTTGCTGCCCACCTTGCTGCACTGGGCAGACAAGGCAGCAAGCGCCGCCAGTGCATCCTCGCCGCCCTGCGCCACCACAACGGTGTGCTTGACGTTCACGCCGTACAGGACGCGGCGGACGAGCTCGGATTGGGTGAGTTGGAGTTCTTTGCAGGCGTATGCGATCCGCAGTTTTTCTTCTGCGGTCACTCTGACCTTGATGATGTGTGTCTTTCGTTTTTGCGGCGTGTCATTGCGGTTCTCTCGTGCGTGTACGTTCGGACTTTTCATTTCAGTCATATTCGACCTCCTGTGAAAATGATAAATGCCCGCTCCGGGATGGAGAGGGCTATGTAAAGCGACACGCCGCTTTCGCACCAACGGTGCGAAGCTAGAGCAGGGTTTGGGGAAGGCACTCCCCAACAAGGATGACTGAGTGGACAGCAATTTTTCAAGCATTGAAAATTTGTGGCCACAGGTCGATACTTGCTTTCGCCCTTTCCGTGCAACACTGAAAATTTCAGAAGTCGAACCGCAATGCACGTTGAAAATTTTGCAGAGCAAAACGTGTGAAAAGGCAAAGCCCCTGCTCATGGTCACCGTTCACACCGAACGCAGTTCCTGCCCCTGTTTTGCAGCGGCGTTGTCCGGCTCGCCCACAGAACGTGTGAGGTCATGGCACGGTATCTCGTTCAGACGGCTTATGAAGAATTCAAGGTGCAGCTTCCCAAAAGAAAAATACCGCCCTGCAAGACAGGCGAAAAATTTTGTCGGGTGAAACGGCGGCAAAACAAATCGGGTGTGTTGCGGGGCGGTAAAAATCTTCATGGGGAATAAACCCTCACCGTTCTGTACTTTTCTACAAATTTGGTGGGATTTGCGATAGAGGGTATCATGGATTGCAGGGCGCGTCAAGATGGTTTTGCAAAATTTATTGTGGTAAAGCGGTGATAGTAGGACTTATTATTTGAAGCAACATAAAATTCAGCAGTTCTGCGATTGATACCATTCATTGAAATAGCGGTTGCTTTCCTCTTCATTATGAACCCATTTTTTTGATGATTTGAAGGCATTGAATGGAGGACTGTACCCTCTCAGCGGCGTGATTTCCTGCACGTCTTTGACATTCCGGTGTTGGATGATTTCAAACTCACTGCGCTCTGGAAGATATGCAATCACCTTGTCGGCGTGAATTGTTCCTTGATATACATGGCAGGGGCAGCGGTAAAAAAGTTCACTGCGGTGTGCAAACCATTCAGCAACATCGTAAGAGAGAGACCATGAAATAGAAAGCGGTGCGCGCTCAATGCTGCCGATGCCGCCGCGATATACGGTAAATATCTCAATGTCTCTTACGCTCTCCGGCAGAGCATCGCGCCAGTTGTCAGGACGAATGATTTTGGCTCGGCGGACATACTTCCGAATGATGGGAGAATGATCGCCGTGACTGTAATAATGTTGTAAGGCGTACCGACATTTGATTTCAAGAGGCATCAGATGTTCGCATTTGTACAGCAGGTCTTCCATCATCTTGGCATCGTAGAAAGAATATTTTTCAAAGGTTTGCCAATCTTGGTCATGGGCAGCTTGAACAGCCTCTTGGAATCTGGCGTTGAGAAACAAATTGTCTCGATAGATCACGCTTCGGGTCGCCTCCTTGTCATGGTTTGGTGAAAGGTTTGCAGTTCCTGTCCCATAAAAGAAAAGAACCGCCCTGCAAGACAAGCGAAAAATTTTGTCGGGTGAATCGGCGGCAAAATGAATCGGGTGTGTTGCAGGGCGGTAAAATCTTCATAGGGAATAAATCCTCGCCATTCTGTACTTTTCTACAAATTTGGTGGGATTTGCGATAAAGGGTATCATGGATTGCGGAGCGCGTCAAGATGGTTTTGCAAGTTTTATTGCAGTAAAGCAGTGATAGTAGGACTTATGAAGCTGATTGAATACTTCTTTTATGGCATTGCGCGGTGTTGCTTTTGGATTCTTCCCGGCAGGGCACTGGAAAATGGGGTGCCCTGATGAAAACGGTGGATGGTACACATTCACAAACCCCGAAAGGTGTGTTATTATAGTACCATCAACAAATGGAAGGGAGGGCGGCGGATGTTCAGCATTGCAGGAATTGACCTGTTGGAGCAGGAGCTTTTGAACCATGAACGCACCCTCCTTGAGATTTTGCTTCAGGACAAGACCACCAAGAAAAACATCATCTGGGCAACCGATGATTACGCCGAACTGGGCGAACCATACAGCTTCAAAAAAGAAATCCTGCCGGAACTGGTTACAGGCGAACAGGACAGTCTGATCCAGCCCAGAGTGGAAAAAGCACTGGAGCACCAGACCAACCGCACCCGTGACAAAGCAGAGGTGTTTACCCCCAGTTGGATCTGCAACGCACAGAATAATCTGGTGGATGAGCAGTGGTTTGGCAGGAAGGACGTTTTCAACATCCAGAAGGAGATGTCGTGGAAAGCAACGGCTGACAAAATCGCCTTCCCGGACGACCGTCAGCACACATGGCAGAAATATGTGGATGCACAGCGGCTGGAAATTTCCTGCGGCGAGGCTCCCTATCTGGTAAGCCGCTACGACACCGTAACGGGCGAAACCATTCCCATTTCCCAGCGAATTGGCCTGCTGGACCGCAAGCTGCGTGTTGCGAGTGAAAACACGGACACCGAAGAAGAATGGTTCACATGGACAAAGCGGGCGTTCCAGAGTGTGTACGGCTTTGAGTATCAGGGCGACAGCCTGCTGCTGGCACGGGAAAACCTGTTTGTGACCTTCGTGGAGGTTTACCGGGAACGCTTTGGCAAACTTCCCCACCTGCGGCAGATGAAGGTAATCGCCAACATCATTGCGTGGAACCTCTGGCAGATGGACGGCACAAAGTATGTGGTTCCGGGCAGCTGTAAGGAAAACAAAATTGAAATTATCAGCTGGTTCGGCAGTGAGGAACAAATTGACCTCTGCCCCGGATGCAAAAGCGGAAATATCCGGGCGCACAACGGGATTTACAGCATCATAAAAGACTGGCGTTCCAACCAGACAATGACTTTTCTTTCAATGGTGAGAGGAGGAAAAGCAAGTGGCAGCGTATAAGCCAACCATGTCGTATCGGTTGATTTACATCTTTACGATTCACGATGCCCAGCACGAGGGCTACTGGAAGATTGGAAAGACAAATTTTGACAGCGTGAACAGCTACAAACAGCTTCCGCCCAACTGTGCGGAGCTGAATTGTGCTGCTCGTGACCGCATCGACCAGTATACCAAGACGGCGATGGTTGAATACGACCTGCAATATACCGAGCTGGCACGCAGAACCGTCACCTTCCCGGATGGTACGACCGATACGGAATTGTTCGATGATGACGATGTCCATAACGTGCTGTACAATTCTGGCTTTTCGGCCCGGAAGTTCTCCAATTCCAATCAGGATAGCGAATGGTTTGAGGTGCCGCTGTCCGTTGCCATTCGTGCGATTCAGGCGGTAAAAGAGGGCCGCACGGCTCTGACCGCTGCCGAAAAGAGTGAGGGGCAGATCAGCTTTCTGCCGCAGACTGTCCCTGCTGCGCCCAAAAAGAGAGCCATTACCCTGCGGGATGAGCAGATGGACTGCGTCAACCAGACGCTGCGGGTGTTCCGCAAGGAAAACTCGATGCTCTGGAACTGCAAGATGCGTTTCGGCAAAACGGTCACGGCCTATGCGCTCATCAAAAAAGCTGGCTACCAGAAGGTGATTGTGGTCACCCACCGCCCAGTGGTGGAAGATGGCTGGCGCAACGATTTTGACCTGATTTTTGGCGAAGGAGACAACCGTGCTTTCCTGAAAAAAGACCGTTTCGATACGGATTCGTCCGTTTACGATGCGGCAATGGATGCACGCAACGATGCAAACCTGACAGCCTACCAGAATTCCGGCAAGGCTTTTGTTTACTTTGCCTCCATGCAGGACCTGCGTGGCTCCCAGCGGGCAGATGGCAAGTTTGACAAGAATAACGCTGTTTTCGATATGGATTGGGATCTCGTGATTTACGATGAAGCCCACGAGGGCACCCAGACCCAGCGAGGGCAGAAGGTGCAGTCTCTGCTGGAAGCGGAAAAGAACGGCAAGGCGCCCAAGGTTCTGCAGTTATCCGGCACGCCGTACAATTTGATGCAGAAGTACGAGAACAACGTCTACACATGGGACTACGTCATGGAGCAAAAGCGCAAGCGGGAGTGGGATACCCTGCACCCCGGCGACCATAACCCCTATGCAGACCTGCCGGAACTTCGCATCCTGACCTTCGACCTTGGGAAAAGTCTGCCCACCTCCTACCGCTACGAGACCTTGGAGATGGCGTTCAACTTTACCGAGTTTTTCCGGGTGTGGACGGGCGACCCGGCACGGGATTTCCGTCCTCTGCCGACTGGCGCACAGGTGGGAGATTTTGTCCACGAGGCCGATGTGCGCAGCTTTCTGGATCTGATTTCTTCGGAGAACCCGGAGAGCAACTACCCCTACTCCACGCCGGAGTACCGGGAGATGTTCCGGCATACCCTCTGGATGGTTCCGGGCGTGAAAGAAGCCAGTGCCCTGAGCAGGCTGCTGAAAGACCACCCTGTGTTTGGAGCCTATAAAATCGCTAACGTTGCAGGCGACGGCGATGCCGAAATGCCCTACGACAACGCCCTGACGCTGGTAAAGCAGGTCATCAAGGCGAACCGCTACACCATTACCATTTCCTGCGGCAAGCTGACCACCGGCGTGACGGTGCCGGAATGGACGGCTGTGATGATGCTGACCGGATCGGCAAGCACGGCTGCGTCCGGCTATATGCAGACCATCTTCCGGGTGCAGTCGGCAGGGGTGCTGGACGGCAAACAGAAGGAACGCTGCTATGTCTTTGATTTTGCCCCGGATCGTGCCCTGAACGTGATTTCTGAGGTCAACCGCATTACCAAGCGGGGTCGGACCAACGAGGAGCAGAACCGGGCGGCACTGGGCGAGTTTTTGAACTTCTGCCCGGTGATTGCGGTGGACGGCACCCAGATGACTGCATACAGCGTCTCCAAAATGATGCGGCAGATCAAGCGTCTGACGGTGGATAGAGCCATCAAGAGCGGCTTTGACGATGAATCGGTCTACAAACAGGACACCGGCATCGTCATGGACGAGGACGATGTGCAGCTGTTCCATACCCTGTCGGACAAGCTCAGCGAGCAGAAAGCCGCCAAAAAGGAAACCAAAGTCCACATCAATCATCAGGGGCTGACGGGCGAGGAATACGAAAAGGCAGACAAGATTTCCAACAAGCCCAAGCGGGAGCGCACCAAAGAGGACGATGACCTGCTGAAAAAGCTGCAAGAGCAGAAGAAAGAACGGGAAAAGGTCATCCGGCTGCTGCGGAATGTGTCCATCCGCCTGCCCCTGCTGATTTACGGTGCCAAGGTGGACTTGACCGAGAGCATCAAGATGGCAGACTTCATCACGCTGGTGGATGAGGAATCCTGGCAGGAGTTCATGCCCAAAACCGTGGACAAGCCCCTATTCCGCAAGCTGCTGAAATACTACGACGAGGATGTAGTCAGCGGGGCGGGTCTGCGCATCCGCCGCATGGCAAAGGCTGCGGACGAGCTGCCGCCCACCGAGCGTGTGAAGCGCATTGCCGAGATCTTCAGCCACTTCCGCAACCCCGATAAGGAAACCGTTCTGACCCCGTGGCGGGTGGTCAATCTGCATCTGAGCAACATGGTGGGCGGTTACTGCTTCCTCAACGAGCAGTTCGACTCGCAGGAGGTTCTGGAGGAACCCCGTCTGGTGGATCAGGGGCAGGTTACGGAGGACATCTTCCTCAACCCGGAGGCACGGATTCTGGAGATGAACTCCAAATCCGGCTTGTATCCCTTGTATATGGCATACAGCCTGTACGCCATGAAGCTACCCGGCCCGGAGGACAAGCTGCCGCTGGAGCAGACACAGGCTCTCTGGCAGGAGACCGTGGAGCAGCAGATTTTTGTTCTGTGCAAGACCCGGATGGCAGAAAGCATCACCCGGCGGACGCTGGTGGGTTATCAGGATTGGACGGTCAACACCGCCTACATTCCGCACCTGCTGGAACGGATGGAAAAAGACCCGCAGCGTCTGGCAAAGAAGCTGCAGCGAACCGATACATGGGGAAAGGAGGGACAGCCCATGAAATTTGATGCCATTGTGGGCAATCCGCCGTATCAGGAGGATACAGGCGGCGGCAGCGCAGCCAATGTTGCGGCAAAGCAGGCACGCCCGGTTTATAACCTGTTTGTGGATCAGGCAAAAACCATGCAGCCCCACTATATCTCCATGATTATGCCGGCACGCTGGTATGCTGGCGGCATCGGACTGAACGATTTCCGCAATGAGATGCTGAACGATCCACATCTGATCAGGCTGACGGATTTTGTGAACTCCAAAGACTGCTTCAGCACCGTAGATATTGCAGGCGGCATTTGCTATTTCCTGTGGGATCGGGATAAGGAGGAGGTCTGCGAGGTTACAAACGTCAGCGGTCTGGAACGCCATACCATGCGGCGCAACCTTAATGAATTTGGGGAAATCTTCATTCGGTCGAATGAATCGCTGTCCATCATCCATAAGGTTCTGAGCCGTTCGGAACACTTCCTGACCGATCGGGTGCAGCCTATTGATGCCTTTGGCTTCCCCTCTGCGGCTCGTGGCGAAAAAGAACCCTTTGATGGTTGCATTTCCCTTATTCACAGCCAAGGCACCGGCTATATTAAGAGAAGCGATGTTAAGAAAAACGCAGAGCTGATCGACAAGTACAAGGCAACGATCTCCATTCTGGTTCCCTGCAATGGTGAGGTTGGTATTGACCCGTCCAAGGGCTATAAGGCAATCACGACACCCCGAATTGAAGTTCCGGGTGAGGTGAACACCTTCTCCTATCTGGTTCTGGGTGCATTCGATACCGAAGCAGAAATCAAAAACTACAAGCAGTATCTGATGTGTAAGTTTACTCGCTTCATGCTGCGTCTGACCTATTCTTCCATGCACATTGCAAGAGCAAACTTTATCTTTGTGCCCGATCAGGATTTTACAGAAGAATGGACGGATGAAAAGCTGTACAAGAAATATGAGCTGACGGAAGATGAGATTGCGTTTATTGAGAGTACGATTAGAGTGATGGAATAAGAAAAGAACCAGAAGGTTAAAGATGAACGAAACATCGGTTGAAAATATTGATTGAGAGATAAAATTACATTATATCACGATTGGATGTAAAAAATCAACAACCATTTTCTTATGAAATATGTAGTGGATTTCAAACATCGTGTTGTGGTATGATGAAATCGGAAAGGGGTGAGATTCGTGGAGAAAATTTACGCTTTCACGGACGAATCGGGTTCTTTTGGCTGGGAATTAGATAACGAAAATACATCTACACACTTTATTATTACGGCGATTATTGTGAAGGAATCGGATGTTGATACGGTTAGAACTGCTGTGGCTGGTATTCGAGATCGTTATTTTCCAAAAGGCGAAATAAAGTCGTCTAAAATTGGAAAAAAACATAATCGCCGAAAGAAGATACTCGAAGAAACGTTGGAAATTCCGTATCAGATTTTTGCAATCGTTGTAAATAAAGAATCCCTAAAAGATTGGAATGGGTTGCGCTTTAAGAAATCTTTTTATAAATTTATGAATAATATTGTTCATAAAGAACTTCGTGCGGCTTTCAAAAATCTGGTAGTAGTTGCGGATGAAATTGGCGGAAGCGACTATATGCAGAGCTTTTGTAGGTATGTGGAAGATCATGCTGAAATTCCCAATCTATACGGCGATAGCGAGTTCTCATTTGAAAATAGTAAATCAGAAGTAATTGTCCAGTTAGCAGATCTGATTAGTGGAACCCTGTCCTTTTTGTATGATGAACATAAAAAAGATGCGAATGTTCCGGACTATCAAGGAATCCTAAAAAACAAGATTATTAGGATAGAACAATATCCTAAAATGTATGATAATTACGATTTGGAAAAGAGCGCTCTTGCGTCAGAATATGATAAGGACATTGCCGAAATATGCCTTCATCAAGCGATTGATTTCATTAACACATATAAAGATGATGATAGCGAAATCCGTCAAGGGCAGTTGATTGTTCTTAAATATCTTTTGTTCCGATTTATGAATAATGATACTAGAGGTTATATCTCCACGAAAGAGTTGAGCGGACAACTTGCATGGAAATACGGAAAAGTTGGTGAGCGAAAATTCAGAAAAGAGATAATGGGAGGATTAAGGGATTCAGGAGTGATCATTTCAGGATCTCACGATAAAAAAGGCTACAAAATTCCTTCTAAAAAAGCGGACATTGATGATTTTTTGAATCACAACATTTCCATTATCTTGCCCATGCTGGGGCGTTTGAAGAAATGCCATGATATAATCAAACTGGGTACTTGTGGAGTGGTAGACTTGTATCATGCGGACGCATATAAAAAACTGAAAGAATTTATAGAAAAAGATATGGCTGAATAAATTTTTGAGGAAAGGAGGCCCCACCATGACCGAACAAGCACTCCGCAAAATGATTGCTGCCGGGGAAAGCACCCGGCAGGAGTTTAAGTCGTGGGTGAAGTGCAAGGACTACCGGCAGCGGAAAGAGCTTGCGGTGAAAAGTGCGGTTGCACTGGCAAATACAAAGGGCGGCGTTTTGCTGTTTGGCGTGGAAGATGACGGCACCATTACGGGCTGCCCCAAGAGCGACCCGCAGGCACTGATGGAAGCCATCTACGATATGACCCGGCCCAGCCTGTTTACCGAAATCGAGCCGGTAGAAACCTCTGACGGCGTGGTGCTGGTGGTATCGGTGGAGAAATCCAATTCTCATGTTGCCACCACCGGCGGCATCTATTACAGACGGCTGGGGAACGTGACAAAGCCCGACTATCCGGCAAACGATGTGTACTCCCCTGCCGATAACCCGGATTTTTCGGCAAAGATCGTGGAAGGCGCAACCGAAAGCGACATTGACCTGCTGGAAGTGTACCGCCTGAAAGAGAAGCTGCGGATTCGGGATGCAGGCTCTGCCCTGCCGGACTTGGCAGATACCACCTTTCTGGACAACCTGAACCTGATCCGCATGGACAAGGACGAAGTGCGTGTGACGGTGGCAGGGCTGCTGTTTGTGGGCAAGGCAGCGTCTATTGCACGGCTGCTGCCGCAGGCAGAGGTGATCTACCTCCATTACAGCGACGAAGCGCAGACGGAATACGACAACCGCATGGATATGCAGGAGCCGGTGATCTCGATTCTGGATAAGTTGACCGAGCGCATCCGCACCTATAACCGCCTGACCAATGTGCAGGTGGGGCTGTTCCGGCTTGAGGTGTACGATTTTTCTGAAGCGGTTTTTCAGGAGGCTTTGCTGAATGCACTGGCGCACCGCTCCTATGAGGACATGGCACCGGTCTACGTCAAGCACTACCCCACAAAGATCGTGATTGAGAACCCCGGCGGCTTTCCGGGGGACATCAACGAAAGCAACATCATCACCCACCAGTCCATTCCCCGGAATAAGCTGGTCGCCATGACCCTTCAGCACCTGAAGTATGTGCAGCGTTCCGGGCAGGGCGTGGACATCATGTTCCAGAGTATGCTCACCGAGGGCAAGCCCTACCCGGAGTATGCCAGCACGCCCAACTCCGTCCGGCTGACCCTTCGTAGCACGATGGAAAACCAGAACTTCGTGCGTTTCATCGCAGAGACACAGGATAAGCGGTCCAAGATGTTCACGCTGTCGGAGCTGATGATTCTGCACTATCTGCGGGAGCACCAGAAAATCACCCTGAAACAGGCGGCAAAGACGATTCAGGAAACCGATGACAACGCCCACAAGGTTCTGAACGCTCTCCGGGACGAGGGGCTTCTGGAACTGAACGGCAAGACCTATATGCTGTCCCTCAAGGTCTACGAAACGGTGAAAACCGATGTGGCCTATGTGCAGGATAAGACGGTCAGCCAGATTCAAGCAAAGGATCGGATTCTTGAATATCTGAAGCATAAGCCGTGGATTACGAATCAGAAAGCACAAGAGCTGTGCGGATACACAAAAGATCAGGCATACCGTATTCTCCGAAAGCTTGTAGAAGAAGGGAAGATTGAAGTAAAAGGAGCAGGGCGCGGAAGGAGATACTGCTTAAAAGAAAATCAGCGATAAAAACGCGCGCCGCGCGATTATTACGCGCAAAGAAACGCGCGATTTTCTTGGAAAAGAGCAGAAAATGACTGCAATTCGATAAAAACAGAAATCGTTAATCGCGCGCCGAAACGCGCGTCGCGCGATTAGCGGTTTTGCCGCGCGTTTTCTAAGGCTCAATCTTCCAGCCTGCTGTGGTCACAACCCAGCGACAGATAGTGCTCTATCTCCCCTCTCAGCACCATCTGTGCGTACTCCAAGGGCTCATTGTAGAGCAGCCAGTCCAGCTCTGCCCGCTGTGCCGGGGTGTTGCCGTACTCGTCCTCGATGGCGATGCAGTCGATGGCAAGAGTGGTGCCATCCTCGAACCGGGCTTCCACCCGGTTGGTGTCCATATTGAAGCGGCAGGAAAGTAGTTTGTTCATGGTGAACCTCATTTCTATATCAAACGGTGTCTGTTCGGATGTCCTAAACCCTGCCATAGAACCGATGTGTCATGTAAGATTGTTGTTTGGATGAAACTGGAAGATTTTGCACAATAAATACCGTTGAAATCCAGCTTTTGGGGCTGTGCGAAACAGCCTGTTTTGCCGGGCTGATTTTGGCTCTGCACACTTTTGCACATTTTCTGCACATCGCAAGGATGGATAACAGGTGCAAAGGCGTGCAAGCAATGCAAAGAATGCAACAGAATAACAACGGCAAAATAACGGTGATTCGATTAAAATGACGTTTTAACGTCAAATGATGAAATGGACAAAATGTGCCATTCGGTTCCTACGAATCAGTAGGCCGGGGGTTCGAGTCCCTTCCATCGCACCAAACAATGAAAATCCGAACCTTTTCTCGATAGGAGAAGGGTTCGGATTTTTTGTTTTCTTTGGAAAACAAAATGAATCCCTTGCTTCCATTGAAAAACGTCCTGGACCTTATCATAAGAAAGCACGACAGACCACTGTAAGAGTGCCGTAAGGCAGAAGAGACACAAACATGAAGTACGATAAAAGAGTCTGCAAATTCAACATGGACACTGGATGCGTGGAACTGCTGCTCCGGGATGGGAGAAAGATTTCCATCAATTGCACCGGGGTCGAGGATGCGCTGGACGTGACCATGGCGCAGAGGGCGGAGTTAGACTATCTCATCTATAATGACCCGCTGGGCTACGCGGATTTGATTCTGAATGGCGATCAGGAGAAATACTTGAAAACCGTAACCGGGAGCCATTGGTTAGAAGATTAAAGGCAAAACAAAAAACAGGGCGCACCCCTGAATGAACAGCACCCCATTTGTCCGACAGGATTCGGTCTGACAAATGGGGCGTTTTTATATGTTGAAAAAAACGAAAGACGTATAGCGGACAATGAGATCAATTTTTATAGTGCAAGATGCTTTGCACGATAGTCCCGCGGGCTGATGCCATATACATTTTTGAACGCACGGGAAAAGTGAAGCTGATTGGGATAGCTGACCATGGTGCTGATGGTGCTGATGGGCAGGCGGCTTTCGGTCAGCAGCTGTGCCGCCCGTGCCATGCGGTAGTGCAGCAGGAACCCCTGCGGGCTTTCGCCCATGGTATCCCGGAACACCTTGCTGAAATAGCTGCGGTTCAGTCCGCAGAAGGAGGAGATATCCTCGATGGAAATATCTTCGCTGTAATGCTGCTCGATGAAGGACAGAGCCTCCTTCATATAGAAGTCCCGCAGGCGGCGGGGACTTTGTGCCTGATGGGAGGCCGAGGACTGTACAAGCTGATCCAGAAACAGAAAGCCGTAGCCAATCTGACGCAGGGGGCTGTCCTGACTGTGATTTACAAGGAAGAGCATCTGCTCTTGCAACAGCTGCCCGGCTTTGGCGCTTGCAGGCGAGTACACAGGGTTCTGTCCGCTGATGCCTGCAAGGTTCAGGGCTTCGTGGGCACGCAGACCGTCAAACTCGATCCATGTGTATTCCCACGGATCCTGTTCATCGGCACGGTAGGTAGTGACCTCACCCGGAGTGATCAGAAAACCATGCCCGCCCTCGATGGCGTATTCCTGTCCGTTTGCAAGCAGCAACCCTTTGCCGGAGATGACATAGTGGAACAGATAGTGGTTGCGGGCATAGGGACCATAGGAGTGCAGAGGCTCTGTCTGCTCCCAGCCATATTGGTATAAGTTGAGATCGACGAATCGCTCGTCCTGAAACACATGAAACCTTAATTTTGTTTCCGTTGATACGTTTCTTTTTATACATTCTTGCATACAAGGCACCTCCTATCCGCTTTTTCTTATTATATACCAAAATGCGTGACGACTTCAACATAATTAGTAGTATTCCTTCAAATTGAGATATAACAAGTCGCATTTTTGCATTTACGAAACCACTGGCAGATAGTATAATAATGGCACAACAAGAGAAAAGAAACTGTGCAATGTGATGATGCACAAAATTTTCTCGCTGCTTTTGTAAGAGCTGACAAAAGCAGGAAAGATCGCTCCGGCCGGTGCAACACCATACGAAGATCACCCTACGGAATAATGACTTAGGAGGAGAAAAAATGAAGATCTCTCGCAGACAATTCGTAAAGGCAATGGCAGCAATGAGCGCCGCATCCATGCTGGCAGCCTGCGGCGGCAACAGCGGCAGCAGTTCCTCCGGCGGCAAGAAGGCTCTGACCTTCCAGATCTGGGACGTTGCACAGAAGGAAGGCATGGAGGCGATGTGTGCGGCCTACACCCAGCAGCACCCGGAGGTCAGCATTGAAGTGCAGGTCACCAGCTGGAACGAATACTGGACCAAGCTCGAGGCCGCAGCCACCGGCAACCAGATGCCGGATATTTTTTGGATGCACACCAACGAACTGCTGAAGTATGCCGACAACGGGATGCTGGCAGATTGCTCCGACATTGTGGAGAAGGACAAGTTCTCCGAGATCTCGCTGTCCAACGCCATGGGCTCCAACGGTACTCTGTATGCAGTCCCCAAGGACAAGGACACGGTTGGTCTGGTGTATAACAAGGAGATGTTCGATGCTGCCGGTGTTGCTTACCCGGACGAGAACTGGACCTGGGACGATCTGGTCAGCGCATCCGAGAAGATCTACGCTGCCACCGGCAAGTACGGCTATATGGCATACGCCGACGACCAGCTTGGCTACTGGAACTTTGTGTATCAGGCCGGCGGCTATATCCTGAACGAGGACAAGACCAAGGCGGGCTTTACCCAGCCTGCCACCGAAAAGGCAATGAAGTTCTACATCGGTCTCCAGCAGAACGACTGGTGCCCGGACCAGACCTACTTTGCCGAGACCGCTCCCGGCACTGCATTCTTCTCCGAGAAGGGCGCAATGTTCCTGGAAGGCGACTGGAACATCCTTGCCGAGCTGCAGAACTACCCCGAAATGGTGGGCAAGTGGGATGTGGCGGTTCTGCCCAAGTGCCCCGACCCGGAAAGCGGAGACGGCCGTGCGACCATCTCCAACGGTCTGTGCTACGCAACGGCTGCCAGCAACAAGAATCTGGATACCGTGAAGGATATCCTGAAGTTCTTCGGCAGCGAGGAGGGCCAGCGCATTCAGGGCGAAAGCGGCGCGGCCATCCCTGCCTATCAGGGTCTGGAGGATACCTGGGCAGGCTGCTTTGCAGAGTATCCCATCAATATCCAGTGCTTCATTGAGATGTTTGAGTACAGCATCCAGAGCGTCAACAACGCCTCTCGCCCGGAGTGGAAGAGCAAGGTCAATGATGAGCTGCTGAAGATCTACGCAGGTACCGAGGATCTCGAAACCGGCCTGCAGAAGATGCAGGACATCGTGGATCAGGCCAGTGCGGGCTGAAAATGCAGCTTGGGAGGAACCAAATGAAAAGCACATCAAAGCTGGGCCGGGATGGGCGTTTCTGGGGGCTGGTCATGATCGCTCCCACCATCATCGGTCTGATGATCCTGAATATCATCCCCTTCTTCCAGACCATCTACATGAGCTTTTCCAAGACGAAAGCCTTTGGAGCCTATCAGTTCTGCGGTCTGGAAAACTACCTTGAAATGTTCCGCAATGCGGAATTCTGGAAGGCAAACTGGAACTCCATCTACTTCTGCATCCTCACTGTGCCGGTGGGCGTTTTTCTGGCGCTGATCGTGGCAGTGCTGCTGAACGCAAAGATCAAGGGCAAGACCGCCTTCCGCGCCATCTTCTTCCTGCCCATGGTGGTGGCTCCTGCTGCGGTGGCAATGGTCTGGAAGTGGATCTTCAATGCGGAGTACGGCATTCTGAATCAGGTCCTTGGCGCGAACATCCGCTGGCTGACCGACCCCAAGATCGTTCTGGTCACCTGCGCCATCGTTTCCATCTGGAGCTCCATCGGCTACGACGCCGTGCTGCTGCTGTCCGGCATCCAGAACATTTCCCAGTCCCTGTACGAAGCCGCCGAGCTGGACGGTGCATCCAAGATCCGCCAGTTCTTCAGCATTACGCTGCCCATGGTGTCGCCCACCCTGTTTGTGGTGCTCATCATGCGCCTGATGGCTTCCCTGAAGGTCTACGATCTGATCTACATGATGGTGGATCAGACCAACCCTGCGCTGACCAGCGCACAGAGCCTGATGTATCTGTTCTACCGCGAGAGCTTTGTTGCCGGCAATAAGGGCTACGCATCGGCCATTGTAGTGTGGACCGTGCTGCTGATCGGTCTGGTCACGCTGGTGCAGTTCATTGGTCAGAAGAAGTGGGTCAATTACGAGGTGTAAACTATGAATGCCAGTCTGAAAACCAGAAAGAATGTCGTAACGTTCTTTACCTATCTGGTCTTGATCCTCGGCAGCATCAGCATGATCTTCCCCTTTGTATGGATGGTGCTCACCAGCTTCAAGACGCAGGCCGAATCTATGGCGATCCCGCCGCAGATCCTGCCCTCCCATTGGAATCTGGACAGCTTTGTCAAGGCATTGCAGAGCCTGCCCTTTACCAACCTCTACCTCAATACGGGTCTGCTGATCCTGTTCCGTGTGATCTTTGCGGTGGTGTTCAGCTCCATGGCGGGCTATGCCTTCGCTAAGCTGGAATTCCCCTGCAAAAAGCTGCTGTTCAGTCTGGTGCTGATCCAGATGATGCTGCCGAGCCAGATCTTCATTATTCCGCAGTACCAGATGCTGGCAAAGATGGGCGCCACCAACTCCATCTTCGCGCTGGTGTTCCCCGGTCTGGTCAGCGCCTTCGGCACCTTCTTTTTGCGGCAGGCGTATCTGGGCATCCCCAACGAGATCGCAGAGGCAGCGTATCTGGACGGCTGCAACAAGTGGCAGACCTTCGTCAAGGTCATGCTGCCGCTGACCGGCCCCAGCATGGCGGCGCTGGCCATCTTTACGGCGGTGTTCGCTTATGCCGACCTGATGTGGCCGCTGATCTGCAACACCGATCTGAACATGATGACCCTGTCTGCCGGCCTTTCCACCCTGAACGGTCAGTACACCACCAACTTCCCGGTGCTGATGGCAGGCAGCCTGCTGGCCATGATCCCCATGGTGATCCTGTACCTGATCTTCCAGAAGCAGTTTATTCAGGGCATTGCCATGACCGGCGGTAAATAAGCAATTCACATTTCTCCTTCATCATAGCCGACAGGCGGGTAGCCGTTCCGACACGACCGCCTGCCTGTCGGCATTTTTATTAAAAATAATCTCGTTGAGGTGTTGAACCAATGAGCATTCGATTTGATTCCGACTCCCGCATTTTTGTATTGGAGACCGCCCATACCAGCTACCACATGAAGGTGGATGCGCTGGGGCATCTGCTGCATCTGTACTACGGCAAAACCATCGGCACCGGGGATCTGATGCAGCTGTATCCCCGCACAGACCGGGGATTCTCGCCGGATTACTACGCTTACCGCACCCACCGGGGCATTTCCCCGGATCTGCTCCCGCAGGAGTATACCGGCTGCAACGTGGGCGATTTCCGTCTGTCCTGCCTGACGGTGGCCGACAGCCGTGGTGCCTTTGGCGCAGACTTTACCTATGTGAGCCACACGGTGGAGGCGGGCAAATATCAGCTGACCGGTCTGCCCTGTGCCCACGCAGAGGAAAACGATGCCGAGACCCTGATCGTCCGAATGCAGGACGAGACCACCGGTCTGACGCTGGAGCTGCTGTACGGCGTGTTTGCACAGCAGGATGTCATCACCCGCGCGGCGCGGCTGACAAACCACGGAGATACCCCGCTGCGGCTGGACAAGGCGGCATCTGCCTGTCTGGATCTGCCCTTTGGCAGATGGGATCTGCTGCATTTCCACGGCAGACACGCTATGGAACGGCAGCTGGAGCGGGAAGCTGTGGGCACCAATATCCAGACCATTTCTTCGGTGCGGGGCAGCTCCAGCCACCACAATAACCCCTTCCTGATCCTCTGCCAGCAGGATGCAACGGAAACCAGCGGTGCCTGCTACGGGGTGATGATGGTCTATTCCGGCAGCTACCAGATGGACGTGGAGCGCTCTCAGACCGGGCTTGTCCGGGTAGTGAGCGGCATTCAGGAGGAGCGCTTTGCATGGAACCTGAAGCCGGGCGAGACCTTTGACACCCCGGAGGTGATCCTCTCCTTTGCGGCAGAGGGTCTGACCCCGCTTTCCCAGCAGTACCACCGCTTTTTGCGGCGCAACATCTGCCGCGGCCCGTGGAAGGACAAACGCTGCCCGGTGCTGATCAACAACTGGGAGGCCACCTATTTTGATTTCAACACCGAAAAGATTGTAAAGATCGCTGAAAAAGCGGCGTCTCTCGGCGTGGAGATGATGGTGCTGGACGATGGCTGGTTCGGTACCCGGAACGATGACAATCAGGGTCTGGGCGACTGGACCGTGAACTGCGAAAAGCTGCCCGGCGGACTGGACCCGCTGATCGGGCAGATCAATGCGCTGGGCATGAAATTCGGTCTGTGGATCGAGCCGGAAATGGTCAATGAGAACTCCCAGCTGTACCGCACCCACCCGGACTGGGCGCTGACCCTGCCCGGACGCAAGCCCGCCATGGGACGCAACCAGCTGGTGCTGGATCTCTCCCGCCCGGAGGTGGTGGACTATCTGGCAGAAGCCATCGGCAAGCTGCTGCGGGAGCATCACATCGAGTATATCAAGTGGGATATGAACCGCAGCATGAGCGATGTGTACAGCCGTGCTTTCCCTGCCGAGCAGCAGGGTGAGATCATGCACCGCTATATGCTGGGCGTTTATGCGCTGGCAGAGCGGCTGACGCAGGGCTTCCCGGAGGTGCTGTTCGAGGGCTGCGCAGGCGGCGGCGGACGCTTTGATGCCGGAATGCTGTGCTACTATCCCCAGATCTGGTGCAGTGATGATACCGATGCCATTGAACGGTTGACGATCCAGCACGGCACCTCCTTTGGCTATCCGGTCTGCACCATGGGTGCCCATGTTTCTGCCTGCCCCAATCACCAGACCGGCCGCACGACCCCCATCGACACCCGCGCGGTGGTGGCCATGAGCGGCACCTTTGGCTACGAGCTGGATCTGGGCAAATTGAAGCGCGCCGAGTGCACCGCAGTGAAAAATCAGATCAAGCGGTTCAAGCGGCTGAACGACCTGATCCGTACCGGCGACTATTACCGGCTGACCGACCCGGCAGAAAACACCTATTTCACGGCATGGCAGTTTACCGCAGAGGACGGCAGCGAGGCACTGCTGAATCTGGTGGTGACCCATCCGCAGGCAAATCCCCTGCCCATCCACCTCTGCTTCCGCGGGCTGGAAGAGGATGCTGTGTATGAGCTGGATGGCATCGACTATTTCGGCTCCCAGTATGCCCACGACGGCGGCAACGCCAGAGAGGACGGCATTCACAAGGGAATGCGGTTCAGCGGCAGCACCCTGCTGTATGCGGGGCTTGTCCTGCCGCAGCTGTTTGGCGATTACCCCAGCGTGCAGCTTCATCTTACACGAAAAGGATAAAAGGATATGAAGGATCAAACTGCATTTTCCACCCGCTTTGCCCGCCATAAGGACGAGCTGGAATGGCTGTTCATGGAGCTGTACCACAACCGGGAAGGGCTGGAAGTTCTGGAGCGGGAGATGGCAGAAGCCTACAACGCCCGCAGCGCCGAGCTGAAAGCACTGGACAAGGCACGCTCTGCCGACCCGGAGTGGTACAAGCGTGGCAATATGTTCGGCATGACCATGTACACCGACCTCTTTGCCGGAAATCTGAAAGAACTGGCAAAGAAACTGCCCTACCTCAAGGAGCAGAAGCTGACCTATCTGCACCTGATGCCCCTGCTGCAAATGCCCCACCCCCACAACGACGGCGGCTATGCGGTGGAGGATTTCGACACCGTAGACCCTGCCCTTGGCACGAACAAGGATCTGGAAAACCTGACCCGTGAACTGCGGAAAGCCGGCATCAGCCTGTGTCTGGATTTTGTCATGAACCACACCGCCAGCACCCACCGCTGGGCCATGGCGGCAAAGGCGGGCGACCCGTGGTTTCAGGCGTATTACCATCTCTATGACGACCGCACCATCCCCGACCAGTACGAGCAGACGGTGCCGCAGGTGTTCCCCAACACTGCGCCCGGCAATTTTACATGGTGCGAGGAGATGCACAAGTGGGTGCTGACCACCTTCCACGACTACCAGTGGGACTTAAACTACGCAAACCCGGCGGTGTTCGTGGACATGACCAAGAGCATCCTGCATCTGGCAAACCTCGGCGTAGAGGTGTTCCGCATTGATGCAGTGCCCTATATCTGGAAGCAACTGGGCACCACCTGCCGCAATCTGCCCCAGGTACACACCATCGTGCGGATGCTCCGCATGGTGCTGGAATGCGTCTGCCCGGCGGTCATCCTCAAGGGCGAGGTGGTCATGGCTCCCAAGGAGCTGGCGGCTTATTTCGGTACCCCGGAAAAGCCGGAATGCCACATGCTCTACAACGTGTCCACCATGGTCAACCTGTGGGGTGCCCTTGCCAGCCGGGATACCCGGCTACTGAAAGCCCAGCTGGATGCCCTCCACGCCCTGCCGGACAACTGCTGGTTCGTGAACTATCTGCGCTGCCACGATGACATCGGCTGGGGTCTGGACGAGGCCGTGGAGAAGCGACTGGGCATTGACCCGCAGAAACATAAAGAATATCTGTACCATTTCTACGAGGGCAATTTCCCCGGCAGCTGGGCAAAGGGTGAGCTGTACAACTACGACCCTGCCACCGGCGATGCCCGGAGCTGCGGCACCACCGCCAGCCTGTGCGGCGTGGAGCAGGCACTGGAAAAGAACGACAAGACCGCACTGGACTATGCGGTGAAGCGTGACCTTTTGCTGCACACTGCCATGGCGTTTTTGCAGGGCTTCCCCATGCTGAACTGCGGCGATGAGATCGCCCAGCTCAATGGCTGGGACTACAAAAACGACCCCGACCGTGTGGAGGACAGCCGCAATCTGCACCGCAGCAAATTCAACTGGGAGGACGCAAAGCAGCGCACCCGGAAGGGTACGCTGCAAAACCAGCTGTGGCAGGGCATGGAGCAGCTGCGCCAAATGCGGGCAGACCCCTGCTTTGCCCCGGATACGTGGGTGACCACATGGGACAGCCACAACCCCGGCGTGCTGGCGCTGGTGCGCAAGCGCGGCAAGGAAACACTGGTGGGCCTGTTCAACTTTACCGAGTACCCGGCAGGGGCAAGTCTGGATGCGCTGGGCGGCGAGTATAAGACCGCCGATGGCAAGCCGGTCTGGTTGGCGGATGTGGAACTGAAGCCGTATCAGGCACTGCTGGTGCGCCGCTGAAAGGAGCAGCCATGGATATTGTAACGATCGGTGAAGTTTTGATCGACCTGACCCAGACCGGTAAGGACGAAAAGGGCATTCCGCAGTTTGCCGCAAATCCCGGCGGTGCCCCGGCCAATCTGGCAGTGGCAGCCGCCCGGCTGGGGGCACAGACCGCCTTTATCGGCAAGGTGGGTGCAGATGCCTTTGGCCGCTACCTGAAAGAGGTTCTGGCAGAAAACAAGGTGGATGTTTCCGGCGTGGCTGTGGACGCAGACCACCCCACCACCATGGCGGTGGTCTCGGTGGATGCCGCCGGTGAGCGGGATTTCAGCTTCTACCGCAGCGCCAATGCCGATGTGATGCTGTGCAAAGAGGACATTTCGGAGGAAGCTCTGAAGGCTGCCAAAATCGTGCACTTTGGCTCGGTCAGCCTCACCGCTGACCCCTCCCGCACTGCCACACTGGATGCTGCCGCCCGCGCCAAAAAGCTGGGTGCTGTCATTACTTATGACCCCAACTACCGTGCCAACCTCTGGAAGAACAAAGAGGATGCCATTGCCCAGATGAAAGCTCCCCTGCCGCTGGTGGATATTCTGAAAGTTTCCGATGAAGAGCTGCCCCTGCTCACCGGCACCACCGACTGCGAAAGCGGCACGGCACAACTGGCACAGAACGGCATCCGGCTGATTTTCGTCACCTTGGGTGCAAACGGCGTATTCTACCGCTTTGGGGACAAGACCGGCCATGTGGCTGGCGTTCCCTGCAAGGTGGGCGACACCAACGGCGCAGGCGATACCTTCTTTGGGGCTGCCCTGTCCAAGCTCTGCAAGGAGGAGCTGGACACCCTGACTGTGGACAAACTGGAAAGCATTCTGGCCTTTGCCAACAAAGCTGCCAGCATCACCACCAGCCGCCACGGTGCTATCCCTGCTATGCCTACATTGGAAGAAATCGAAAAATAACAGAACCGGCCAACGACCTGTAGCAAATCATACAGGCCGGTGGCCGGAAACCATGGGTTAGAAAATTAAAGGCAAAACAAAAACAGGGTGCGCCCACCCGGACGCACCCTGAAAAATCCACGTACGATAACGATATGTACAACAGGGCGTTCCCCGTCGGGAACGCTCTGTTTCTCTTTGCTGGCGGCGTGATGGGCCTGTTCCGCCTGCCATAGGCAAGCTCGCGTTTGCGCAGCGCAGCGGAGCAATGAAAGCCCCAGTGGGGCTTTTAAGCGACCGAACGGTCTTGCGTTAGCAAGATGGAGGGGCCTCGCCCCGACAAGTGACCGTTGGCCTTCCTCGCTGTTCCAGCAGGCAAGGATGGCTGGGTACAGCAGCCAGTCCAGTTCCGCCCGCTGTGCCGGGGGTCGAGGATGCGCTGAATGCTACCATGGCGCAGCGGGCAGAGTTGGACTGCCTTATTTACAATGACCCGCTGGGCTATGCGGATTTGATCCTGAATGGTGACCCAGAGGAATATTTGAAGAATGCGGCTGGGAGCCATGGGTCAGAGATCTGAATAAATGCTGGACATTACCGCTTTTTTGCGCTGGTGATGTCCGGCATTTTTTAGTGTTGGCTGATCGATTTTAATGGAATCTTTATACTTCTACAATTTTCTTTACGGCTCTTTTATCTGTTCCATGCTAATCTTTATGCACACGGATAGGTAAAGGAGCTTTTATGATTCAATATCCTCGTTACAGGCAGCACCGTTTTTCTTCTTTTCAGGTCATTATTGCAGGTTTTGCGGCAGTTGATCTGGTGGGCGCATTGCTTCTGATGCTCCCGATCGCTGCACAGCAGCGGTGCGTTACACCGTTCCATGAGGCGCTGTTTACCTCCACCTCTGCCCTTTGCGTGACCGGACTTGTGGTACAGGATACCGGCAGCTACTGGTCGGCATTCGGGCAGAGTGTGATCCTTCTTCTGATCCAGATCGGAGGATTGGGCGTCATTACGGTAGGTGCTGCCTTTGCGCTGCTTTCCGGGCGAAAGATCTCCCTCAAGCAGCGCAGCACGATGCAGGAAGCTACGGCTGCCCCGCAGATGGGCGGCATCGTGCGGCTGACAGGCTTTATTCTGCGGATCACCGCCCTGTTTGAATTGGCCGGTGCTGCACTGCTGCTGCCGACATTTTGCGCCGATTATGGTTTGCGCGGGATCTGGTACGCATTGTTTCATTCCATTTCGGCGTTCTGCAATGCCGGGTTTGACCTGCTGGGAACAGAGGGGGCAAAATTTGTTTCGCTGACACAGTATGCAGGAAACCCATTGCTTACCACAGTGATCGCGGCCCTGATCGTCTTTGGCGGCCTTGGCTTTCTGACATGGGAGGACATTTGTACATATCGCCTTGATTTTCACCGTTATCGGATGCAGAGCAAGGTGATCCTTGTCACAACGGCATTTCTTCTGGTACTGCCGACGCTGTACTTTTATTGCTTCGAGTTCACGGCAGGCTCTGCCCGGCAGCGCATTTTATTGTCGATGTTCCAATCCGTTACCCCTCGTACTGCCGGTTTTAACACCGCTGATCTTGCTGCGATGGGCAGCACTTCACAGGCATTGATGGTGGTTCTGATGCTGTTGGGCGGTTCGCCCGGCTCCACGGCAGGCGGCATGAAAACCACAACATTTGCCGTTCTGCTGGCCAATATGTGGGCGACCTTCCGCCGCAGAGAAGATGCCGAATTTTTCGGGCGGCGCATAGATGGTTCCGCGGTCAAGAATGCTGCTACGATCGCAGGGATGTATTTGACGCTGTTCTTCCTCGGAGCCTTTGTCATTGCTGCGGCAGAGCAGCTGCCGATGTCAGTCTGTTTGTATGAGACTGCTTCGGCTGTGGCAACGGTAGGTCTGACATTGGGCATCACACCGCAGTTGGGCATCCTTTCGCAGGGGGTGCTGATCGCACTGATGTTTTTGGGACGTGTTGGCGGATTGACGTTGATCTATGCGGCATTTGGCAGCAGCCCTGCCCACTCTCGTCTGCCGCAGGAGAAGATCGCAATCGGATAAAGGAGACAAGTATGAAATCGATTCTTTTGATTGGGCTTGGCCGTTTTGGCCGCCATATTGCGCAGGAACTGAATGAGCTGGGTCATCAGGTCATGGCGATCGACAGCAACGAAGACCGTGTGAACGCCGTGCTTTCCTATGTGACGAATGCACAGATCGGTGACAGCACCAGCGAATACTTTCTGCGCTCCCTTGGTGTCGGCAATTTTGATGTGTGTATCGTAACCATCGGCGGCAATTTTCAAAGCTCGCTGGAAACAACATCACTGCTCAAGGAGCTGGGCGCAAAGCTTGTGGTCTCGCGTGCAGAGCGGGATGTACAAGCCAAGTTTCTGCTGCGCAACGGTGCGGATGAAGTGGTCTACCCGGAAAAGCAGCTGGCAAAGTGGGCAGCGATCCGATACAGCTCCGAACACATTCTGGATTATATCGAGCTGCAGGACGACCACGCCATCATGGAAGTGACCATTCCGCCGGAATGGATGGATCGCACGATCGGCGAGATCAATATCCGAAAAAAGTATAACATCAACATTCTTGCACTGAAAAAAGACGGAAAGCTCGATATGAGCATCACGCCGGATACGCAGCTGTGCCGGGATGAAAGTATGCTGGTTTTGGGAAAATACGCATCGATCCAGAAGTGTTTCCGGCTCTGAAAAGATAGGACGGATCATATGGATATCGTTTTGTTGCTGATGGTTCTTGGAGTCATGTTGAGTGGCTTTTGGGCAGCAGATGCGCTGGATCACATGCGGAGGGAGATCCTTCAACAGGAAGGAAGAAGACGCAGCTGGTGGTCGTGACCATCAAATTGTGCTATACTGTGGGCAAGGCAGGTGATCTTTATGAATCAGAATGACCCACCCACTGAACATATTCTGGCGTGTCTGTCGTCCTCTCCCTCCAATGCAAAGATCGTGCGGACGGCAGCAACGATGGCAAAGGCGTTTGGAGGGACCTTTACAGCTCTGTATGTCCGGACTCCTGACTCGGATCAGATGGGAAAAGAAGACTGTCGGCGCTTGCAGCAGCACATTCGTATGGCAGAGCAGGCAGGTGCCGACATTTCTACGATCTACGGGGATGACATTCCGCAGCAGATCGCAGAGTTTGCCCGCATCTCCGGCATTACAAAAATCGTACTGGGGCGCTCCAGCGTACATCGCCGCCATTTCTGGAGCGGGCCGTCACTGACCGAAAAATTGACGCTGACTGCGCCTAATCTGGATATTTACATCATCCCGGATGCTTCTGCAGAGACTGGCTACGGTTCGGGACGGAAGCTGTTCACCCGTCCGCTTCTGCCTTCTGTCCGTGATCTGCTGATCACCGCAGGCATCCTGAGCTGCATCACGCTCATCGGCTTCTTTTTCCTGCAGATGGACTTTGCGCGTTATAACATTATCATGCTCTATATGCTGGGGGTGCTGTTCACCGCATTGTTTACCAGCGGCTACACCTGCGGTGTGCTGGGCTCTGTTGCCAGTGTTGCGCTGTACAATTTTTTCCTGACGGAACCGCGCCTGACATTTCATGCGTATGACCCCGGTTATCAGGTCACATTTGCCCTGATGCTGACCTCTGCAATCATTACCTGTACGTTGACGACACGGCTGAAAGACCATGCAAAAATGTCTGCGCAGGCAGCATTCCGGACAAAAGTACTGTTTGATACGAATCAGCTTTTACAGAGAGCAAAAAGCGAGGAAGAAATCCTCTCTCAGACAGCTTCCCAGCTGATGAAGCTGTTGAACCGGAGCCTGATCGTTTACCCGGAACAAAACGGAGGTCTTGGGTCAGAACAGCTTTTTTCGGTTGACGGGGAAACGGCGCAAAACATCTTTTCTGCACCGGAAGAACGGGATGCGGCAAACTGGACGTTTGCCAACAAAAAGCGTTCCGGTGCAGGCACGGATAGCTGCCCGGATGCAAAGGGGCTTTATTTTGCACTTCGGACCGGAGGCGGCGTGTTTGGAGTGATCGGGATCGATCTGTCCGAAAAACCGCTGGATGCCTTTGAAAACAGTGTGCTGCTCTCCATTCTGGGTGAAGGCGCGCTGGCCATCGAAAACCGCAGAAACGCACTGGAAAAAGAGCAGGCAACCGTGCAGGCAAAAAATGAAGAGCTGCGGGCAAACCTGCTGCGCACGATCTCCCATGACCTGCGCACCCCGCTGACCTCCATTTCCGGCAATGCCAGCAATCTGCTTTCCAACGGAGAAACGCTGGATACAGAGACCCGGAACAAGATCTGCACCGATATTTTTGATGATGCACAATGGCTGATCGGTCTGGTGGAAAATCTGCTTTCCATCACCCGCATTGAAGATGGACGGATGAATCTGCAGATCTCACCGCAGCTGATGGACGAAATGATCGAAGAAGCACTGCATCATGTCAACCGGAAAAGCTGCGAACACACCATCACAACACAGTATGGGGACGAGATCCTCCTGGTCAATGTGGATGCACGGCTGATCATGCAGGTCGTTGTCAATCTGGTGGATAACGCCATCAAATACACCCCCGTGGGCTCGGTCATTCAGATTTCGGCTTACCGGAAAGACCATCAGGTCGTAGTGGAAGTTGCAGATAACGGTCCCGGCATTCCGGATCACGCAAAAGCACAGGTGTTCGAGATGTTTTATACCGGGCAGAGCCGCATCGCAGACAGCCACCGCAGCCTTGGACTGGGCTTGCCCCTCTGCCGTGCGATCCTGACGGCTCACGGCGGAACATTGACCCTGCGTGACAACATTCCCAATGGCAGTGTCTTTTCCTTTGCATTGCCGCAAAGCGAGGTGAACATTCATGAATAAGCCGTCCATTCTGGTCGTAGAGGATGATGTTCCTGTACGGTGTCTGATCACAACGACCCTGAAAACCCACGGCTATAAATATCTGACTGCTTCCAATGGGGAAACGGCGATCATGATGACTACCAGCCACAATCCGGACATCATGCTGCTGGATCTTGGGCTGCCCGATATAGACGGCATCGAGGTCATCCGCAGCGTCCGCACATGGTCGAACCTGCCCATCATCGTCCTGAGTGCCCGGAGCGAGGATTCTGATAAGATCGAAGCACTGGACAACGGCGCAGACGATTATCTGACAAAGCCGTTTTCCGTGGACGAGCTGCTGGCAAGACTGCGTGTAACGCAGCGCCGATTGAATCTGCTGGCTTCTGACGGCATCAACAGCCCGGTTTTTGTCAATGGTCCTTTGAAGATCGATTTCTCGGCAGGCTGCGTCTGGTTGAGCGAGAATGAATTGCATCTGACCCCCATCGAGTACAAACTGCTGTGTGTGCTGGCGCATAATGTGGGCAAGGTGCTGACGCATACCTCCCTCACGCAGAAAGTATGGGGCAGTACGCAGGAAAATGACATTGCCTCCTTGCGTGTTTATATGGCATCCCTGCGCAAAAAACTGGAACGATGCCCGGATGCGCCGCATCTGATCCAGACCCATGTTGGCGTCGGATACCGGATGCTGCGCGTTGAAAATGATGCAGCCATCCCCGAAGAATAACCTGCATAAAAGGTTCCGGTGCCCACACCCGTGCCGAGTGGATGGACCGGCATCCGGATCAAACGCAAAATGCCCGCCCACTGTGGTTTTTCCACGGTGGGCGGGCATGATCGTTTTCAGGAGAGTGAGGCTCAGCGCTGCAGGACTTTTTTCCCGGTCAGCGGATCGGGGATGCCCAGCAGGGCCAGAATGATCGCCATGCGGATGTAAACGCCGTTGTGCACCTGATCGAAGTAGGCGGCGCGGGGGTCGTTGTCCACGTCCAGCTTGATCTCATCGATGCGGGGCAGCGGATGCAGCACCGGCATATCCTGCGGTGCCTTCTGCAGCAGCGCTTCGTCCAGCTGGTAGCAGCCTTTCAGGCGCAGGTATTCTTCCTCGTTGAAAAAGCGCTCCTGCTGGATACGAGTCATGTACAGCACATCCAGATGCGGCAGCTCGGCTTCAAGGTCAGCCGTTTCCTTATAGATCTGATGGGTCGGCTCCAGCGATTCATTCTTCACATACTGCGGCAGGCGCAGATCTTCCGGCGAGATGAATACGAACCGGTTGCCCTCAAACTGGCTCAGGGCAGCGGTCAGGGAGTGGACCGTGCGCCCGAATTTGAGGTCGCCGCAGAAACCGATGGTCAGATGGTCCAGCCGCCCCTTGCGCTGGCGAATGGTCATCAGGTCGATCATGGTCTGGCTGGGGTGGGCGTGTCCGCCATCCCCTGCATTGATGACGGGAACGCGCGCATACATGGATGCCCGCAGCGGTGCGCCCTCTTTGGGGTGGCGCATGGCGATCACATCGGCGTAGTTGCTCACCACGCGGGCGGTGTCCTCCACCGTCTCGCCCTTGCTGGCGGAAGAAAGCTGTGCCCCTGCAAAGCCCAGTGTCTTGCCGCCCAGCCGCAGCATGGCCGATTCAAACGAAAGGCGGGTGCGGGTGGAAGGCTCATAGAACAGGGTGGCCAGAATGCGCCCATCGCACAGGTGGGCATAGGGTGCCGGGTCGGCCTCCATCCGGTCGGCAAGATCCAGAAGGGCCAGCTGCTCTTCCAGAGAAAAGCTGTTGGGCTCAATGAAGTGTCTCACAGCCATTCTCCTTTCAGCACGAACTTCTCACGCTCGGCACCGGTGGAAACGAACTGGATCTCATGATCCAGCTGCTTTTCCAGAAACTCCACGTAAGCCTTGGCCTCTTTGGGCAGCTCATCCCAGCTCTTGCAGCCGGAGATGTCCTTCTGCCAGCCGGGCAGCATGGTGACGACGGGCTCTACACGGTCCAGATCGGACAGCGGGTCGAAGCTGGGGACTTGCACGCCATCCAATGTGTAACCGGTGATCACCGGGATCTCCTTCATGCTGCTGAGCACATCCAGCTTGGTGAGGGCGATCTTGTCCGCGCCCTGACAGGCCAGACCGTAGCGGCTGGCCACGCAGTCAAAGGGGCCTACCCGGCGGGGACGGCCGGTGGCGGCGCCGTATTCGCCGCCTGCCTTGCGCAGCTGCTCGTTCCAGCTTTCGCTCATGGCATTCTCGGCGGCAAAGGGGCCTGCACCCACACAGGTGGAGTAGGCCTTCAGCACACCTACCACGTGATCCAGCTTGCAATTGGGGATGCCTGCACCCAGCGGCGCATAGGCAGCCAGCGTGTTGGAACTGGACGTGAAGGGGAAGATGCCGTAATCGATATCCCGCATGGCACCCAGCTGCGCTTCCAGCACGATGCGTTTGCCGCTGTCGTGGGCCTGCTGCAGGAATGCGCCTGCATCGCAGATATAGGGAGAGAACTCTCCCGCCTGCATCCGGCACCATTCCAGCAGGGCGTCATAGCTCATGGGCTCCTGATGGTAACAGCCTGCCAGTTCCAGATTCTTGGATTCCAAAATCATGTGCAGGCGGTCCTGCACCCGCTTTTCGTTCAGGTGCAGCAGATCCCCCAGACGCAGGGTCTTTTTGCGGTACTTGTCGCTGTAGGCGTAGGCGATGCCGCGCCGGGTGGAGCCGAAAGCGGTGCCCTTTCTGGCAAGGCGGTCCTCTTCCAGCCCGTCCTGTACCTTGTGCCACGGCATGGAAATGGTGGCCTTATCCGAGAGCTTGAGGTTTTCGGGGCCGACCCGGATGCCGCGCTGCTCGATGGCGTCCATCTCCCCGGCCAGATGATCCAGATCGATCACCATGCCCGCGCCCAGCACACAAGTCACGTCCGGGTGCAGGATGCCGGAGGGCAGCAGGTTCAGGATGAACTTGCCCTGCTCCGTGACGACCGTGTGCCCGGCGTTGTTGCCGCCCTGATAGCGGGCCACCACATCGGCGTTTTCGGCTAACAGGTCGATGACGCGGCCCTTGCCCTCATCGCCCCAATTGATACCAGTAACTGCGGTAAGCATAACTCTTTATAACCCTTCTTTTTCGCTGTTTACGATGGCCTGCACCTTGGTGGGCAGACCGTAGATGCTGATGAAGCCGGTGGCATCGCTCTGCTTGTAGTCGCCGCCGGCGGCAAAGGTGGCGACTACAAGCAGTTGTTGTAGTGCTCTTTCAGCCACGGGATGATAATGGAAGTGTCCAGACCGCCGGAATAGGCCAGCACGACCTTTTTGACCTCAGACATAGGAACTGCCTCCGTTCACAAAACTACTTGATATACTTTCGATTCCCTCTTGCAACGTTCGATTGCAGTGCTTATTATACGAGCAGACAGAGGATGTGTAAAAAGTATCCTGCACATGGCGGCAATATGATTTTTACATAAAAAGAGGGGGCAGCTGCAACAGATACGATGCAGCTGCCCCCTGCGCAGAATACGCTCAGGCGTAAAACAAAAAATGCAGAGAGATCATCTGTGGTGCGGCGCAGCGCTCTCCTTTAATTCCTGCTGCTGTTCCTGCAGCTCCTGCCGGAGGGCGTGGTCGATCTCCCGGGTCTCCTGCCGGATCTCGGCAAGGTCTTTTTCGATCACCGGGTTCTCTTCCAGATCCTCACGAATGAACATCAGCGCAAAGCTGACCAGCAGCAGCCCGCAGGAGATCCAGATGGCCCTGCCGCCAAGCCAGACGCCGCTCTTGCTGCCAATGCCGGAGCCCAGAGCAAACAGCAGAATGATGCCAAAATAGCGCAGCATCCGGTCTTTGGCCTTGGGTTCGCGGGTGCGGTGCCAGACACACAGGGCCTCCACGCCGCTGCGCAGGTCGCCGATGCACATGGTGCTGGCAAAGGCGTAGCCGTTCACCTTGCGGAACGCCTGCACCTGCATGGCGCAGGAAAAGGAGACGATGGCGTTGGCCAGCAGGTTCTGCTCCTGCGGCAGAAAGCCCACAAGGAACAGCAGCAGTATCTCGCCCAGCACCACCAGCTGCCGCCAGTGGAGCCGCTGCATGTTCCGGAAGTGCTCCTGCATCTTTTCGGCGGTCAGTACGCCCAGCGCAAAGGCGCACAGGGGCACCAGATAATGCAGCACCCGCTCCCAGTTTCCGTCCATCAGGTTGGAACTGAGCAGCACGATGTTGCCGGTCTGCGCGTTGGCAAACACCTTGCCGCGGAACAGGTAGGTGTAGGCGTCCTGCAGGCCGCCGGACAGGGACAGGAATACAGCTGTAAGAAAAGATTCGGACATTTGTCCGCGATGTTTTGGTTTCATGCTTGCACCTTCTTTTTTGCTCTCCCATTATAGTACATTTTTGCGGCCCGGCTGATATCAGTTTTACATGGCCGACATGCTTTGGGTGCAAGCTGTGCCGGAAAACGACCGGGAAACGCTGTTACAGCTTCCCTGCTTCCAGCAGCTTCTTTACCTCGAACAGATCCCTGCACTCGGCGGTGTACAGGCTGCGCATTTCGTCATCGGCGGGGGCAAGGTCCGGCACCATCACGGTGACAAAGCCGCCCCGGGCACCGGCCCGCACGCCGTTGTAGCTGTCCTCCAGCACCAGCGTTTCAGCCGGGACGGTGCCCAGCGCCTTGGCCGCTGTGAGGAAGATCTCCGGGTCGGGCTTGGACGCAGAGAACTGCTCGCCGGAAATAAGGGCCTTGAAGTGATCGGTCATGTGCCAGTTGTTGAGGTGCCGCAGGATGGACGCCATCCGGCTGGAGGAAGCCACCACCATGGGGATGTGCTGTGCTTCCAGATAGGCGATCAGCTCATCCAGTCCCGGCTTTTTGGGCGGCGGTGCCTGAAAGGCCGTCTCTGCCTGCTGGTGCAGCGCTTCCATAATGGCGTCGGTATCGCAGTCCGGGCCGAAGAAGCGGCGCAGCACCGCCCGCATGGAGTCGCCTGCCGTACCCCGGGCGGCGGCGTCCAGCCCTTCCTTATAAGAAAGGCCCAGTGTGGCCAGCGCGGGCCGCCACAGGGTGGCCCAGATGCGCTCGGTGTCGAACATCAGACCGTCCATATCAAAAATAACACCTTTTATCATTGTGCAAAAAGCTCCTTTCTGAGCCTGTAAGATCCGGCTTATGCCCTCATTGTATCATATTTTGGGCAGATTGCACATAGAAAAGCAGGCAATTCCGCGCAACTTAACAGGGGGAAAGATGAAAGATTTTTCGTTTCCTTGTAAAACGATTTCATAATACTATAATAGAAAACAACATTCGGTGTTTGCGGGCGCATTTTCACTCGCTGCGCCCGAGATCAGGAAAGAGGGAAAATAAATCATGTTGGATATCAAGATCACCCGTACCACTGCTCCGAAGGCAAAGCCTGACGAGAGCAATCTGGGTTTTGGCAAGAAGTTTACCGACCATATGTTCGTGATGGATTACACCGAGGGCGAAGGCTGGCACGATGCCCGCATCGTCCCCTACGGCCCCTTTGAGCTGGACCCGGCTACCGTCGTGTTCCACTACGCTCAGGAGATCTTTGAGGGCATGAAGGCATACCGCACTGCCGACGATACCGTCCAGCTGTTCCGCCCGGACTGCAACGCAAAGCGTTTCCAGGACTCTGCCGACCGTCTGTGCATCCCCAAGATCCCTGTGGAGGACTACATTCAGGCCGTTGAGACGCTGGTGGATGTGGACCGCGACTGGGTGCCCCACACCGACGGCGCTTCCCTGTACATCCGTCCCTTCATCTTTGCCAATGATGTGGGTCTGGGCGTGCACGCTTCCAAGCACTACATCTTCTGCATCATCTGCGCTCCCTCGGGCGCTTACTATGCCGAGGGCATCAACCCCGTGCGCATCTACGTGGAAGACGAGTACATCCGTGCCGCTCCCGGCCTGACCGGCTTCACCAAGTGCGGCGGCAACTACGCTGCTTCCATCAAGGCCGGTGAGCTGGCCGAGGAGCAGGGCTATGCACAGGTGCTGTGGCTGGACGGCGTGGAAAAGAAGTACGTCGAGGAAGTCGGCAGCATGAACATCATGTTCAAGATCGACGGCAAGGTGTACACCGCTGCTACCGTGGGCACCGTTCTGCCCGGCGTCACCCGCCGCAGCTGCATCGAGCTGCTGAAGGACTGGGGCTATGAGGTAGTGGAAGGCAAGATCGCCATTGCCGACATCATGGCAGCTGCCCGCGAAGGCAAGCTGGAAGAGGTGTTCGGCACCGGTACCGCCGCTGTCGTCTCCCCCGTCAAGGAGCTGGTCTGGAAGGGCGAGCACGCCTACATCGGCGACGGCAAGATCGGCCCTGTCACCCAGAAGCTGTACGATACCATGACCGGTATGCAGTGGGGCAAGATCCCCGACACCAAGGGCTGGATCGTGCCGGTGGAGAAAAAGAACTGATCCCGATTCTCCGGAGAGAACCTTTTTATTCAGAATAGCAGCAAACGCCGCCAGGCCTCCGCTCGGCGGCGTTTGCCGTATATTGCCCCTCTCAGTCAGTGCCTGCGGCCCTGCCAGCTCTCCCGAAGGGCGAGCTTTTACGCATCTGGCGGCCAAGCAGAAAAAAGCTCCCCCTGAGTGGAACGACTTCCCCCGGCCGGGGGAAGATGGCGAAGCCAGAAAGGGGAACGGCTGGCGAACGAAGTGAGCCTGAGAGGGTTCTTCATCAGCAAAACTCCAAAATTTCCCGGCGCAATTGCTTTCTGTGCCCTGCAGTGCTAAACTGAAAACAGAACAGCGGCCTGCATTGCGGCAGGCCATGTGCAGGAAAGATTGAGAGGAATGGACCCATGGTTAAAAAATGGAGCGTGAGCTACCCTGCCGTCAATGGCACCGAGCAGCGCAGAGTTTATGTCTATCTGCCCACGATGTATGAAGCCGAGCCGGACCGCAGGTATCCGGTGCTGTATATGTTCGACGGCCAGAACGTCTTTTTTGACGAGGACGCCACCTTTGGCAAGAGCTGGGGCGTGGCCGATTATCTGGACTATACAGACACCCCGCTGATCGTGGCGGCGGTGGAGTGCAACGCCGGAGCCAACAACGAGCGGTTGGTGGAGTATTCGCCCTACCGGTTCGACGACCCGCAGTTCGGCCACTTTGACGGCAGAGGGCAGGCTACCATGAGCTGGTACATCCACCGGTTCAAGCCCTTCATCGATCACAATTTCCGCACCCTGCCCGACCGGGAGCATACCTTTATTGGCGGCAGCAGCATGGGCGGCCTGATGAGCCTGTACGCCCTGCTGCAGTACAATGAGGTCTTCAGCCGTGCGGCGGCGCTGTCGCCGTCCATCTGGGTCTCGCCGGAAAAGCTCTCCGGCCTTGTGGGCCGGGCAAAGCTGGCCCCCGGCACCGTGCTGTACATGGACTACGGCTCCCGCGAGATGGGCAACCACGAGGGGATGCGCCGCGGCTTTGCCGAGATGTGCAGCAGGGTGCTCGTCCGGGGCATCCACCTCACCAGCCGCATCGTGCCCGGCGGCACCCACAGCGAAGCCAGCTGGGAAAAGCAGCTGCCCTTTATGTTCCACACCCTGATGTATGAGGTGGAGGAGTAAAACCCTCTCAGGCATCGCCTGACGGCGCTGCCAGCTCTCCCGAAGGGCGAGCTTCTATGCATCTGGCGGTAAGGCAGAAAAAGCTCCCCTTTCGGAGGGAGCTGGCGAACAAAGTGAGCCTGAGAGGGTCCACATCAAAGGAGGAAACACCATGGAAATGCAGTATTTCAAGGATTACAGTCCGGCGCTGGGCCGTGACATGGAGTGCAAGATCTACGGCCACGCAGGCCGCCCGATGCTGTACATCCCCTGTCAGGATGGCCGCTTCTTCGATTTTGAGAACTTCCACATGAACGATACCCTTGCCCCGTGGATCGAGTCCGGGCAGATCATGGTCCTCTCCATCGATACCATGGACAAGGAGACCTGGTCCGACACGCAGGGTGACCCCTATTGGCGCATCCGCCGCTATGAGCAGTGGCTGCGCTACATCGTGGAGGAGGCTGTGCCCAAGATCCAGTATCTGGCCAAGGAGCGCAACGGCTGGGACGACCTGCCCGGTGTCATTGCCTTTGGCTGCAGTCTGGGCGCCACCCATGCGGTCAACCTGTACCTGCGCCGCCCGGATGTGTTCTGCGGCTGTCTGGCCCTCAGCGGCATCTACACGGCCCACTACGGCTTCGGCAATTATATGGACGAGCTGGTGTACATGAACTCGCCCGTGGACTACATGAAGAACTTCCCGGAGGATCACCCCTACATGCAGCTGTACCGCAGCCAGAAGGCGATCATCTGCTGTGGTCAGGGCGACTGGGAGCAGCCGGACACCACATGGTTCCTCAAGCGCATCTTCGAGGCTAAGAACATCCCCATCTGGGTGGACCTGTGGGGCCACGATGTCAACCACGACTGGAACTGGTGGTATAAGCAGACTGCATATTACATGCCGTATATTCTGGGGCAGCAGTAAAACAAACCCTCTCAGTCACCTTCGGTGACAGCTCCCCCAAAGGGGGAGCTTTGATGCATTTGACGGTTTGCAGCAAATAAGCTCCCCCTTCGGGGGAGCTGGCAACGCTGTAAGCGTTGACTGAGAGGGTTTTCTTATAGAGGAAAGAGGAATCGTAAAACCATGCAGAATTTCATTTTTATTTCGCCCAACTTCCCCACCAACTACTGGCAGTTCTGCCATGAGCTGAAAAACAACGGCATGAACGTGCTGGGCATCGGCGACCAGCCCTACGATGAGCTGAAGCCGGAGCTGAAGGACAGCCTGAACGAGTACTACAAGGTGGGCAGTCTGGAAAACTACGACGAGGTCTACCGCGCCGTGGCCTTCTTTGCCTTCAAGTATGGCCGCATCGACTGGCTGGAGTCCAACAACGAATACTGGCTGGAGCGGGACGCAGCCCTGCGCACCGATTTCCACATCACCTCCGGCTTCCAGACCGATGATATGCCCCGCATCAAGTACAAGAGCAAGATGAAGGAGTACTACAAGAAGGCCGGCATCGCCACCGCACGCTACCACATGGTGGACGATTACGAGGGCTGCCGGAAGTTCATCGACGAGGTGGGCTACCCGGTGGTGGTAAAGCCGGATAACGGCGTGGGCGCATCCGATACCCACAAGCTGTCCAGCGACGAGGACCTGAAAAAGTTCCTCGTGCAGAAGACGGCCCATCACCCGGATGTGGAGTACATCATGGAGGAGTTCGTCCGGGCAGAGGTGAACAGCTACGATGCCATCATCGATGCCAACGGCAACCCCATCTTTGAGGCCGGCAACGTGAGCCCCATGTCCATCATGGATATCGTCAACGACAACGACAACTCCATCTACTACATCATCAAGGACCTGCCCGAGGACACCCGCGCCGCAGGCCGTGCCGTTGTCAAGAGCTTTGGCGTCCGGAGCCGCTTCATCCACTTTGAGTTCTTCCGCATGACCGAGGATCAGGCCAGCATGGGCAAAAAGGGCCAGATCGTGGCACTGGAAGTCAACATGCGCCCCTGCGGCGGCTTCACCCCGGATATGATCAACTTTGCCCGCTCCACCAACGTCTACAAGATCTGGGCGGACATGATCGCCTTTGGCGGCACCGATATGCCGGTGGGCGAGCACTTCTACTGCCCGTTTGCAGGCCGCCGCGACGGCAAGCACTTTGTGTACAGCCACGAGCAGATCATGCAGAAGTACCAGCAGAACATGCGCATGGTGGACCGCATCCCGGACGCGCTGAGCGGCGCTATGGGCAACCAGATGTACGTTGCCACCTTCTCCACCCGTGAGGGCATGGAGCAGTTCTACTCCGATGTGCTGGCCGTCACCGACGACAACAACGCCGCCGTGCAGAAGGAGCTGAGCAGCATTCTGGCTCTGGGCGAGCCGGAGACCGCCCCGGCCCAAAAGGCCGAGAGCAAGCCTGCCGCCCAAAAGCCTGCCCGCACCGCAAAGAAAAAGTAAAACAAATGCACTGACTGCATAGATCCTCAGCCCCGGAACGGCATCTGCCGCTCCGGGGCTGTTGTTATATTGCTAAAAAATGGTCGCCTGTTCCGGGCAAAATGACAAAATTTTTCAGATTGGTTGACAAGATGCCGGGGGGGGGGATAAGATGTGGGTGCGAAGCATATTTTTGGGGTGCTTCGGAACAAAAAAACAGGAGGCTTGTATTATGAGATTGTACAAAAAAGCAGCCGCCGTTCTGCTGGCGGCAGCAATGGCTGTTTCCATGATGACCGCTTGCGGCGGTGGCGCAGGCGGCAATGGCGGCAACGGTGGCAATGGCGGTAATGCTGGGGCGGTACCTTCTGCACCTACGCTGGAAGAGATCGTTTTGCCGACGGATGATGGCGAGGACGAAAATACCCCCACCAAGACTCCCCTCGAAAAAGCTGACAGCTGGCTGGCAGCTTTCCAGAACAAGGTGGCCAATGCGCGTGCAGTTTACTTTGCAGGCTCTCAGAGCTCGTACAGCGCTGCTGGTACGCAGACGGAAGAACTCAAGATGGTTATGGCCTCTACCGCCGGCAAGGCTTATGTGGATATGACCGGTTGGGGCTTGGAAGGTAGCAAGAAAGAGGATCATGCCATCACACTCTATATGGAAAGCGGAAAAGCTTCGGCAGTATATGCCTTGAATAAATCTGCTAAGGCTGGCATAAAAATGAATTTGAACGCTGATGATATGGAAGGAATTACCGGTGACTTTGACTTCAGTGACAAGAACATCCCGGCAGTGCTTTACAGCACGAAAGTAAAGGTCGGTGGCACGGAGTACTATGCCGAGACCTATGTGCAGAACGGCAACGAGTACTATACCTGCTTTGGCACGGACAAGCAGCCCAAGTATCAGATCACGAAGAAGCAGAATGGTGGCACGGATGTGTCTGCATATCAGGAGATTGTGATTGGTTCTGATAAGGGCATGTGCAATCTCACTGGCTACACCATTTACACTGCAGGCGAAGATACTCAGCATAATCTGTTGTTGTCCGATGAAAACAAGAATGTATTTAGCCTTGAGATTGTGAGAGATACCAATGGTAAACTGACAAAGATGACGGTGAAGGATGCTACCGGCAAGGATGTCACGAAGGATTTCAACTGGCTGGCAGAAATTCTGGGAAGTTTCTACGGGAACTAAGTTTAAATAACCTCAATATAAAGTGTTTTGCCCCGGCTGTCCCCCGACAGCCGGGGCTTTTCGTTGTCCCTTTTGGCAAAGTGTGGTATACTGTTGCCAGAGATTTTATTGGGAACGAGGTACATCTATGAAAATTCCTGCAAACGGCTTTACCCACGCCGGCAAGTTCCACGCCGACGATGTGTTTGCCACTGCGCTGCTGCAGATCCTGCGCCCGGATATCAAGATCACCCGCGGCTTTGTAGTGCCGGACGGCTTTGACGGCATCGTGTACGATGTGGGCTATGGCATGTTCGACCATCATCAGGAGCCACGGGAGTACCGCGCAAACGGTGTGCCCTACGCGGCCTTTGGTCTGCTGTGGCGGGTGCTGGGCCCCGGCCTTGTGGGGGAACGGCAGGCCCGGCTCATTGACGAGAACTTTATCCAGCCGCTGGACCTCAACGACAACACCGGCGAGCAGAACAGCCTGTGCGATGCCATCGGCTTTTTTAACCCGGTGTGGGACTCCAAGGAGGATCAGGACGCCTGCTTTTTCAAGGCCGTGGCCGTGGCAAAGCAGATTCTGGAAAACCAGATCGCCAGCGCCAACGCCGTGAACCGCGCCGACGAAAAGGTGCAGCAGGCCTATCAGAACTCCCGGGACGGCATCGTGGTGCTGCCCTGCTACCTGCCGTGGAAGAACGGACTGTACAAAACGGATGCGCTGTTCGTGGTCTATCCCAGCCAGCGCGGCGGCTGGAGCGCCCAGTGCGTCACCGACCACAAGACCAAGCGCCCCAAGCTCCCCTTCCCCCAGAGCTGGGCCGGTCAGCCGCAGGAGGTCATTGAGCAGAAGAGCGGCATTCCGGGCATCAGCTTCTGCCACGCCAGCCGCTTCCTCATCACGGCCAAGGATAAGGAGACCGCCCTTGCGGCCTGCCGTCAGGTGTTAAAGAACAATGGCCGCATCTGAGCATCCGGCCCGGCCCAAGCCTGCTTTTGTGTACATGGTGCGGTGTACCGGCGGCCAGCTGTACACCGGCTGGACCAACGCCCCCGCCGCCCGCCTGCAGGCCCACAAAAGCGGCAGAGGGGCCCGCTACACCCGGGCCAGAGGTGCAGCAGCCTTTGCCTACGTGGAGCGCTGTGCGGACAAGCGCAGCGCCCTGCGGCGGGAAGCAGCGCTCAAAAAGCTGCCCAAGGCGCAAAAGGAGCTGCTGTGCCGCGCATGGAGCGCGGCGGGCGGGCCATTTTCCGGCGCATAAAGACAAAACGAAACCCGGGACTCTTTCAGGGCCAGACGGCTCACGAAAGGGTCCCGGGCTTTTTGTTTTTGCGGTGCGGGCCGCAGCCGATGGGCAGGGCTCACAAATGCCGCCGCAGAATTTTGTGCAGAGAAACAGAAAGGCCCTGCCGGTTTGCCCGGCAGGGCCTCTCTGCGTTTCAGGGATGCTTCAGAATTACTTCTGGGGGTTCAGCTTTGCCTGCAGGTCGTTCCATGCCTTGATGACCTGAGGACGGAAGGTGTGCTTGTCGGGCTTGAAGGTGCTGCCGGTATCCTTCAGCAGGCCCTGCTCCACGCACCAGCGGGCGGCCTTCTGGCTGTCGGCGGCGTCGGCGCTGATGTCGGTGAACAGTGCGGTGCTGGCGGGCTGGGGCTTGCCTGCGGCAGTCCACAGCAGGTCGGCCAGCTGCTGGCGGTTGGTGGGGATGGATGCACCCTCGGGCAGGACGCTGGTCAGGTACACCTGCGTGCCGATGAGGTAGGCTGCGCCGCCAATGGCAGCACCGCCGATCACGGCTACAGCTGCACCGCCGGCACCGGAATCGCCGGAGCCGGTGTCGGAAGGAACATCCTCGCCATTGGTGATGCGTTCCACAGTCAGGCTTTCCGGTACATAGTAGCCGATGCCGTCCTGCTCCACAACACGGCTGAGGTCGGTGTTCTCAGCAGCGAACAGAGCGATCCCGTTCTCACTGGGCTCCTGAGAGCTCAGCTCGAGCATTGCGACCAGAATATAGCTGCCGTCCTCGGTAGGACGTTCTGCGGAGCCCTCACCGGTGATCTCACCGGCATCATTTACCGGGTAGTACAGCAGAGAGGTAACAGTCACACCTGTGATCTTACTTTCGCCTGCAGCAGTGAGATCCTTTTCGTTCATCATAACAACAGGGGTAAAGGTGCGTTCGGTTGCATCATTCTGATTGATCGTGATGGAAGATTCACGGGTCAGAGTGGGATCGCTGTTGCCCGCAGTTTCCTGCCAGCCGATCAGATCATGGCCTTCGATCTCGGCAGAAAGCTGGATCGTCTGCTCTTTGCCGGTAACAACGGTAACAGTGCTGCTGCGGCTTTCATTGGTGCTGTCATTCGTCAGGTTGTTGACCGTTGCACCGCCGGTAACGGTGACCTTTGCCTTGGGAGCAGTGGTGTTGGCGGGCTCGTTGGCGAACACGCCGCCGGTGACAGTAACAGAACTATCGACCGTACCGGTAAAGGTGCCGCCTTCAATGGTGCCCGTGCCGGACACATCGCCGCTGAAGGTGCCGCCCTCAATGGCGCTGCCGTTGGCAACCGTCACATCCGCATTGGTGGTGATGTTGGAAACGGTAGTGGTCGTTCCCTCAGAGCCAATGGTGATCTTGTCGCAATTCAGGGTAGTGTCCTTGAAGTCCTTGTCGCCGGTGATCGTAACGGTGGTTTCGCCAGTGGTTTCGTCCTTCTTGGCGGTCCAGCCGTCGCCCTTCACCTCGGTCTTGTCCGGGGGAATTACAACGGTGCCGGTGTCGTCCGTGGGAGGGACTACGGGCACGGGCTCACTGTCAACCGTGAAGGATACCTCCAGCGTTTCGGGGACGTGGTAGCACAGGTTGCCGATACGGGCCACACGGGCTTTGGAATAAGTGGAATCGCCCGGGCAGGTCAGGGTGACGATCGCCTTATAGCTGCCCGCCTTGGTGGGATACACCGAGGACGGCGCAGCATTCGGGTCGGACTCGTCCACGTACTGCACGGATTCAATAACAGCACCGGTGATCTTGCTCTCCGTCTTGTCGGCGGTAATGGTCAGGTCGGAGGCGTCCATCTTCAGGACGGGCAGGAAGGTGCAGTTCAGGCCGTTCATGCCGTCCGGAATGGTGTACACAGCCTCCTCAAAGCGTGTCTCGTCGCGATGACCGACAGCGGAGCTTACTTCTCCGTTGAGAGACTGGACGAGATTCCAGCCATAGAACGTATGCAGATCCGTGCCGATATATTCGCCAGTGATCAGGAGCGTGTCGCTCTGACCGCCCAGCGTGTTGATCGCATACAGGGTGGTAAGGCCGGTAGAGTCCGGCTTCACGATGCCATTGAGGGCTACGCTCTCCGGAGCAGACATCGTGATGATGGGCAGAGTGGTATCCGGCTTGTTCAGGAACAGGCCGCGTGCGATGCTGCCGGAGCCGGTGACAGTGCCGGTGAAGAGGCCGCCGTCCAGCGTGCCGTTGTTGACGATATCGCACTTGACGGCAGAACCCTGAGCAAACTGCGCGGTGGTGTGCTCGTCGATGGTCAGGGTGTTGTTCTCATAGCGCACGCCCTTTGCACCTTCGGGGATCACCGGTGCGCCGTTTTCGTCAACGGTCAGGGTGACGACAGAGGAAGCCGGAGCAGACTGCTCCACGGTCACCTCGACGTCCAGCGTTTCGGGAACGTAATAGTACAGATCGCCCTTCAGAGCAATGCGGTAGATCAGGTTCTCCTGCTCTTCAGACAGTGCGGCAACGTCGTCATCTGCAAGCAGAGCCGATGCGGGAATGATGGGATCCTTGTTTGCAAGAGAATTCCAATCGCGGATGCACTTGAGCGAAACATGTGCCACATAATCGCCCGCAACAGTGGGATAGGAAGTAAAGGTTTCATTGGTAGCCTTGTTGGTATAGGTGACACCGGTGGCTTCGACCTCGGGGATGGAGATGCTGACCTTGCCGGTGGGATCAATGCTCAGATCGCTGCTCTTCATGCAAGCAACAGGAGTAAAGATCGTGGCGACATCCGTTTCTTCCTTCGACAGAGCGGAATCAGCCCAAACGTCTACCGTCCACGGATTCAGATTCGGATTCTTGTACAGGAGGTACGCGCTTTCCGTGGTATTGGGAATATCGATCGCCTGGACCCAGCCAAACGGATCGCGGCTGGGGTTGCTGTAGCTGGCAGTGAGGTGAAGATTCTGGCCGTTCTCAGTGCGCACAGCGTACAGAGAAGTGATGCCGGAAGGGTCCTTCTGGCCGCAGAAAGTAGCGCCGGAGGTGAAGGAGAATTTAGCGGAAGCGGCATTCTCCGGCTTGTTGACAAACAAGCCGCTTTCAATAACGCCATGGTTGGTCACAGCACCGGTGAAGAGGCCGCCGTCCAGCGTGCCGTTGTTGACGATATCGCACTTGACGGTAGAACCCTGAGCAAACTGCGCGGTGGTGTTGGGGTCGATGGTCAGGATGTGGCTCTCATAGCGCACGCCCTTTGCATCTGCGGGGATCACCGGTGCGCCGTTTTCGTCAACGGTCAGGGTGACGACAGTGGAAGCCGGAGTGGACTGCTTTACGGTCACATCGACGTCCAGCGTTTCGGGGACGTAATAGTACAGATCGCCCTTCAGAGCAATGCGGCGGAGCGGGTTCTCCTGCTCTTCGGACAGTGCGGCAACACCGTCATCTGCAAGCAGAGCCGATGCGGGAATGACGGGGCTCTGGCTTGCGAGGAAATCCCAATTGCGGGTGCACTCCAGCGAAACATGTGCCGTATAGCTGCCTGCGGCAGTGGGATAGGAAGTAAAGGTTTCTTTGGTGACAGTGTTGGTGTAGGTGACACCGGTGGCTTCGACCTCGGGGATGGAGATGTTGACCTTGCCGGTGGAATCGATGCTCAGATCGCTGCTGTCCATATAAGCAACAGGTGTGTAGACCGCAACAGCGTCATAAAGCTGTTCCGACAAAGCGGTACTCATGGGGGAGACCATCGTCCAGTCAGCCGTCATCGGACCGTAACTCGTTCCCTTGAAACTGGGAGAAGTCACTGCGACCAGCCAGCCAAACGGTTTGCGGCTGGGGCTGGGGTTGCTGTAGCTTGCAGAAAGCTGGGGATAACTCCCCTTGCCGGTACACACAATGTACAGAGAAGTGGTGCCGGAGCGGTCGTTCAGGCCGCAGAAAGTAGTACCGGAGGTGAAGGAGAATTTGACGGAATTAGCGTTCTCCGGCTTGTTGACAAACATGCCGCTTTCAATAACGCCCTTGTTGGTGACAGTACCGGTGAAGATACCGCCGTCCAGCTTGCCTTCATTGACGATGTCGCAATTGACGATATCATTGACGCCGAAATGCACGACGAATCTCGGATAGATCGTCAGTACGCCATCTGCATATTTCACACCGGCAGTACCGGAAGGAACCACCGGTTCACCGTTTTCGTCAACGGTCAGGTTGACGGAGCTGGAAACGACCCGGTATCTCCATTTTTCAGAGGTCAGTTCCTGAGAAGGATCGACCTGGTAATATACATTGCCGCACTTGACGCGGTTCGCATATTTGTCGGTGGCAGAAGCACCATCGACAGAAAGCCTGACGGCGATCTGATACTGACCGGGTTTAGTGGGGCGGGTCGTCATAGCCTCGGAGCCTTTGACGCCATCGGTGACACTGTAATAGACCAGAGTGGCCGTGATGCCGCTGCCGGACGAAAGCTCGTTGCCCAAGACAATAGTGCCTTTTTCAAAAAGCAGGTCAGCTGCGGTGATATTCAGCACCGGGGTCAGAGAAGCATCGGCTACAAATGCCGGATACGTTTCTCCACCGTAGGTGATGGAGCCGGGGCAGGTAAACGTCAGTTCCGTGTTATCCGCAGAGCATTTGAGATTGGCTGCCTTCAGAAGCATCTGGACTTTAGAATTGGTGGCGTCGTTGTAGCCCCAGGCGGTACCCATGTCGATACGCCAGGCCACAATGCTGTGGCCATCGGGCGGAGTGAACTTCAGCTTTGCTGCGGGTGCAGAGTTCTGGTTGACCACATAGATGGCATTCTTATAGGTAGTATCCTGGGTGTCGGTGAAAATGCCGCCTGTGCAGCGCAGTTCGTGAGAACCGTCAACACGGGAATCATATACGCCATCGGTAGAGTTCGTTTCACTCAGCGCAGTGGGCGAAACTGTACCCCCCCCCAGAACAGGTGTCTCCGCAAAAGCGGAAACGGGTGTTGCACTCAGCATCATGCTGCCTGCCAGCATGAAACTGAGCACGCGAGTTCTAAGTCTCATAAAAAACCTCCTGTAAAAAAATAAAACAATCCCCCGTGCAGCAGAAAAGCTACACTAATGTAACAATATCACAGTTGCGGTCTAGTTGCAATGCAAAAAAACAAAAAAATCGGACAGATTTTTTGCACGCAGGAGCACTGCCCTGCGGCGGCGGGAGCCTTTAAAGGATAAACCGCAGGCTGACGCAGGTGCAGGAGATGCGGAACGTCCCGAATATATACTGCGTAAATGCATAAAACATGAATATATTCCGCAAATAACGCATAAAGATACAAATTGAACCAAAACAAAGGCCAAATCCGTGTAAGGTTTGGCGGTTTTCGGCATTGACGGAAAAGCCGCGCGGCGTATAATAAAAGCATCAACAGAAACGCAGATGCAAGAGGGTGCGGGAGGGATGCCCGCATCAGAAAACAAAAGTGTATTTTTAAAAGGAGCAATCATTATGAAAAAGGAAAACATCAAAAAAGTCGTTCTGGCATACTCCGGCGGTCTGGATACCTCCATCATCATTCCTTGGCTGAAGGAAAACTACAACAACTGCGAGGTCGTCGCCGTTTCCGGTGACGTGGGTCAGGGTACCGAGCTGGACGGTCTGGAAGAAAAGGCCAAGGCTACCGGCGCTTCCAAGCTGTACGTGCTGGACCTGAAGAAGGACTTTGTGGAGAACTACATCTTCCCCACCCTGAAGTTCGGCGCAAAGTACGAGGACTACCTGCTGGGCACCAGCTTTGCACGTCCCTGCATCGCCAAGGCTCTGGCTGATATCGCCATCAAGGAGGGCGCAGATGCCATCTGCCACGGCTGCACCGGCAAGGGCAACGATCAGGTGCGTTTTGAGCTGACCCTCAAGGCCCTGTGCCCGGATATGGCCATCATTGCTCCGTGGCGTGAGTGGGACATCAAGAGCCGTGACGAGGAGATCGACTACGCCGAGGCTCACCACATCCCCCTGAAGATCAACCGCGAGACCAACTACTCCAAGGATAAGAACCTGTGGCACCTGAGCCACGAGGGTCTGGATCTGGAGAGCCCCGCCAACGAGCCCCAGTACAACAAGCCCGGTTTCCTGGAGCTGGGCGTCAGCCCCGAGCAGGCTCCCGATGTTCCCACCTATGTGACCATCCACTTTGAAAAGGGCATCCCCACCGCTGTGGACGGCAAGGAGATGGGCGCTGTGGAGCTGGTGGAGCACCTGAACAAGCTGGGCGGCGAGAACGGCATCGGCCTGCTGGATATCGTGGAGAACCGTCTGGTGGGCATGAAGAGCCGCGGCGTGTATGAGACTCCCGGCGGTGCCATCTTGTACAAGGCCATCAATGTTCTGGAGACCATCACTCTGGATAAGGAAAGCTCTCACTTCAAGGCTCAGCTGGCCCAGAAGTATGCCGATATCGTCTACAACGGCCAGTGGTTCACCCCGCTGCGCGAGGCTCTGGACGCCTTCGCCGACAGCCTCGAAAAGACCGTCACCGGTGATGTGAAGCTGAAGCTCTACAAGGGCAACATGATCAACGCCGGCGTCACCTCTCCGTACACCCTGTACGACGAGCAGACCGCTTCCTTCGGCGAGGATGACGACTACAATCAGGCAGATTCCGCCGGCTTCATCAACCTGTTCGGCCTGTCCATCAAGGAGCGCGCAAAGCTGTCCAAGAACTGGCCGGAGATCAAGTAATCAGCTGTAACATCTTCCCTTTCGTGTGTTTTCACACTTTCACACGGAAGTTTCATCCAACCGGCATCGTTGCCGGCGGCACCGCCGCAGGAGCGTTTTCCCCTGCGGCGGCTTTGCCGTTTTTAGAAGAAATTGACGAATGGCTGCTGTATGTGGTAACGGGCTCGCCCTCTCCGTCTGCTCGCTTCGCTCGCATCCACCTCTCCCAAAGGGAGAGGCCTTGGCAAAGAGATGAACCTTGCATGGACTGCCAAGGGCTCCCACTTTGGGGGAGCTGGCATCGCGCAGCGATGACTGAGAGGGCGAGGACGCTTGCCGCGGGGCAGCGGTTCCCGGACATAAAGTAAAGGATAAAACTATGGCAGAACAACTCTGGAAGGGCCGCTTTTCCAAGGCCGTGGATTCCCGCGTGAACGACTTCAACTCCTCCATCCGGTTCGACCAGCGCATGATCGCGCAGGATATGCGCGGCAGCGGCGTCCATGCCGCCATGCTGGCAAAGCAGGGCATCATCTCCGAAAAGGATTGTGAGGACATCCTCAACGGTCTGGCTTCCATCGCCGACGATCTGGCAGCCGGCAGGCTGGAGATCGACCCGGGTGCCGAGGATGTGCACACCTTTGTGGAGCAGACCCTCACCGCCCGCATCGGCGACGCGGGCAAGCGGCTGCACACCGGCCGCAGCCGCAACGATCAGGTGGCGCTGGATATCCGCCTGACCCTGCGGGACTACAGCCACACCCTGCAGGCCTACATCGTGGAGCTCATCAAGGTCATCTGCAAAAAGGCCGGTGAGAACACCACCGCCGTCATGCCCGGCTACACCCATCTGCAGCGTGCCCAGCCCATCACCTTTGGTCACGCTCTGATGGCCTACGCCTCCATGCTGCTGCGGGATCTGCAGCGCTTCGAGGACGCCACCGCCCGCATGGACAGCCAGTGCCCGCTGGGTTCCGGCGCGCTGGCCGGTACCACCTACCCGCTGGACCGCCAGTTCACCGCCGAAAAGCTGGGCTTTGCGGCTCCCTGCGCCAACAGTCTGGACGGCGTGTCCGACCGTGATTTCTGCATCGAGCTGGCCAATGCCATCTCCATCTGCATGATGCACCTGTCCCGTCTTTCCGAGGAGATCATCCTGTGGTGCAGCTGGGAGTTCAAGTTCATTGAGCTGGACGACGCCTTTACCACCGGCTCCTCCATCATGCCCCAGAAGAAGAACCCCGACGTCACCGAGCTGATCCGCGGCAAGACCGGCCGCGTCTACGGCGACCTGAACACCCTGCTGGTGATGATGAAGGGTATTCCGCTGGCCTACAACAAGGACATGCAGGAGGACAAGGAAGCCATCTTTGACGCAGTGGATACCCTTGAGCTGTGCCTCAAGACCGTGACCCCCATGCTGGACACCATGAAGACCCTGCCGGCCAACATGCGCCGCGCCGCCGCCAAGGGCTTCATCAACGCCACCGACTGCGCCGACTACCTCACCAAGAAGGGAATGCCCTTCCGGGATGCCTACAAGCTCACCGGCTGCATGGTGTCGGACTGCATCGCAAAGGACAAGACTCTGGAAGAGCTGACCCTTGACGAGTTCAAGGGCTACAGCAGCCTGTTTGAAAAGGATATCTACGAGGCCATCGATCTGGTCAGATGCTGTGAGGGCCGCACCAGCTACGGCGGCCCCAGCGAAGCCAGCGTGAAGAACCAGATCGAGCTGGCCGCTGCACAGCTGAATGCCTGGGAGGCGAATAACGCATGAGCGTGAAAGTTTTTATTGATGGCTCCTCCGGCACCACCGGCCTGCGCATTGCCGACCGGCTGGCTGCACGCCCGGAGATCGAGCTGCTGTCCATTTCCGCAGAGGGCCGCAAGGATGTGAACGAGCGGGCAAAGGTGATCAACTCCGCCGACCTCGCCTTCCTCTGCCTGCCGGATGCGGCATCCAAAGAGGTCATGCCCCTGCTGCGCCCGGACGTGAAGGTGCTGGACACCTCCACCGCCTTCCGCACCGATGCCGCATGGGACTACGGCTTCCCGGAGCTGGCGGGCCAGAAGGAAAAAATCAAAAATTCCTGCCGCGTGGCAGTGCCCGGCTGCTATGCCAGCGGCTTTATCAGCATTGCCCGCCCGCTGGTGGAGCTGGGCCTTGCACCGGCAGAGTATCCCTTCAGCTGCACCGGCATCTCCGGCTACTCCGGCGGCGGCAAAAAGATGATCGCCGAGTACGAGAGCCCCGACCGCCCGGCGCACAGCAAGCTGGATGCGCCCAAGAGCTACGGTCTGGGCCTTGCCCATAAGCATCTGCCCGAGATGCAGAAGATCAGCGGCCTTGCCCACACCCCCATGTTCGTGCCGGTGGTGTGTGACTACTACTGCGGCATGCAGGTGCTGGTGCCGCTGGACCTGACGCTGGCGGGTACCACCGCCGAACAGGTGGCTGCAGGCATTGCCGGGTACTATAAGGACGCCGCCACCGTCAAGGTGCACGGGCTGAACGAGACCCTGCCGGAGAACGGCCTGTACTCGAACGCCATGGCTGGTACCGACCGCATGGAGCTGTACCTGACCGTGAACGCCGCCGGCGACCAGATGATGCTGGTGTCTGTGTTCGATAATCTGGGCAAGGGCTCCTCCGGTGCCGCCGTCCAGTGCATGAACCTGATGCTGGGACTGGAAGAGACCGAAGGGTTGGAGTGAACCCTCTCAGTCACGGCTTGCGCCGTGCCAGCTCCCCCGAAAGGGGGAGCTTTGGATAAACAGATAAAGTTTCCCTCTTCGCATAAAAGCTCGCCCTTCGGGGGAGCTGGCAATGCCGCAAGGCATTGACTGAGAGGGTTCGTCCTGTGGGAAAGGAAGATCATTATGCAGTATCAAGAAGTTGCGGGCGGCATCTGCGCGCCCAAGGGCTTTGCAGCGGCTGGCGTGCACTGCGGCATCCGCGCAAACCATGCAGAAAAATACGATCTGGCACTCATCAAGGCGGACGTGCGCTGCGCCGCCGCCGGTGTGTACACCACCAACAAGGTCTGCGGCGCACCCATCAAGGTGGACCGCGCCCACCTGAAGGACGGCTATGCACAGGCCATCCTTGTGAACAGCGGCAACGCCAACACCTGCGCCGCCAACGGCGTGGCTCTGGCCGAAGAATGCTGCGAGCTGGTGGGCAGAGAGCTGGGCATCGACCCGCAGGACGTGCTGCCCGCCTCCACCGGCGTCATCGGTCAGCCCATGGTCATCGACCCCTTTGCCCGGGGCATTCCCGCCGCCGCCGCAAAGCTGGCTGCGGACGAGCAGGGCAGCGCCGATGCCGCCACCGCCATCATGACCACCGACACCCACAAAAAGGAATACGCCATCCGGTTCGAGCTGGGCGGCAAGGTGTGCACCGTGGGTGCCATCGGCAAGGGCAGCGGCATGATCGCCCCCAATATGGCCACCATGCTGGCCTTCTACACCACCGATGCGGCGGTGTCCCCCATCCTGCTGGAAAAGGCCCTCAAGACCGTGGTGCCCGGCACCTACAACCAGATGAGCGTGGATCTGGACACCTCCACCAACGATACCCTTCTGATCATGGCTTCCGGCCTTGCAGGCAACCCGGAGATCTGTGAGGAGAACGCGGACTACCACGCCTTTGTGGCGGCGCTGACTGCCATTGCCGAGCACATGTGCGCCGAGCACGCCGGTGACGGCGAGGGTGCCACCCACCTCATCACCTGCGAAGTGACCCACGCCCCCGACCTGAAGACCGCCCGTGCTGTCAGCCGCAGCGTGGTGTGCTCCAACCTGTTCAAGGCAGCGGTGTTTGGCCGCGATGCCAACTGGGGCCGCATCCTGTGCGCCATCGGCTACACCCCCGGCGATTTTTCCATTGATAAGGTCTGCGTGCGGCTTTCCAGCAAGGCGGGCGAGGTGTATGTGTGCGAGAACGCCGCCTACCACCCCTACAGCGAGGAGGAGGCCGCCAAGGTGCTGGCCGAGCATGATATCCTGGTCAAGGTGGACATGGGCACCGGCGATGCATCCGCCAAGGCCTGGGGCTGCGATCTGACCTACGATTACGTCAAGATCAACGGCGACTATAGAACATGATGTGCCCGGTGGGCAATGATGTGCTTCGCACAGCGAAACATGAGGCGTGCGCGTAGCGCACAATGAGGAAATGCCAACGGCAGATATCCCAATGCGCGCAGCGTGCATCATTCCGGCGCAGCCGGAACATCATTGCGCAGCGCATCATTTGCCGGAAACCGGCAAACATCATTTCTATGGCAAGGAGAGTATATGAAAAACGAAGAAATGGCGCGCCTTTTCTCTGAGGCGACACCCTACATCCAGAAGTATCACGGAAAGACCATGGTCGTGAAATACGGCGGCAATGCCATGATCAACGAAGAACTGAAAAATGCCGTCATGAACGATCTTGTCACCCTCACCCTGCTGGGTGTGCGCGTCGTGCTGGTGCACGGCGGCGGCCCGGCCATCAATGAGATGCTGAAAAAGGTGGGTGTGGAAAGCCATTTCGCAAACGGTCTGCGGGTGACCGACGACGCCACCATGGAGATCGTGCAGCAGGTGCTGGCCGGTAAGGTGAACAAGGATCTGGTGGCAAAGCTGCGCGGCCGCGGCGTGGGCCTGTGCGGCATGGACGGTCAGATGCTGCGCTGCACCGAGCTGGACCCCCAGCTGGGCCATGTGGGCGAGATCGTGCATGTGGACGCCACCCTGATCGGCAGCCTGCTGGATGGCGGCTACATCCCGGTCATTGCCACGGTGGGCATGGACGATCTGGGTCAGGCCTACAATGTCAATGCAGACACTGCTGCCGCGCAGATCGCCATTGCGCTCAAGGCTGAGAAGCTGGTGTCCATGACCGATATCGCGGGCCTGCTGCGGGATAAGGACGACGAAAGCACCCTCATCCCCGAGGTGGAGGTGTCCGAGATCGAGGGCTACAAGTCCGCCGGTGTCATTGCGGGCGGCATGATCCCCAAGATCGGCGGCATGGCCGACGCCATCTATCAGGGCGTGCACGAGGCGGTCATCATCGATGGCCGGGTGCCCCACTCCATCCTGCTGGAGCTGTTCTCCAACCGCGGCTCCGGCACCCGCTTCTACCGCCGCAGCCACCGCGAATAAAAAGATTGCGCAATCGTCGGCGGAACGTTATAATAAAGGCAATGAGACCGCTCCGCTGCTGCACGGCGGTTGGCATAATGCGGATGCTTTTGTTTTAGCGGGCTCGCCCTCTCCGTCTGCTCACTGCGTTCGCATCCACCTCTCCCAAAGGGAGAGGCCTTGGCAAAGAGATGAAGTCTGCGTGGACTGCCAAGGGCTCCCACTTTGGGGGAGCTGGCAAAGCCGCTAGGCTTTGACTGAGAGGGCGAGGATGCCGACCTTGCGCAACAGCTCCATTTTACAGGAGGTACACCTATGGATTCTGAAAAGGTCATCAAGCGGGACGGCGAATACGTCCTGCACACCTATAACCGCAACCCCATCGTGCTGGAAAAAGGCCACGGCCTGCGTGCCATCGGGCCCGAAGGCCAGCAGTATCTGGATTTTACCAGTGGCATCGGTGTCAACAGTCTGGGCTACTGTGATCTGGACTGGGCCGAAGCCGTTTCCGAGCAGGCCCATAAGCTGCAGCACTCCTCCAACCTCTACTACACGGCCCCCTGCGGCAAGCTGGCCAAAAAGCTGTGCAAGCGCACCGGCATGAGCAAGGTTTTCTTCGGCAACTCCGGTGCCGAGGCCAACGAGGGCGCCATCAAGGCCGCCCGTAAGTACAGCGTGGACCACTACAACAAGGACCGCACCACGGTCATCACGCTGGTGAACAGTTTCCACGGCCGCACCATCGCCACCCTGACCGCCACCGGTCAGGAGGTGTTCCACAACTACTTCGGCCCCTTCAACGAGGGCTTCCTGTATGCTCCGGCAGGCGATATGGAAGCGCTGCAGGAGCTGGTGGACCGCAACACCTGCGCCGTGATGCTGGAACTCATTCAGGGCGAGGGCGGCGTGATGGCGCTGGACCCGGACTATGTGCAGGCCGTGCGCAAGCTCTGTGACGAAAAAGACCTTGTGCTCATCGTGGACGAGGTGCAGACCGGCGTGGGCCGCACCGGCACCTTCCTGTGCTGCGAGCACTACAACCTCAAGCCGGACGTGGTCACGCTGGCCAAGGGTCTGGGCGGCGGCCTGCCCATCGGCGCGGTGCTGATGAACGAAAAGGTGGCCGCAGGCATGGGCCCCGGCACCCACGGCTCCACCTTCGGCGGCAACCCGGTGGTCTGCGCCGGTGCCAATGTGGTGGTGGACCGCATGGACCAGAGCTTCCTTGCCAATGTCAACGAGCGCGCCGTCCAGCTGCGCGCAGGCATCGCAAAGCTGCCCCACGTCAAGAGCATTTCCGGCATCGGCCTGATGGTGGGCATCGAGTTCTACGACCTCAAGGCCGCAGATGTGCTGGCTGCCTGCCGCGAATCGGGCCTGCTGGTGCTGACGGCCAAGACCCGCCTGCGCCTGCTGCCGCCGCTGACCCTCAGCGAGCACGATGTGGACATGGCGCTGGAGATCCTGAGCGATGTGCTGAGCAAAATGGAGCCGACGGCTCCGAAGGAGCAGGCATGAAAAATCTGCTGAAAATGAGCGACCTCTCCCCTGCCGAGCTGACCCACATTCTGGATGTGGCCGACCAGCTCAAGGCACAGCAGAAGCTGGGCGGCACGGCCCCGCTGCTGGCGGGCAAAACGGTGGCTCTGATGTTCTCCAAGGCGTCCACCCGCACCCGCACCAGCTTTGAGGTGGGTGTGTACCAGCTGGGCGGTCTGGGCAACTACATGAACACCGCCGAGCTGCAGGCCGGGCGCGGCGAGCCCCTCAAGGACACCGCCCGGGTGCTGGGCCGCTACTACGACTGCGTGGTGTGGCGCACCTACCGCCAGAGCGATCTGGAAGAGTTTGCCGAGCTGGCCGGTGTGCCGGTGATCAACGGCCTGACGGATTACGCCCATCCCTGCCAGGTGCTGGCCGACCTGATGACCATTCGGGAGCGCAGGGGCAGCCTTGCGGGCCGGAAGCTCTGCTTTGTCGGCGACGGCAGCAGCATGGCAAACAGCCTCATCGTGGGCGGACTGCTGGCCGGGATGCAGGTCACCTGCGTCTGCCCGCAGAGCTACCGCCCGGCGGCGGATGTGCTGATGTTCGCCCACAAGTACGGCAGCGCCTTCCACCTGACCGCAGACCCTGCCGAGGGCATTCAGGACGCCGATGTGGTGGCAACGGCTGTGTGGAACACCGCCAAGCCCGGCACGCCGGAAAGCGAGCAGCGCCTGCGGGATTTCGTGGGCTATCAGCTCACCGGCAAGCTGCTGGAAAGCGCCAAGCCCGACGTCATGGTGCTGCACTGCCTGCCCGCCCACCGTGGCGAGGAGATCTCCTCGGCGGTGTTCGAGCAGCACGCACCGGAGATCTTCGATGAAGCCGAGAACCGCCTGCACGTGCAGAAAGCCGTGCTGGCCATTCTTCTGGCGGGAAAATAAAATTGCATAAAGCGCAAGAGCCTCTGCCATTGGCAGGGGCTTTTTATATCCCAGTCCTTGCACATCCTGTCTGAAAATACTGTAAAATTCTTGTGCCCTTTGCCGATTGACGAAAACCGATCCGGTTTGCTATACTGAGCGTGGTCAATCAAGTAAGGTTTGTTACTCTCCGGAGGCTTTCCCTTATCCATTGCAGATAGGGGTGAACTTTCGGTTTTTTTCTTTCTATGGGGGTTGTGGGAAGATGAAGGTCATTAAAAACATCAATAACAACATCTCCCTTTGTCTGGACAGCCGCAACAACGAGGTTGTAGCCTTCGGGAAAGGCATTGGTTTCACAAAGCCACCCTATGATGTACCACTTTCCAAAATCGACCGCACCTTTTACGATGTGGACGAGGAACAGTTGGCCGTGCTCAACCGCATCCCGGAAAATGTGCTGGAAGCCGCCGCCGAGATCGTAGACCTTGCCAACGAGAAGATGGACAACCAGTTCCGGGAGAACGTGGTGTTCACGCTGGCGGATCACATTGATTTTTCCGTTCAGCGCTACCGCAAAAACATCAACATCAAGCTGCCGCTCTTTTACGAGGTGCGTCAGCTTTACCCCAAGGAATCCGAGGTGGGAAAACAGGCGCTGGAGATCCTCAAAAAGCGGCTGGGGGTCACCCTTCCCCGGGAGGAAGCCGCCGCCATCGCCCTGCACTTTGTCAACTATAAGGCGCAGGCGGAAACCACGCCGGATATCGACTACGGTGCCATCATCGAGCAGGCCACGGACATCATCGAACAGGAACTGCACGTGACCGTAGACCGCGATAACTTCAACTACTACCGGTTCGTCACCCACATGCACTACATGATGAAGCGCACGCTGGATGACGACATGATCGACACCCAGAACCGGGATATCTTTGAATCCATGAAAAAAGAGTATCCCGCCATTTATTCCTGCTCGGTCAAGGTAGCTGCCCTGATCGACCGGCAATTGCAAAAATCCCTTTCCGAAGAGGAAATATTATATCTGATCCTACACATCAATCGCTTGTGTGCTCGTGAGGATTGTGACCAATAAAGGCATCCCGCCTTTGGAGGGCTTTACCCCAGAGTACCGCAGAAGATGCACCGTGTCTGCCCGTTTGGGCCTTTGGTGCGTGCTTTGCGGTGCGCTGGGTTTTTTATTTGGAAACAGAACCGCCCGGGAGCGCGCCCCGCGCGGGTTTGTGGATAAATTGAAAAATGTCTGGAATAAACAAGAGGAGAACCATTATGGCCAAAAAATACGAAACACTTGCAGATTCCATCGTGGAACTGGTGGGTGGCAAGGATAATATCCGTTTCTTTACGCATTGCGTCACACGCCTGCGCTTCAATGTGAAGGATAAGGGCGCAGTGGATATCAAGGCAATCGAAAAACTGCCCGGTGCCATCGGTGTGCAGTGGGCAGGCGACCAACTGCAAGTTATTATTGGACAGGAAGTCAGCGATGCATACGCGCTGATCTGTTCCAAGAATGATTTGGAAAAGGTCAGTGAAAGTGCAGAAAAATCCGAAGCAAAACCGGCCAAGAAAAAGAATGTTATCCTTTCGGCAATCGATGCAATCTCTGGATGTATTACGCCGCTGCTTCCGATGCTGATTGGCGGCGGTATGATCCGCGTCATTTTAACATTGGGTGCACAGCTGGGATTTCTGCCTTCTGATACGCCAACCTATATAACACTCAACTATATTGCAGACGCATCTATTTACTTTTTACCGGTCGGTTTGGGTTACACCGGTGCTAAAAAATTTGGACTGAACCCTGCAATCGGGCTTCTGTTGGCAGGAGTTCTGATTAGTCCTAAGTTCATCGCCGATGTCGGAACGGGAGAGGCGCTTTCTATTTTTGGCTTGCCCATCATGGCTAAAACCTATGGCAATTCTGTTTTTCCCATGATTTTGACTACGTTTGTTGCATCTTATGTGGAAAAATTCTTGAAAAAATATAGCCCCAATGCTCTGAAATCTGTATTTGTTCCTACGGGAACGCTTCTTATCATGGTACCGGTTATGTTGGTAGCACTTGCACCGATTGGTTCTTATCTGGGAACTTATCTTGCAGAAGGTCTGATTTGGCTGTATAACGCAGTTGGACCTCTCGGTGTCGCAATTTACTCTGCGTTCTCCTGCTATCTTGTTGTTGTTGGTATGCATACCGTCCTGACACCGTTTGCTACGCAGTGTATTGCTTCCATCGGATACGATCCTATTGTAGGCCCCGCCAAGTTTGTCCGCGACTTTGACATTGGTACGGCAGCTTTTGTTGTTGGCCTGAAAACAAAAGATAAAGACCTGCGTTCTGTGGCCTTTTCCTCCGCACTGACTGCCTTTGTTGGCGGCGTAACAGAACCGGCTCTTTTTGGCGTAACACTTCGCTTCAAAAAAATTATGTATAGCATCATTGCAGGTGGTTTTGCTGGCGGTTTGTATATGGGATTTATGAATGTTGGTCGTTACGCGTATGGCCCTAGTGGTATTTTTGGCTTGAGCGTCTTTGTGGCGGAAAATTCTATGAATCTGCTTCACGCCTGCATTGGCATTGTTATTGGTATGGTGACTACCTTTATCGTGGGAATGCTCATCGCAAAGCCGGATGAACTGAAATAAGGAGGAGTATCTTATTATGAAAAGCTTCCCTTCTGATTTTCTCTGGGGCTCAGCCTCCGCTGCGTGTCAAATGGAAGGTGCTTGGGACGAAGGCGGTAAAGGAATCAGTATTGCTGATGTGACTACCTCTGGTACCGCTACGCAATCGCGGCGAATTACATTGGATATGAACCCCCAAAAGTATGTTTACCCTTCACATACTGCCGTGGATTTTTACCATCATTATAAAGAGGATATTGCTCTTTTTGCCGAATTGGGGCTAAAGATTTTTCGGCTTTCCATTGCATGGTCGCGTATTTTCCCTACTGGCTTAGAAGAAAAACCAAATCCAGAGGGAATTGCTTTCTACCGGGATGTATTCCATGAACTGCATAAACATAATATTGAGCCGCTAGTCACGATTTATCACAATGATCTTCCATTGGCGTTAACCAAAAAATTCAACGGTTTTGCGGATCGCCGATGCATTGATGCTTTTTTGAAGTATTGTAATGTTATTTTTGAAGCATATAAAAACGACGTAAAGTATTGGCTGCTTTTTAATGAAATCAATATTCTTATGCGGCCTTCCGGTAACTGGTGGCACTCTGGTATTATCAACTCCGGAACGGAGTTTTTCCGGCAACAAGTGGACGATGAGAAGCTTCGACTTCAGTCGCTTCATTATGAATTTGTAGCAGGGGCGAAGGCTGTAAAGCTTGGAAAGTCTATCAATCCGAATTTTGTATTTGGAACGATGATAAGCCATAATACACTTTATCCCTATACTTGTGATCCGGAAGATGTACTGTTTACGCAGTCAAAAGATGCTTTGGACAATAACTTCTGCGCGGATGTGCGTATATTTGGCAAATATCCTTATTACGCAAAACGCTATATGGAACGTAAGGGAATCCAGCTGGATATCACAGAAGAAGATTTAAAAGCGCTGGAAACTGGCACCGTGGATATGTATACGTTCTCTTACTACCAGTCGGCCTGTGCAACTGAAAAGAAAACAGGGGAACTTGTGTCTGGAAACAATATACAATCAGTCCGAAATCCTTATTTACAAACCAAAGGCGATTGGAACTGGCAAATCGATCCCGTAGGGTTGCGCTTTACATTAAACAAAATATACGATCGCTATCATCGACCAATTATGATCGTGGAAAATGGCCTTGGTTTCGTGGATGTTCCGGTACATCATCCGGATGGAACGATTACTGTGGATGATGATCAGCGAATCAGTTATCAGCGCCAACACATCGAGCAACTTCGCCTTGCAATTGATGATGGCGTTCCGGTTTTGGGCTATATGACTTGGGCTGCAATCGATATTGTTTCGCTTGGAAGCGGTGAATTTAAGAAACGCTATGGATATATCTACGTGGATTGTGACGATCAGGGAAAGGGCTCGTTAAAGCGTTATAAAAAGAAATCTTTCAACTGGTACAAACATGTCATTGCCACTAATGGCGAAGAACTGTAAAAGCAAAGCATAAAACAAGGGCCCCTGCCGACATGGCAGAGGCCCTTGCTGCTGTTAAAATCACACCTTCGCTGCACCCTTATCCAGAATCTTATCGAACCGGGTAAAGAAGGTAATGGTGGTAATGGTCGCGGCCAGAATATCGCTGACCGGCTCGGCCAGGAACACACCGAACACCGGGTCGGATGTGATATGCGGCAGAATGAAGATGAGCGGGATCAGCAGGATGATTTTGCGCAGGCAGGCCAGCAGCAGGCTGACTTTTGCCTGCCCCAGCGCCATAAAGCTCTGCTGGCAGCCGATCTGGAAGCCCATGGCGAAAATGCCCGCCATGTAGATGCGCATGGCCCAGGTGGTGTAGGAGATCAGAGCACTGTCCGAGGTGAAGATACCGGCCACCGCGCCGGGTACCAGCATCATCAGAAGCCAGAACACGCAGGTGTATACGCCGCACAGAGTCAGCTGAAAGCGGAAGGCTTCCTTGACGCGGGGCTTTTTGCCTGCGCCGAAGTTGAAGCTTATGACAGGCTGACCGCCCTGACAGATGCCCTGAATGGGCAGGGTGCACAGCTGGGATGCGCTGGTGATGACGGTCATGGCACCCACGGCCACATCGCCGCCGTACCGCGCCAGACTGGAGCTGAAACTGATAGACAGCAGGCTCTCGGTGGAGAGCATCACAAAGGTGGAGATGCCCAGCGCCATCACCGGCAGGATGACATTGCGCTCCGGGCGCAGATAGTCCCTGCGCAGGCGCAGGAGGGTCTTTTTGCCGGTGAGGAAGCGCAGGATCCACACCGCGCCCACAGCCTGACTGAGCACCGTGGCAATGGCCGCGCCCCGCACGCCAAGCCCGAACCCGAAGATGAGGATGGGGTCAAGGATAATGTTGATGACCGCACCGATCACAGTGGTGAGCATACTGGTTTTGGCAAAGCCCTGCGTGGTAATGAAGGAGTTCATGCCCAGCACCAGCAGCACGAACACCGAGCCCAGAAGGTAGATGCGGCTGTAGCTCAGGGCATACGGCAGGGTGGCATCGCTGGCACCAAACAGCCGAAGCAGCATCGGCGCCCCGGCATAGAAGCTGATGGTCAGCACCACCGAAAAGAGCAGCAGCATGGTAAAGCTGTTGGAGATGATCTTTTCTGCCTGTTTCCTGTCGCCCTGCCCCAGCGCAATGGCGGTGCGGGGCGCACCGCCTGCGCCCACCAGCATGGCGAATGCATTCAGCAGCATCAGGATGGGAGTGAACAGGCCCACGCCGGTCAGCGCTGCCGCACCGATGCCCGCGATATGGCCGATGTAAATTCGGTCCACGATGTTGTACAACAGGTTCACGACCTGCGCTACCACCGCAGGGATCATGAGCTGCAGCATCAGGCTGCGGACGTTCCCACTGCCCATGTCCTGTTTTGACTGTGCCATGGATGTGATTCTCCTTTTTACTTCAAATTTGAACTATATCCTCTATATCTCCTCTATTATACTCAAAACCCGCAAAAATACCAGTCCCTTTTCGCAAATTTTTCCATGTTCCGCTCAAAAGTGCAAAAAGCTCCGGGTCTGCCGCACAGCAGACCCGGAGCTTGGAATGCGAAAAAGTGTTGACGCCAACAGGCTTTTTTGCTATACTATATAAGGTTTATCGTGGAGATGTATCGAAGTGGTCGTAACGAGAACGACTCGAAATCGTTTTGTCCTTAATCGGGCACGTGGGTTCGAATCCCACCATCTCCGCCAGCAGTCGCAGATTCAAACGAATCTGCGACTTTTTCTTTTGCATCAAGCAGAGAAAGGCCGCTTTTATCTCATCACAGTATGCTTTACACATGAACGATAAATCCATAATTACTTGGGGAGTTTGGATTCTCCCAAAAGGTTCGCAATGACCCCAGCAGACCCCTGTTTGCTCTTGTAATCGAGATGTGCGTAGATGTCAGCGGTGGTAGAAAAGGTGCTGTGCCCCAGCCATTCCTGAACCTGCTTCATGGATACGCCGTTCATCACCATCAGGCTGGCGCAGCTATGGCGCAGGTCGTGAAAACGGATGTGCTTTAGCCCGTACTTGGTCAGCAGCCAATCAAAGTGCTCCGTCACGAAGTTCGGGCGGATCAGCTTGCCTTCCTGATCGGTGCAGACGAAATCCAGATACTCAGTGCTGTAGCTCTTCTTGAACAGCTTGCGGTAAAGCTGCTGCTTTTCCTTCTGCTTCAGAAGTTCTTCTTCCACAGCCGGAATCAGCGGCAGGGTACGGCAGCTGGTCTTGTTCTTCATCACATCGCTGACCACAGGAACGTACTTGCCGTTCACCAACTGTTCCGTCACCTTGTGGTTAATGGTGATGGACTTGCGCTCAAAGTCGATAGACGACCACTTCAACCCCAGTACCTCGCTGCGGCGCAGGCCGTAGTAGGCTGTAATGAGGATGCACAGGTGCAGGGGGTCATCCTGCGATACTTCAAGCAGCTGCTGAACTTCATCCTTGGAGTAGAAGTTGGGACGGAAGCTATTCTTCTTCGGGCGGTCAACTTTCAGCATCGGGTTGGTTTCCAGATAGTCCTTGCGGACGGCATCCTTGAACGCTTTACCGAAGATGGCGTGGTAGTGAATGACTGTGTTGGTGGTATAGCCCTCCAGCAAGATCTTCTCCTGAAACTCATCCAGCACCTGCGGCGTGACCTCGCACAGCTTCAAGCCCAGCGGCCTGAAGTACTGCGTGATACGTCCCTGAATCATCTGATTATAGCTGATAAAGGTTGCAGGCTGGATGGATGCCTTGTGGACATGCACCCACTCGTTGAGATAGTCCAGAAACAACATCTCCGACTTGTTGACGGGTTGGAGGGGCAGTGGCAGGGGCTTGGCGGTTTTAGCATCTACTTTTTCGTAGGCTCCGCCCCGCCCTGTGGGCAGCTCCCCGGTCTCATCATAGTGGAGCAATACTTCCCGGAGCATGGATTCTGCCTTGCGCTTGTTGCCCCGGACGGTCAAACCTGTGGAGATCCACTTGATCTTCCGCTTGCCGTTGGCATCATAAAGATTGATCACGAAATAGAAACGTCCATTTTTCTCTTGGACAGACCCTGTAGTTTTCATCATAAACCTCCTTTGGGTCAACAGGCGTGCTGTCCGTTGCTGCACCCACAGCATACCACATCCAGCGGCGGATTTCCAGCCGGGAAGGTGCTCTGCCCGGTGAGCAGGAATTCGATCACGCTCAGCTTCGGGATACGGTAGGTGCGGCCGATTTTAAGCGCAAACAGGCGGCGGGAACGGATCAATTCCCCGACCGTGTGGCGGTTCAGAACAAGCATCTCCGCAGCCTGCTGAAGGCTGACGGCATCGGGGTAACCGGGAAACATCTGGGAATAGGCATTGTTCAACTTCATAGGCACTCCTTCAGCATAAGTAGTTTAAGGTCAAAAGTGTGTGCCACCTGCGGTTATATCCTTTGCAGCAAAGCTGCGGTCAGGCGGCAATGTAAAGAGAGCTGACAGTAGTTCCAACTCCCCCATCGCAGATGGGCTCAAACCCGTCTGCGTTAATAAGTTAAGGTCTCCCATATTGGTCCTCGACTTCCCTAGGAGTGGGGAACCGTCCGGCAGCGGGCTTGCACCGCACCATTGGCATTTCAGCCACCCCGTCTTCGTTATGACCGGGCTGCGAATTACAGAAGTACCTTTTGTGAAGTACCGGACGATTGAACTATTCTGTTTTCAAGGAGCCGCTTTTTATAGAAAATCTTCGGAATTTAGGGCTTCTGAAAAATTGTCCCTCTACTTACGAGCCATCGAAAACGGCCCAAAAGTAGCCCGAAAAAGAAATTTGTTGAAAAGTTTTTGGAAAATATAGTTGAAGTGGCTGCTTGATTAAAATAACATTGATCCATGGGCGACCGACGGAGGACGAAACTTTGCAGCAGCGGCAGTGCCTGAAGTTGAAAGTGGTCTTGAAAAAGATGCCCTACATTTGGTAGGCATCGAGAACGCCTGTTTCATAGCATCGAAGGGGAAATTGTAATTGAATTGTAATTCTTGAGGCCGAATCTCCACTTTTGAAAAAGTCCTCTCACTTGGTAGCCGACGAAAAAGGTCAAAAGACAACCATCTTTTTGAGAATTAACAAAAAGGTCACGAATGAGTGGCTTTCAAAGAGGCACTTCTACTATTAACAGAAAAAGTGGTCTAAAATGGGGGGTGTTGACGCTGATTTTTTTGCCTTCATTGAAAATTGAAAAAACTCACTCACTTGGTAGGCATCGAGAAAGACTGTTTGACAACCTCCATTTTGAAAATTAACAGAAAGTTAACAAAACAAGATGCGCCGAACAAGAAATAACCGCCGCCCACTCCGAGAAAGAGCGGGCGGCGGTTGCAATTCAAATTTTTGATTCAGAAAATCAGATGCTCGCTAAAATATCTGTCAGTGTGGCGACAAATGCTTCATCCTGCTCCTTCGTCCGCTTTGCGCTCCCCTTGGGGTGCTTTCCGGTACGGAGGAGCTTTTTGTTTTCATAACGCCGCAGCATGAGAGCGTCTATATTATCAGCGGTGTATTCCAGACCATTCTGGTTCAGCACCCGGGCGCACTTGGCAAGGCACATACTCGCCAGCCCGTAGTCCTGCGTCACAACCACATCTCCCGGTTTTACCCGGTTGACGAGAGCAAAATCCACGCTGTCCGCTCCTTTGTCGAACACCAGCGTCTGCGCACCTTCCCGCTCAATCTGGTGAGCGGTGTCGCACAGGATGATGACCGGAACATCAAACTGTCTTGCAATCTGCAATGTCAGGTCCACCACCGGGCAACCATCGGCATCAATCAAAATGGTCATGTGTGTTCCTCCATCACCCACTGAAATGCTCTTGCGGTACGCAAATCGGCGTTTTTGAAATGCCCGCCGTTATTCCATTCAAGGGTGCAGTCTGCGTCACGCTCTGTAAGCCGGCTGTGCAGGGTGCGGATGTTATCGCCCACCACAGCCATGACTGCGTTTTTCGTGTGCTCTTCCTTGTCACCAAGGCTCAGATAAACATGCTGTGCCTGTATCGGATGCTGTTGTTCAAACTCCATCCAGTCCGGAAACCAAACAGAGGGGGATGCGGCGGCGATACCGTAGAACAGATCAGTCTGGGTGGAGGCCCACAGCGCAAACAATCCCGCCAGCGAATAGCCGCCCAGAATGATTTTGACGTTTTCCGGGAGACAAAACTGCTGCTCTAGTGTGGGAATGACCTGCTCCGTCAGAAAGCGCAGGGTGTCCGCAGCATTGCCGCCGAAACCCTGCTTTCCCCACACGGCAGGAGACTTCCACGGAGAAAGTGCATCGTTCCAGCTTTCCACCGGGATGGCCGCAAACAGAAAGTGGTGCGCACTCTGTGCAATAGTGGCAACCTCGCTGTCCATGCTTTGCAGCTCGTGTTCGCCGGTCATTTGGAGCAGTAGATTCTGCATGGGGTTCGCTGTAAATGCGGCAAGGTCGGTTCCCAATCGGCATTGTCTGTGCGGTCACTGCGGCAGCCTCCCAAAAAGATTTTGATAAGCCCAGTATAGCAACTGAACAAGCATTTTGCAATTCAAAAGGCTTTCATAGCCGTAGCAAGCAGTGTCTTCGTATATACAAAGACCATTTTGCGTTGCAAAATGCTTGTTGGGAAATCCCAAACCCTTGAACTGCATCCGACGGATGCAGGCTACGCGTTTTTTGCAAAACGCTTTTGCGACTTGCAATTTTGTTCATCAAACTTGTATTTCTTTGCCGGAACCGTTGCGCTTTGCCGCCCAACTTGTTATTATTAAACGTGAAAGAACTTTCACAGAGAAACGGAGAAAACACCATGCCTACTTTGGAATGGATCGGAAAAAGCAAAGTTGTCAATCATCATCAGGAAGTGCCGTTCCGTGTGTTGGAGCGTCAGTATAGCTTTGACGAAATGGGCAAGCACACCGAGGACAACGGCAGTGATAACATGATTATCCACGGCGATAATCTGGAAGCCCTGAAAGCTCTGCTGCCGCAGTATGAGGGCCGGGTGAAGTGCATCTACATCGATCCTCCTTACAACACTGGCAATGAGAAGTGGTGCTACAACGATAATGTCAATGATCCGCATGGAAAACATCGCAAATTGCATTAGAGCATTATTAGATGTAGGTGTTATCAGAAAACGAAATTCTAATAAACGATAGATTTATATCGTTCCATTAAAATAAGGAGGCTCCTTTATGGCTGGAAAATTTTCGCTCCGTAAGTTTAGCGAAATTAACTTGAATGATCCGTTCTTTGACAGCTTAAAATCCGACTATCCCGGCAATTCGTCTTCTACGGGATTTTCTGCTTGGTTTGCAAAGAAGGCACAAGAAGGAAGAACGGCACTTGTTTTTAATGACGAACAGGGGCTAGGCGCTTTTATCTGTATAAAAAACGAAAAAGAACCGATTGAACTAAAAAGTGGCATACTTGCTGCTTGCAATCGTATCAAAATTAGCACCATGAAAATTGCGGAGCGCTTTCGAGGTCAGCGATTGGGTGAGGGTGCGATTGGATTGGTTCTATGGAAATGGCAAAAATCCGGAACCGCTGAAATCTATGTTACGGCATTTGATAAGCAGGATTTGCTGATTTCTCAGCTTGAAAAGTTCGGGTTTAATAAAGTTGGGTTCAATTTGAATGGAGAAGGTGTTTATATAAAGAATCGTCATAATATTGATTATAGTGACCCCTATAAATCTTTCCCATTTATCAAGCCCAATTTTGAGTCTTCAGGGTATCTTATCATCAATGATACTTACCATGATACGATGTTTCCATATTCTGAATTGAGAAATAATACATTGCAAAATGCCGTGGCCATGAATGTGAGCAATGGTCTTAGCAAAATATATGTTGGCGCACAGTATTCCAAGCCGCCGTATGGTGTAGGTGATCCAGTGCTTATCTATCGCAAGTATACAGCTGGGCAGGGAAAACGATATCGTTCGTGTATCACGTCTTTCTGTGTGGTAACAAAAATCATACAAGCAAAAGAAAACTGGACGTATTTGATGCCTTTCGAGACTTTGCTAGGTAAAATCGGTAATAAGTCGGTATTTAATCCAGAGGAATTGAGAGAACGGTATGTCAGTGACCGAAATGTACTCGTTATCGAAATGCTCTACTATGGATATTTTGGTGAAGGAAATAATGTAAATATGGACTGGCTTGAACAAAACGGATACTGGGGAAGCAATCAATATCCTTCATTGATTTCGCTGGATTCAACGGCATTTAAAAGTATTTTGGAAAAGGGAAATATTGATGTCAGCAATGTTATTATCGATTAAACCTCAATATGCAGAAATGATTATTGAAGGAACAAAAAAATATGAATTCCGAACTCGAAAATGTCGTGATGATATAAGGAAAATCATATTTTATGCAACTGCTCCCCAAAGTCAAGTTGTAGGAGAAGCAGAAATTGAAGATATTTTAGTAGGGTCACCTACTGAGATTTGGAAAAAGACGAAACAAGGTTCAGGTATTCCGGTATCTTTTTTCAGAGAATACTATAAAAACAGAGAAGTAGCAGTGGCCTATAAGCTCAAGAACGTTAAAGCGTATAAAAAGCCAAAGACATTAAAAGACTATGGCATTACTCATGTGCCGCAGTCCTTTATATACCTAAAAGAATCATAATATATATATGCAAAGCCCACAGGCCTGGTATAAAATCTGTCCTGTGGGCTTTGCTGTATTTTCAAATTTTAGAGTTCAAATACTCTACCAGTTCCCAAACCGTTGTCAACGGGTTACTTTGCCTTGAAATCGGCTCGATACCTTGCTTCTGAACCTGATTAGCACGAGTTTTAGCTCGCTGAATTGCAGTAATCTGCAAAGGCTTCAAACCGTCAAAGTAATCCTTGTTTTTCTCATAATCAGAAAGTCTGCCCGGCTGTTTCAGTAATCGAATCAATGACTGACAATCCTCGACCTCTGCCTGTTGATTTACAAAGTGCAGTAGGAACCACAACTCGAAAGATGGGTTAGAGTAGGCCAAATGATAGCCTTCCTTTTGAGCGGACTGTTTGGCACGCAGAAGAACTTCGTTGGAGTTATCGTCACGGTCAAACACACACCAGATGGAATCGCCATCTTCCGGGTAGTATGGATTATTGCCCATCGTTGCCTTGGCTTTCTGCACAAGCCTGTCAGCGGACTTATACTGCGAAGAAATCGGGATAATGTCAATATTGCATCCTCGACTGCGGAAACGTTTGAAATAGCGGATCTCGGTTTCACTGCCCTCACAGATGAGATACACCACCGGGTTGCGCTTTCTGGTGTGAGCAGACTTGCGGCTGATCTCTTTTATTCTGCCCATGCCGCATTACCTCCAATGAACGGAATCGCACCGTAGCGACCTTGTAAATAGCCCTTGGAGATATTCTCACCTTTCCGGGGAGAAAACTCGGTCAGGGCATAAATACCGGTCTGCATGGTCTTTTCATTCTTCTCAGCAAACCAAATCTGATCGCGCCGCAGCAACGTCAGGTCGAGAAGTCCGGTATCGTGTGTTGTAAAGATGAGTTGTGCATGGTTTGTATTGATAGCGGCATCCTGCACCATCTCGATTAGATGCCTTGTCAGCAGCGGGTGCATACTGGATTCGATCTCGTCTACCACCAGAACAGACCCGGATTCCAGTGCGGCAAGCCACATACCGATGCGGGAGAAGAACCGCTGTGTACCAACGGATTCCTGCCCCAATGGAAGCCAGAAGCCCCTTGATGCGCCATCTTCGGCATCGAGGGTGTGCAATGCGGAAATGATAGGCTCTTCTTTGGAGCCAGTGATGCGGATGTCCTTGATACCGAGGTCTGCATACAGCATTTCATGCAGGATACGACTCTTTTCAGAGCCGCCCTGCCGGATGGCAGACAATGTGGCATCCAGCCGCATTTCTGTTCCCATAAATCCTGTCAGTTTTTCAAAAAACCACAGATATGCCTTCTCGGTCTGCGGACAATTCCACTCGTTGGAACTGGATAGGTACAGACGATTTTCGGCGGTTCGTCCAGAAAGTGTAAGCTGTTCTTGGACGTTTTCGCGAAATTGGTAGCTGCTTCCCTCTCTGGAAAAAATCAACGCTTCCCGGCCATTCGGCCAGTGATAGAGATATTCGGTCAGGACTTTGGACTTGTTAAACGAGAACCCATAGGCATACTTGATGCCGCCATAAAAATAGATGGCTTCAAAGCTGGTCGGCTGTGTAGGCTGATTGGTAAAAGCAAACGGTTCCTGCGGAAGCGGTTCACCCTTCAGCAGCTTGGCATATCGGCCGCAGACCATTTCCCGCATGAGCAGGAGAGCATGGAGAACATTGCTCTTCCCGGCTGCATTTGCGCCGTACAGTGCCAGCACAGGTACAAGCTGTTTCTTCTCGTCCGGCGAAATCAGGCAATCAGGCAGACTTTTATCCGTAGATGCTTTCAAGCTGATAATAGCCGTGTCCTTGATGGAGCGGTGGTTGGTGACTGAAAATTGAAGCAGCATCGCGATTCCTCCCAGATGATTTTCTGAATCCAGTGTACTCTATTCTGGACGGAAAGTCAAATTTTGATTTTGAAATTTGCAAATATTCCGCAAAAATCAAGAATAAAATCTAAAATATCGGCTTTTGATACCGTTCAGATGCTATCAGGAATCATTCTGCATACACGACTTCCCTTACCACTACCTCTTCAGCCTGCGCTTTCAGCCCGTTCATGTGCGCCACCCAGAGAAGCTGTGCGCGCTCTTTGTCCGGCGCGGGGTACTTGCCTAACAGAGTGGTCATCGTGCGTTCCAGCCACGCGCAGGCCGTTTTCTGGGCATCCTGCAAATACGGCCAGAGCGTACCGTTCAGCAGCATCTGGTGATACAGCACAGGGCGCTGGGTTTTGAGGTAGGCCAGCCGCATCCGGCCATATTTGCCCAGCGGTTCGGAATCATTGGTCTGCGGCAGGGTGAGCAGGGGCAGCTGATACTCCCCAACCTGTGCGTAATGGATCTCGGTGCGGACAGTGTTCGTGTTCTTCATGGAAATTCTCCTTTGTATTTTCAACGTGTTTTGCGGTCTTTGTGGAAAACGGTGCTCACTTCTTCCGGCTCTGCGCGGTCAGCCAGTTGCCCTGCGCCTGATAGTAGTGCTCCATCGTGGTGGGTGCGTTCAGGATGGTGGTGCGCAGATAGGCCATGATGTTCTTGATGGGCTGGGTGGTGTTGGACATCACATCGAAGATGTACTCAATGTGTTGGCTGGTCAGCTTGTCCAGCCGCAGCCGGATGGCTTTGGTGGTCTGCGGCTGCTTGCCGACATACTGGGTCTGCCGAGGACAGCAGTACATCTCCACAATGTTGTCCAGCAGTTCCTCCAGCTTGTCGGGGTCGTACCGCTGGGCAAGGGTGTCGATCTCCAAACGTTCCCGAAACTCCTCCCGTACCTGTGCTTCCATCTGGTCAAAATCTGCGGATTCGCCTGTCGGCCCTGATAGATTAGTACTTTGTCTTTTAGTATTTTGTTTATTAGTATTTTGTTGCGTTGCCTTTTCCAAATTGGGCTCAGCCAAATTTGGAAAATCCAAAAATGGTGAAGAACAAGGCTTCATGCGGCTTTTCGGACTTTTGGATGCGGACGGGTTCGATGGCCCGCCTTCCTTGCCGGGAACGGCAGGAGCGTCCTCAACAGGCGATTCATAGACCTGATAATCGTAGTCGATGATCTGCCCTTTGGTATTGCGGACTTTCTGACGGCGGACGTAGCCGTGTTCTTCCAGTTCCAGAACAGCGGTGCGTACACTGTCCAGACCATCCTTGCAACCAACGGTCAGTCCCTTCAGGCTGTAATCCCAATCGTCCGGCAGGGAGAGCATATAGGACAGCAGTCCCTTGGCTTTCAGGGACAGCCTCTTATCCTGCAGGTGGTGGTTGCTCATAACGGTGTAGTTGACGTTTTTATTGACGCGGAATGTTGACATGGCGGCTTCCCTTTCAGCCCAATGCGGGCAAGAGAAAACGCAGCATCTCCCGGCTTTCGGGAAACGCTGCGTTCAGACAGGGAAGCCTGCTGTGAGCTGGCACAGCAACGGCAGCACTGCATAATTCTAACGGACATCTAACACAACTACACCTGAAATGCAGCCGTTGACGCCCCGTGTGAAAAAGGCTTTTTCTAACGTCATTTCGCAAAAAGTGGCTGATTTTCGCCTGCAAATTGCGGTGTGACGTGCCTTTTTGGAGGTTGCAAGAATGCCCTCAGCTGCCAATGACAGCCGCGAGGGACCAGCTTCATCCAACAATTTCAAAGACTCGAAATCGTTTTGTCCTTAATCGGGCACGTGGGTTCGAATCCCACCATCTCCGCCAACAAAAGGCATCAGCTCAGGCTGGTGCCTTTTTTGCGGCTAGATGGTGAGGATGAGAACAGGGCGGCGGCCCGCAGGCCGCAAGCAATCAGCCCTGCGGGCTGTTGCTTAGCCCGCGGGAGAATATCCACCATCTCCGCCAACAAAAGGCATCAGCTCAGGCTGGTGCCTTTTTTGCGGCTAGATGGTGAGGATGAGAACAGGGCGGCGGCCCGCAGGCCGCAAGCAATCAGCCCAGTGCAACGACGACGACCGCTGCCTGTGGCAGAAACAGGGAGGAGTTGTTGGGGCAGCGTTCTGATTTTTCAAAGCCCTGCCAAGGGGCTGCGGAAAAATCAGCAAACGCAACCCGTTGCTGTTGCTTAGCCCGCGGGAGAATCGGCATCGATCAAAATGGTCATGTGTGTTCCGCCATCACCCACCGAAATGCTTTCGCCGTGCGCAAATCGGCGTCTTTGAAGTGCCCGCCGCTGTTCCATTCAAGCGTGCAATCTGTGCTACGCTCTGCAAGTCGGCTGTGCAGGGTGCGGATGTTATTGCCCACCGCAGCCATGACAGCGTTTTTCTTGTGCTCTTCCTTGTCACCAAGGCTCAGATAAATGTGCTGCGTCTGTATCGGGTGCCGCTGTTCAAACTCCATCCAGCCCGGGAACCACACCGAGGGAGAAGCGGCGGCGACACCGTAGAACAGATTTATCTGGGTGGATGCCCACAGCGAAAACAATCCTGCCAGCGAGTAGCCGCCCAGAATGATTTTGACGTTCTCCGAGAGTTCAAACTGTTGTTTCAGCGTGGGGATGACCTGTTCTGTCAGAAAGCGCAGGGTGTCCGCAGCATTGCCACCGAAACCCTGCTTCCCCCACACGGCAGGAGACTTCCACGGAGAAAGTGCATCGTTCCAGCTTTCCACGGGCACGGCCGCAAACAGAAAATTCCGGCTGCTTTGTGCAATAGCGGCAACCTCATTTTCCATGCTTTGCAGCTCGTGCTCGCCGGTCATTTGGAGCAGCAGGTATTCTGCATGGGCTTCGCCGTAAATGCGGCAAGGTCGGTTCCTGATTTGTATTGTCTGTGCAGTCACAGCGGCATCCTCCCGAAAAAACTTTGATAAGCCCAGTATAGCAACTGAAAAATCATTTTGCAATTCAAAAAAGTGTTCGCATTCGCAGCAAGCAGGGCTTGTTGGGAAATCCCAAACCCTTGCCTGCATCGTAGGAGGGTGTAGCCATCACGGAAGCGTGATGATTGCAGGAATGCTATGCTGCAACAATAAGAGCGGAGCCTTTTGCAAGGCCCCGCTCTTATTGCTGCCGTTAAGCAGAAAATGAAAATGAAGGAGATTTATCTTTCAAAACCGCCGATGGACTATCGCTGTGAGGGTCCAGCAGCAAGACCCATCAACCGGCCTTGGAAGAAGCGAAAAGGTTCAGGAAAAATGCGCTGTCACAGGTTGATGCCAATTCCAAGAATCACGAACAGGATCGCCAGACAGATGCAGCTTACCCCGTTTCTTCGTTCTGTGAAAGCGTCCAGAGAACACTTTGCACGCTGTTTTGCCTGTTCCAACTGGGATGCCCCCGCATAAGCGGAGAATCCGGCACAAATCAAAAGCATCAAACCGATCCAGATCATCATAAGCATTTCTCCAATCAAAACCTTACCATTCCACGCCCAGAGCGTGCAGGCTCTCGGCAAGGGCAGCAACATCCATGTTGAACACGATGCCTGCCATATTTTCGTAGAGTGCGCCCTCCACGTTGATGGGCGTATCGTCAATAAAGACGCATTCCTCCGGGCGAAGGGCGAACTTGTGCAGGAAGGTGCGGTAGATCTGCGGGTCGGGCTTCAGCAGCTTGACCTCTGCGGAGATCAGGGCACCGTCCATCAGCTTGCTGGCCTCTGCCCGTGCCCAGTAGATGGGCTGGCGGGTGGCAGCGTTGGAAAGCAGGTAGAGCCGGTAGCCCTTTGCTTTCAGTGCCTGCAAAAGCTCCAGCATTCCCTCTACCGGCACGATGGGGTCATCCCACGTTTCGATCAGCCCACGGGCTGCATCGTGCAGACGCTCCGGCAGGCGGGGCAGGATGCGCTGCTCTGCGATCTCCTCGTCGATCACGCCCCGGTCCAGCATGGTCCACTCCACCGAGCGGAACACCTCGTTGCGGATCAGCCTGCGGTCCTCGCCGGTGAGGGAATAGCGGTCCATAAACAGCTCCGGGTCAAACCGAACCAGAACGTTTCCCATATCAAATACGATGTTTTTAATCATGTGGAACCCTCTTTCTGCACAAACCGCTTAACGCAGTTCCTCGATGTGATAGATGTAATCCAGCGAACTCAGTGCCTGAATGATCTCCCGGTGGGTCTTGTACTTTTTCAGCTCTGCACTGAAGATGGTGAAGGTGATGGTGTACACGCTCAGACCGGAACCCACATACGCCTGATTCGCCTCGATGTCGTCGATCCGCAGGCCAAGCTGACGGCTGACGGTAACGAAATCGCGCAGGTAGTTGCTGTTCTTCAGCTCCAGATGGATCTCGAAATGGTTGGAGCGGTTGTTCAGGTACACCTCAATGGACGGGAACCATGTGAGGATGCACAGGAACAGCACATACACGATGATGCTCAGGGTGTACTGTCCGGCACCGATGACAAAGCCAAGGAAGCCGCAAAACCACAGAGCAGCGGAGGTGGTCAGACCCTTGATCTGGCTCCGGGAGCTGAACACGATGGAGTTGCCGGAAAGCATGGCAGCGGAGATAATGGTGGCACTGGAAAGAAGCGGGAGACCGATGCGGTATTCCTGCATCAGATACAGGTCCAGGATCATGGCTACGCAGGAGGAGAAGGACACCAGCACAAAGGTACGCAGACCTGCGGAGTGCCGCTTGCTGGAACGCTCGCAGCCGATGATGGAGGTCAGGATGATGACGGTCACAAGGCGGAGCAGGATGGAATAGGTGGTAAGCTCCACCGACCAGCTGCCCAGCATTTTTGCAATGGGATCAGCCAATGCAAACAAGGATAACTGTTTCAATATGCTCCCCTCTTTCTTCTGTACAGATTGGGATTGGGAATCCCCGTCATGGCATAGTGTTCTTCAGCGGCTTCGGAGAATGCCTTTTCGTCCTCATAGAAGGGGTCGTCGTGCTTCGGCAGCTCTTCCTGAATGGCTTGGATGCGCTGGATCAGCAGCTCCAGCTCAGTCTTCTGCTCTGCCCCTTCCTCCTCCGGGATCTCAACGATCTCCTCCAGCTTATTGGAGTAGGATTTGGACAGGTAGAGGGAAAGCTTTGCACAGGCAGGACCGATCAGCTCGTACAGAACGCTGGAAGCCAGAATGACGGTCTCCAGAATGTTGCCAGTCTCGCCGCCGAGGGTACGGGCACCCATTGCTGCCAGACCGATGGCAACACCAGCCTGCGGGATCAGGGCAAGACCCAGATAGTTGCGAACCAGCTTGTCCTTACCGGCAATGGCACAGCCGATAAATGCGCCTGCATACTTGCCAATGATACGGACAAGGAAGTAGACCACGCCGATGTGGAGCAGGGACACGGAGCCGATGCTCTCGGAGCTGTTCACCAGTGCGCTGAGGTTGAAGTTGACACCAGAGCGGACAAAGAACAGCAGCAGGATGGGGGGATTGAAGTAGTTCAACTGCTTGAACAGCCGCTCGTCGTCCGTCAGGTTGATGTAGACCATGCTCATGGACATACAGCCCAGCAGGGGGGACACATCAAACACGGCACAGATGCCGCAGAAGGCAAACAGCAGTGCCACAGAAACGATCAGGCGGTTATCGGTGGAACGCTTGTGCAGCAGCAGCTTGAGGAACACGCCGAACAGACCGCCCAGCAGGAACACGGCAATGTTCAGAACGATGGGCTTGACGATGTGACCGGCCTGAAAAGTGCCGGTCATGGAAGCCAGTGCCACCGAGATGGCAATGCTGTAAGCCAGCAGACCCACCACGTCATCCAGTGCCACCACCTGCAGCAGGGTCTCTACAAAGTCGCCCTTGGCATGGGTCTGCCGGATGGTCATAACGGTGGAGGCAGGTGCCGTAGCAGAGGCCAGCGCCGCCAGCACAATGGAGAAGTTCAGCTCCAGACCCAGAATAAAGTAGACCACGATAAACACCAGAATGGAAGCAAGGCAGGCTTCCATGACGGTGATGATCAGAACCTTGGGGCCGCTTTTTTTCAGGGTAGAGAACTTGAAGAACTCGCCGGTGCTGAACGCGATGAATGCCAGTGCAATATCGGCAATAAAGCTCATGCCGCCCACGATCCGGGCAGGGATCAGGTTGAAGCAATAGGGGCCGATCAGAATACCGGCGACGATATAGGCGGTAACGTTGGGCAGCCGCAGACGCTTGGTGATGCGGGTCATGGCAAAGCCTGAGATCAGCATGAGTGCCACCGATACCACGATAACGGATACGTCAGACGTAATATGAAGCGTCTCGAAAAGTGGTGTTGACACAAAATTTCTCCTTTCCTGTCAGAATATGTGTTTTCTTTCTTTCGCTTTGTTTCTTTTATTTCTCGTGTTTTCTCTCGTGTTTTTCGGATCGATCTGGATAGGGAACGATCTCAGAGTGTAAGTCGTTTTGCAGCAGCTCTGAAAAGAACCGTCGGACACCCGTGGCAAGGGCAGAACCCTTGGCGTTTTGTTCGTCCTTCAAATCGCCCTCCACCCAGTACCGCCCGGTCCGGGGATCTACCGCAATGCTGTCCATGGGAAAGCCCTTCAACCGGGTAGAGTGGGGCGTTTCCACGATCCAAAACCAGTCTGTGGAGACCTGCGGCCCGGCGGCTTCTTTCCGCTGCCGGTCGTCCAGCACCACGCACAGCCCGTTGATGAACCGTGCCTTGAGCCTGCCGCCGTACTGGTGCGCCAGCTGCTGATAATAGGCAATGAACTCCTCATCGGAAAGCTCCCTGCCCTTTACCCGGCGGACGTATGGCCCCGGCTGAAGCTCTGCCGGCACCCCTTCCAGATACAGCCCGGAATCCAGCGAGAAGCTGGGCAGGCCGGAGACAGCATGGTATGCCTCGGCTTTCAACGCTGCATTTTCCAGCGGCGTTGCGCCGGTCTCATCCACAGCAGGGAGTCGGATGCCAAGGTCTGCCGGGGTAACAAGTTCAATGGGCATCCCGGCAAGGATGGCACGCATATTCCGCAGCTTGCTCTGGTTCCCAGTCCCATAGAATAGTTTCATGGTATCGTCTCCTATACAAAAAGGCAGAGACCCGTGCAGTCTCTGCCTTCAGGGGTTACACTCCGGGCTTTTTATCGGTTATACGCCGAATCTCTCGTCCCGATAAGAAGCCAGCAGGGAAGGCCAGTCGGTCTGGATCACATTGTATCCACGATCCATCAGAACGCCCCATGCGGCATCCGGTCCCTCGCTGAGGGCCACATCGTCGTTGTAGGTGCCGCTCAGCTCGTGACCTCTGCCCAGATTGATGCTGTTGACCCAGATGTACAGACCCTGCTCCCGAATCCACTTCAGGTTCTCCGGGTCGATCATCTCGGAATCCGCGGTCTTGGCAATGGCCTCCACGCCAACGATGTTGATGTTGTCGTAGGTCAGAACTTTACGCAGCTCCTCCATGTTGTACACGATGGGCATATACATATACTTGACCGGGCAGTTCTGGAAGAACTCCAGATATTCGTCCTTTACCGGGGTCTTGATGATCGCCTGTTTGACCACATGGGGGTAGTCCTTCAGCAGCTCATGGGTCTCGGCAAGGATGGGCCAGGAACGATCAATGTTGAACAGCTCGCCGTGGGTGAAATACTTCACCACTTCTTCAAAACGCTGGACATGCTTTCCGCTGGGCTCGTCGATGCTGTTGTAGAACTCCAGTGCGTCGATCTCTGCGGAGGTCATGGTCTTGACGTTCTGCTTCGTTTTCAGCAGGCGAGGCTCCTGCGTATCGTGGAAGGCATAGATCACGCCGTCGGTGGACTTGGACAGGTCGCACTCGAACATATCCGCACCCATCTTCAGTGCCAGCTCAAGGGAGGGCACGGTGCCCTCGATGATGTTGCCGCCCCATGCGCCGCGATGCACCGCAATGAGAACCTTTTTGGCATCCAGACGCGCATTCAACAGCTCGTTGATCTGTGCATATTCTTTTTTGCCGACCATATCAAATACCTCATTTCTGAATTATTGGATCACTCTTTGCTCTTGTCCACCTTGTTGCCGCGGCCATAGACCAGATACATAACGACGGCAGAGATGATCATCATCAGCACTGCATACACGAAGGTCAGGGCAGCGTTGTCTGCGTTGGTCTCGGAGTCGGTCAGGGACTTGATGTACACGCCCAGAGGCTTGTTCAGGGGGTGATACATAAACACGGACATATCGTAGTCGCCCAGCAAGCCGTTGAAGTTCAGGGCAAAGATAGCCAGAACCGTAGGCAGGATGATGGGCAGCTGCACACGCATGAAGGTGTAGAAGGGCTTCGCACCCATATTCCGGGCTGCATCCTCCAGAGAATCATCCAGCGCAAAGAAAGCAGCCTTGGTCATACGCAGGGTGAAGGGGATCTTGATGATGATGTAGCCGATGAGCATGATGACGGAGGTACCGGTCAGGACCTTGTTGAACATCCAGACGCGCGGGGTGTTGTAGGTGGTGATCAGACCCAGAGCCATCAGGGTAGTGGGCAGCAGCCAGGGGATCAGCAGGCCGTATTCCAGTGCGCCGCCCAGACGGTCCCTGCGCTTCTGCAGGATGCGGCAGGCCACCAGAACGATGATTGCCACAAAGGAAGCAGCAATGGCGGAGTAGGCGATACTGACCACGAAGGGCTTGTAGGAGGAAGCCTTCTGGAAGATGGAGATGTAGTTATCCAGAGTGAAGCTGGACAGGGTCAGGTGCTTGCTTGCGATGGTGGCAGAGTCGGTGAAGGAGAACAGAACGACCAGTGCCACGGGGATGACATAGATGAGGAACAGCAGGTAAGCGTACACATGAGCCACGACGTTCAGGATGGGGTTGCGGATCTTCTGCTTGACGATGGTGGTCTTGACCTTGGAAACGGACATATAATGACCGCGCTTCTCGATCTGGATCATGATGGTCAGCAGGATGATGGTAGCAACGCCAAGGAACAGAGCCAGCAGTGCTGCCAGCGGGCGGGAGCTGACGTTGTTGGCGAAGGTCAGGATCATGGGGGTGATGGTCTGGAAGTCCTGACCGCCAACCAGCAGAGGTGCGGAGGTAGCGGACAGACCGGTGATGAAGGTCAGGATGGTGACAGCCATCAGAGAGGGGGTCAGCACCGGCAGGACCACCTTGGTCAGGATGCGGAACTGGGATGCGCCCATGTTCTGTGCAGCCTCGACGGTCTGGAAGTCCACCGAACGCATGGCGTTGCGGAGGAAGATCATGTGGTTGGAGGTGCAGGCGAAGGTCATAACGAACAGAACTGCCCAGTAGCCTTCAAACCAGTCAATGGGGAAGCTGGGGATGATCTTGGCGAACAGGGTGGTCAGGATACCGGTCTTGCCGTAGATGAACTTGTAGCCGGAGACCAGAATAATGCCGCCGTAGATCAGGGTGGTCATGTAGCCCAGACGGAGGATGTTGGCACCCTTGATGTCGAAATACTCGGTGATCAGCACCAGACTGATGCCGATAAAGCCGACGGTAAGGGACAGGGTGGGCGCAAGGATCAAGCTGTTCCGCAGGCTTCGCATCGCCTTGGTAGAGTGGATGAGCTTTGTGAAGATCTCGGTGGTAAAGTGACCGTTCTGGTAGAACACGCTCACCACGGTGTTGAGGTTGGGGAATACCAGAAATGCGAAAATGAACCATGCGAAGAACACAAAAATTGCAATTCCCCACAGCTTTTCAGGCGTAAATGAGAATTTTTTCTTTTCTTTCATCTCAGAATCACCCCTCGTACTGCATGATGTCAGCAGGGTTATAGCTCAGCGTCACCGTATCGCCCTTCTTGTACAGGGTCTTGCCGCTGTTCTTCTCGATGACCTTGATGGTCTGGCCGAAGGCACGGACGGTGTACTTGATGTACAGGCCGTAGAACTCGTAATCTTCCACCACAGCTTCGGTCTTGAGGGTGTCGGTGGCCATCGTCTCGTTGACGTGCATACGCTCCAGACGGATGTAGCAGTGCTTCTTGGGATCAACACTCTCCACCTTATCTGCACCGGTGCCGGCGAGGAATTCCGGGGTCAGGCGGTTGATGTCGCCGATGAAGTTGCAGACGAACTCGGTTGCGGAGTGGCTGTAAATTTCATCCGGACGGCCGATCTGCTCGATCACGCCCTTGTTGAACACTGCGATGCGGTCAGAAAGGGTCAGAGCCTCTTCCTGATCGTGGGTGACGTAAACGGTGGTAATGCCGAAACGCTTCTGCAGGTCCTTCAGTTCGTTGCGCAGCTGAACGCGCAGCTTTGCGTCAAGGTTGGACAGAGGCTCGTCCAGGCAGATGATCTCAGGGTTGGTGACCAGCGCACGGGCGATGGCCACACGCTGCTGCTGACCGCCGGACAGCTCGGAGACCTTCTTCTTCAGCTGCTCTTCGTTCAGGTCCACCTTCTTGCCCATCTCAACGACCTTTTTGCGGATCTCCTCCTTGTCCATCTTCTGGACCTGCAGGCCGAAGGCGATGTTCTCGTACACGGTCATGGTGGGGAACAGAGCGTAGCTCTGGAACACCATGCCGATGTTGCGCTTTTCGATGGGGGTGTGGGTGATGTCCTTGCCGCGGACGCTGACAGTACCGGCACTGGGAGAAATGAAGCCGGTGATGGTACGCAGGGTCGTGGTCTTGCCACAGCCGGAGGGTCCAAGGAAGGTGAAGAACTCACCTTCGTGGATGTCAATGTTGATGTCCTTCAGGGCTTTGAAGGAGCCAAAAGTCACTTCGATATGTTCAAGTTTGATCATGCTCTGTACCTCGATGATGAGCAGCTGCGAAAAAAGGTCGGCTCGCTGTATGGCATCTGCAAACCGACCTTTCCGCATTATTGTAAACGAACGAACTTCAGAATGCCGGGATGATTACGGCATGTACTCGAGCATGATCTTCTCGCACCATGCGTCGATGTTCTGTGCAACCAGTGCCCAGTCGATCTGCTGTGCGGGCAGCTCTGCGATGGTCTGGTTGAACTCGTTGGCCTTACCGACAGCGTTGGTGTTTGCCGGCAGGGTGGAGAAGACCTCAGACCACTCGCCCTGGATCTGTGCGCTGCCGAACCAGTTGACGAAGCGCTGTGCCTCTTCCTCATTCTTGGTGCCGCTCACGATAGCAACGCCCTCAACTGCATAGGGAACGCCGATTTCGGGAATTGCGTAGCCGGTCTTGACACCGTACTGCTCGTCGCGGGTCTCAACGCCGGAGGACCACATCTGACCGCAGACAACGGTGCTGTTCTCGCTGGCGATCTGTGCGTACAGGTCCACGCCGCTCTCATTGGGCACACCGTGCTTGTAGTACTCGGCGATAGCATCCCAGCCTTCCTGTGCAATGCCCAGATCACCGTTGGGGTCCGCATAGCGGGTCAGGATACCGGCGATGACGTTGCGGACTGTGCCGCCGCCCAGACTGGTCAGGTACTCGTACTTCTTATCGAACTCCGGCTTGGTCCACAGGTCGGGCCAATCGGTGGGAGCCTGATCTTCGGTGAGCTGGTTCTGATCGTAGACCAGCAGAATGGCCTGCTTGACGATGGCGTGGTAGTAGCCCTCGTCGTCGTTCAGACCGGCGGGGATCTCGTCTGCCCACTCCGGCACAAAGGGGATCAGGATGTCCTCAGCCTTCAGGGACTCCCAGATGATGGCGTTCAGACCGAACACAACGTCAGCAATGGGAGAAGCCTTCTCAGCCAGCAGACGGTTCTGGGTGTCAGCAGCACCTGCGCCGACCACCTGGACCTTGAAGCCATCCTGTGCGGCACGCTCGATCAGCCACTCGTCGCGGCCGTCGGTATCGGAGTTGGTGTAGACATTCAGGGTAACGCCGGTGCCCTTGTTGGAGGGGGTGTTGTCAGCAGCGGCAGAAGCAGCAGTGCTGGAAGCAGTGGTGGTGCTGGAAGAAGAACCACCGCAAGCGGTCAGTGCAGCAGCGGCTGCGGTAAAGGTTGCAGCCTTGATGAAGCTGCGGCGAGAAATCTTTCTCATGACTTTTCTCCTTTTTCATTTTCCTCAGTCAATTTTGTGGGGAGCGGCTTGTTCCCCCTCGTGTTGTGCTCAGTATACCGCCAAAATTGGAACGAGTCAATCAAATACAGGTAAAATTTCAGTCTGCAACGCGTAATTCTACCATATTCACAGGTGAGGTTTACTTTTTGTGTGCAATATGACAATGATTTACGGGTTGTTTTCGCCCTTTTGCCCGTGAGACTTTGTTAAAATAATGACTCGTTCCAATTTGAACGGCAGATTTTTACTTTTTTTCTTGTAATTTTTGACCGTTTAGGATATTATCATAGAAAAGACCGTCTGCAAAAAAGGGGGAAGATCCTGTGCCTACCATCAACGATATCGCCAAAGAAGCCGGCGTATCCCACGGCACCGTTTCCAATGTTCTGAACAAGACCGGAAAGGTCAGCATCGAAAAGATACAGCTGGTAGAAAATGCCATAAAGAAACTCGGCTATGTTCCCAATGTTCAGGCACAGCGGCTCCGTCAGGGCTCGCCCAACACCATCGCCGTCATCCTGCCATCCCTGAAGGAAGCCAAGTACATCGATTTTTTCACGGCGCTCCAGCTGAATTTTCCCAAAAGCCAGAAAAGCCTGCTGGTGTACCAGACCGAGGATATCCCTGCGGAGGAAGAGGTCATTCTGGACAATCTGCGGGCATCCGGGCTGGCAGCCCTCATCGTCATTTCTACTTTAAGTAAAGAGTGCCTGGAAAAATACCGCTCTCTGCACTGTCCCATCGTATTTGTGGAGCGCAGGCCCAGAACGCTGCGGACGGACGAATGGTTCCTTTCCTTTGACCCGCAGAAGATCGGTGCCGCAGTGACCGCGTTCTGTGCCCAAAAGCATTGGCGGTCAATCGCCTACTTCGGGGTGGAAAGGCACGGCGAGGCCGAAAACCCCATCTTTTCCAGCCTGCAGAAATGTGCGCAGGCGCAGGGGCTGACACTGGCACACATCCCCTCCGGGTATAAGCTGGCGCTGAATCAGGCCTTTGAGCTGGCGCAGAACGCCGACCCCTACGATGTGATCCTGACCCAGAGCTCGGTCTGCACCGATGCGCTGCTCCGGGCGTTCCGGCTTTTGCACATTGAAAAGATCCCGCCCATCCTCACCATCGGTGCCTGCACTGCCCTGCCGGAAAAGGCGGTGGAGCTGTATCATCTGGATTACGGCTTTCTGGGCATCCGCATCATCAAGCTGTTTTCAAAGCTCGACCAGGACTCTGCCTCGGCGGAAAAAGAGCTTTTCTATGCGCCAAAAGGCTTTGCCGATTCCTTCCCCGGGCTGCAGCGGATGCCGGACACCCAGCTGACCATGCTCACGCTGGAAAACCCTTCCACCCAGGCACTCCGCAAGCTGCTGCCGGAATTTGAGCACCGCAGCGGCATCCGGGTCAAGCTGATCGGTGTCCCCTACGATGACCTGCTGGCGCAGCTGAACCTCATCGGGCCGCATTTTACCTATGATATGATCCGTATTGACGTGGCGCAGTTCGGAGACATCGGGCAAAGCATTTATCGTCCGCTGGACGAGCTTTCCATCTCCCCGGAGGGGCTGTCCCCCCGGCTGATCAAAAACGGCTACGACAGCTACTCGATGCTGAACGGCCGGGTCTATGCCCTTCCCCTTGACCCCAGTGTGCAGATCTTTTTGTACCGCACCGACCTGTTCCACGACGCCAAGCTGTGCCGCGCCTACTACGAGCGTTTCCACGAAAATCTTGTGGTGCCCACCACCTACGAGCAGTATCTCCACGCTGCGGAGTTCTTCACCCGCAGCTGCAACCCGGACTCCCCCACCGAGTACGGCACCACCATGACCTGCGGCTCTGCCTCCGTTGCGGCAAGCGATTTTCTGCCCTTCTACCTTTCCCGCATCGACCGCTTCGGCTCTACGCCGGAGACCCTCCGGCTGGACTGCCCCGAAATGCAGGCGGCCATGCGCCAGTACCGTGCACTGGAAAAGTTCTCCTGCAAGCAGAACTGGTGGGGCGACAGCATCCAGAAATTTGCGGAGGGAAAGACCGCCATGACCGTCATCTACTCCAACTATGCAGCCGAACTGATCAACTCCGGAAATTCGGTGGTCGTCGGTCGGGTGGGCGCGGCCATCCTTCCGGGATGCAAGCCTCTGCTGGGCGGCGGCATCGTGGGCATCTCCCGATACAGCCAAAAAGCGGAAGCCTGCAAGCAGTTCTTCCACTGGTACTACTCTGCGGATGTGGCTTCCCTGCTGGTTCGTCTGGGCGGCACCTCCCCCATCGTGGATGCCTATGAGGATTTCCAGAACTACAGCATCTTCCCGTGGATGAACACTTCTAAAAAGAGCTTTGGATTGGGACAGCGTGGGGTGATAAACCAGACCCCGGAGCGGTTCTCCATCCCGAAATACGAATTTGCGGTGGGCACTGCCGTCCGCAACGTGGTGCAGGACCTGATGACCCCGGAGGATGCCAGCCGTATGGCGCAGGCCCTTTACGATGCCGCCGACCCGGTCTGCCGCTAAACCGGAACACAAACTGCATGAATATGAAAAAGCCCACAGGCCGGAAATCCATCTGACCTGTGGGCTTTTTGTCTCTTTTCGGTTCTCAGTGCTTCGGTTTTTTGCCCCAGAGCCCCAGTCCGCTGCGGCTGGATGCTTTGCCGTGCTTGGGCGCTGCAGCCGACTTCGGTGCACGGCTGCGCTTCTTCTCTGGCTTTGGTTCGGGTTCCGGCTCGGTCCAGGGGAGCAGACCGGCCTTCGGCTCCGCTTCGGGCTTCGGCTGTACGGGTTTCGGCTTCTCCGCTGGCACGGGCGCAGACGGTGCTTCCGGTACGGTCTTTGGCTTCTCCGCTGGCACGGGTGCAGCCGGCGTTTCCGGCACAGGCTGGGGGGCCGGAGCTGACCCCGCCGACGGTGCATCCGGAACGGACTGCGGCTGCTGGGCAGCGCTGCTGTCCGCTGTCGGTTTCCGCTCTGGCCGCTTCCAGCTGCCGTCTTTTCCCATGCGGAGCAGCTCCCACATGATCTCATCATCGCTCCGGGTATTCTGGCTGCGCTGCAGATCATCGGTCAGCTCATCCATCACGCTTCGGCCATCTCCTGCCGGTTTCCATGTCGGCTCCAGCGCGGAATCTGCCGGACGGAGCAGGTCCTCCGGCAGCGGGCTGTCGGCATTCTCCGGCTTCTTCTTTTTCTTCCGGATGGGAGCTGCCATGTGCTCCGGATGGAGCGGAAAGATTTCCAGCGACTGCACTTCGTTGACCACACAGCCCAGCAGCTGCACACCGGACTTGTTCAGCTTTTCAATGGCATCCTGTATGACAGGCAGCGGGGTGGCGTCGTGACGCACAACGAACAGCGCATGGTCTGCCAGCTTGTTCAGGCGCAGCACATCCGAGGAACGTCCCACTGAGGAAGCATCAATGATGACATACTCGTAGGGCTCCATGATCGGTTTCAAAAAGTCGAACAGGGCGGCATCCAGCGGCACCGCATCGGGTTCCAGCACCATCGGCAGAAGGTCCAGATAGCCGGTCAGCGAAATAACCGCTTCCGGCTCGGCAGATTCGCCTTTGTACAGGGCATTCAGCGTCCGGCTGTACGGCAGATCCTGCAAAAACATTCCGCCCAGGCGGGGAGCACGGGTGTTCAGATCCAGCAGCAGGGTGCGCTTTTCCATATCGGACAGCTGCAGGGCCAGATTGGCCGCCACCGTGCTCTTGCCTTCTCCATCCTCAGCCGAAGTCACATAGAACCAGTGCGGCTCTGCCGTGGTGCCGAACCGGTTGATCAGGATATGCGCGGCCGAAGCAAAGTTCTGCACGGCATCGGCATCTGCACGGTGCGTTTCGCTCAACAGCTGCATGTTCTTCTGGAAGTAGCTGTTGTCCTTGGGGATGCTGCCCAGAGTTTCAAGCTTCAGGACGTCCTCCACGTCCTTCACATTCAGCAGGGTGGGCCGCAGGAAAAACTCCAGCACCGCCAGACCCGCACCGGCGGCCAGACCCAGCACACAGAAGACCACCCACAGGCGGACATACTGGCCGGCACCGCCGCCCGTTGTAGAAGCTGCTTCCGGAGCATCGATCATGGCCACAGAGCCCATCATCAGCGTTTCCGGCAGGATCTCCTTGATGGCTTCCACCAGCGCATTCATCAGCTGAACACCGGCCTCGGCATTGTTCCAGGTCAAAGTAAGCAGCAGCACCTGCGTCTCATTGTAGCGGCTCACCTGCAGATTCTGAGAAACATCCTGTGTTGTGACCGATACAAGGCCTGCACGATCAATGGCAGCCTGCAGGGTGCGCTCACTCTTCATCACAAAGGTCGCGGCGTCCATCATATCCAGGGTCTGATAAAAGGTGTTTGAACTCAGATAATCGGAATTGTAGATGACACCGTTTGCGGAGGGTTGGGAGGTGATCGCAACGGAACAATTGACCGCGTAGTTGGTACGGCTGTTCCGCAGAAAGGAGACGCCGCTGAACACGAATCCGCAGAAAAAGCCCAGCAGGCCCAGCACAAGGATCGTCTTCCGGTGCTTGAAGACGGTGTACAGCAGGTCGCTGATGCGGATCTCGTCATTGTCCATTGTTTCTCACCACCTTTACGATTTATTTTCGCTCTGGTCGAGGGTCTCGTCCTGAGCTGCAGCAGCTTTCCGCGCCTTGCGGCGGCGTGCAAGGATGCCCCACAGGAACACCAGCAGCCAGACCACACCGGCGGCGACTACCGCCAGAACCGCCAGAGCCACCGCACTGCGCAGCGTAAACACCGGCACGGTCCAGTTCTGCGTACTTGCCGTATCCTGTACCGTGAAGGGATATTTCCGGGCATTTGCGGGATCTGCCTTGCCGCGTACCACATAGTAGCTGCCCTCGGTCAGGTCGGTGAACAGCTGGCCGGAATCGCTGGACGTCCAGCTCCGGATCAGCTGATCCTGCTCGTTGTACAGGGAGAGCTGTTCGCCCTCCGTATTGCTGCGCAGCACCGTATCCACGGCAGAGATGGATACCCGCAGGAGCCGGTTGGTGATGTCCAGCGTTGTGCTGCCTGCACCGTCAATGCGGCCGTCCGCAGCGACGGTCACGGTGTGATCCGTGTCATCCGGACGGTAGTTTCCCGGTGCCTGCTGTTCGCGGATAAGATAGGTCGTGCTCTTATCCAGATCGGTCAGACGGATCTGGCCCGACCCATCGGTCGCCACCGTCTGGGTGGTGCCGGTGCGCCGGTTGGCCACCGTAAAGACGGCACCCTCCAGAGCAGAGGAGGTGAGCTCGTCCGTGACGTTCAGAATGATCCTGGTCTTTTCGGTATCGATCTTGTGCAGCTCCGGGTCGCTGCCGTTCTTCTTTTCCACTTCTGCATCCAGATCCTGCTGCATGGTGGTGTAGTAGTTGGGGGACGACTGCTGCTGCACCGTGTACTTGCCAAGATACAATTCCACGCTTTCGCCGTAGCCGGTTTCGTCACAGGTGATGGTATCCACCTGCTGGCCCTGCGTATAGCGCACCGTGCCATCCTTTGTGATGATATCTTCGGCTGCGATCACCCGGAAGGTGCCGCCGCCTACAGGCTGCTGGGTTTCGGCATCGTTCATCTGCAGCCGGATGATGTTTTTGCAGGGAGCCACCCGGATCTGCACGATATAGGGCTCCGGCCAGTCGTACATGCGGTCCACATCGTAGTAGGTGTCCGCTGCCGCGTCGTATCCTTCCGGCTCACTGAGCTGACGGAAGTAGTAGCTGCCCTGCCAGATCTTTTCCGGCAGATAGAAGGTGCCTTCCCCGGTGGTCTCATACTCCCGGTAGCTGATCTTTTCCGGGTAGTAGGTATTCAGGGTCTGCAGGCTGCCGTTGATCAGATGGGCCGTATCCGTGCGGTACAGCTCAAAGCGCACACCGGCTTCCTGAATGCGCCGCTCGGTCTCTTCATCGATCAGCTCGGCAAACACGGCGGCCTTAACGCCGTCCTCGTCGTAGCCGCCGCCGCCACCGCCGCCGCCGGTCTGGATGATCTGCTGATCGTATCGTCCGTCGCCGTCGCCGGGGTCATCATCGGCACCGCCATCGTGCCAGCCGTCGTAGTCATCGTCATGCCAGCCGCTGGACGCAGCTTCCTCACTGGAAGAGGAGGGCTCTTCGAGGCCGGTGTAATCGCTCAGAAGATAAAGGCCCAGCAGTGCAATGATCAGAAGCAGCACATACACAAGGGCGCTCATCATATCGGTTGCCGGCTGCCAGAAATTGTATTCTGCATCCGGATCCTGTCTGCGTTTTCTCGTTTTCATCCGGAGTGCCCCACTTTCAGGATCCTGACAAATTCATCCACCGACAGCGGACGGGAGAAGAGGTATCCCTGCCCTTCGGTGCAGCCGGCTTTGCGCAGCACGTTCAGCTGCTCGGTGCTTTCAATGCCCTCGGCCAGCAGATTCAGCCGGAGCGTGCGGGCCTGTGCAAAAATACCGGGCAGCACATCGGTCTTATTCTGCAGCGCAGCGCTGCGCAGATCCAGCTTGAGCAGGTCGGTGCCAAAGCCGCCCAGTGCGCTCAGTTCCACATAGTCGCCGTCAAAGCCGTCCAATATCACCCGGAAGCCCATCTGCTGCAGCTGCGCTTCCGTATCGCTCAGCGCACCATGGGTCTCCAGATAGGCAGACTTTGCAATATCGATGTTCAGATATTTTGGCGGGATACGGTACTTTTTGAGCATTTCGGAGAAAAACTCCGCCACATCGATGGCCAGAATATCCGTCTTTGTAACATTGACCGCGATGGGGACCGGGCGGACTCCCGCATCGATCCACACGCGGATGGTCTTGCATACTTCCTCCCAGATGTACTGGTCCAGCTTGGTGATGTAACCATTGTTTTCCAGCACCGGGATGAACACGGCGGGCGAGATCACGCCCAGCACCGGGTGGTTCCAGCGCACCAGTGCTTCGGCGCCGACCACCCTGCGGGTGTTCAGATCATATCGGGGCTGCAGGAAGAAGGTGAACTCGTTCTTGCGCAGGCCGTCCAGGATCTGCGGCATCAGTACGCGCTCGTTGAGGCCTGCACTTTGCACCGTCTCGCGGCTCAGAACGCCGTTGCCCGCATTTCTGGGCAGGCGCTCCAGCAGTTCCAGGATCTGCCGCACTTCGCGGCGGCTGCTGTAGCGCGCCTGCTCGTCGGTGGTGGGAATGACCGACTTGTGGAATTCTTCCAGAAACAGCCCGGTCTCACGATTCATGGTCGTGCGCAGGACATTGTTTGTGATGTTGAAGAGGATCGACAGGATCACGCCTGCAATCGAGGTATAGAATGCCGTGTTGATGCCGGCCAGAATGGACTGCACGCTGCCCAGTGCTGCTTCCACCGTGACGAAGCTGATGCCCCGCAGGCCCAGCAGCAGACCCACGAAGGTGCCAAGGATGCCCAGACCGGTCAGGGTGCCGGGCAGCTGCGCGATGACGCCTTTCCAGGTGTGCAGCGCCAGCACGTCCTCATTGAGCACTTCGTCAAGATCGCTGACGATCTGCCCGGTCTCACGCTGATGCTGTACTTTTTCACGATAATCCTCAAACAGTCCGTCCAGCGTCTTCTGCTGAAAAAAGCGTTCGATCTGCAGGGCTGCGACCCATGCGGAGCTGCCTTCGGTCTCGGACGCCTTGCGGATGCTTTTTTGGCCGTTCAGCAGACCTCTCGTAATGGAGATGGTCGGCAAAAGGCCATGGATGCACCCGGCCAGTGCAATGATGCACATAAGACCAACGATCAGCGCCGAGAGCAGATCCGGGGAGTACGCTGCAAGTGCGATGCTGCTTAGAAGCAGCACCGCCACAGACAGGTAGGAAAACAGCTTCATATTTCCATCCTTCCTCTTGTTTTGAACGGAGAACCGTTTTCATAAGCAGTGCACACTGCCGGAACGGCCTTTTTGCCCATATCCATTCGGTGCACTCTGCTTACGAAAACGCTTCCAACCGAGCACAAAACACCTGCTCTTCCGAAAACGTTGCCCCAAACGGCCCCTTTATGTAGAAATAGACTGAATTTTTGATGCTTCAGATACACTCTGATAAAAATGTGCATTTTTTGAGTGTCGGGCTTTCATTTTACCACGTTTTCGGCCAAAGGGCAATCATTTCCGGAAGAAATTGAAATTACGAAAGTCCCAGCTATGGAGCGGGATTTTGGTGCATGAAAGCCGGCATCCTGCGTCCCTCACGGCGCAGCGCGCGCAGCCGTCATGCTGCTGCTGCGGGAAACCGGATGGGGCCGCTGTGCGCCGGATAAAAAAATGCCGTGGATCCTTTGCAGGATGCACGGCAGATCCGCTATGAAACAGGATGGGCCTTACGGTTCGTTTTTCCGGGCAAGGTCCTTGGTGTACAGGGCACGGGTGGCGTTGAGCACGGCCAGCACCATCACGCCCACATCGGCAAAGATGGCGGTCCACATGCTGGCAAGGCCCAGAGCGCCCAGCACAAGGCAGGCAAACTTGATGGCCAGTGCAAACACGATGTTCTGGTACACGATGCGTAAGGTGCGGCGGGCAATGCGCATGGCCAGCGCGATCTTGGCCGGGTCGTCGTCCATCAGCACCACGTCTGCGGCCTCAATGGCGGCATCGGAGCCCAGCGCGCCCATGGCGATGCCCACATCGGCACGGGACAGCACGGGGGCATCGTTGATGCCGTCACCCACAAAGGCGAGGTTCTCTTTGGGCCGCTTTGCGGCGAGCAGCGTTTCGATCTGGTCTACCTTGTCGCCCGGCAGCAGGCCTGCATGGTATTCATCCAGACCCAGCTCTGCGGAAACGGCCTTTGCCACGGGCTCGGCGTCGCCGGTCAGCATGACGGTCTTGCGCACACCGGCGTCCTTCAGGCCCCGGATGGCCTGTGCGCTGTGGGGCTTCACCACATCGGCGATCAGCAGATAGCCCGCGTACCTGCCCTCAATGGCAACATGTACAAGGGTGCCCGTCTCGCTGACGGCGGGGGCGCTCAGGCCCAGCTTTTCCATCAGGCGGGCGTTGCCGGCAGCAACGGTCCTGCCGTCCACCTTTGCGGTGACGCCGTGGCCGCCCAGTTCCTGCACGTCGGTGACGCGGCTGGGATCGATCTCCCTGCCGTAAGCGGTCTTGATGCTCAGGGAGATGGGATGCTTGGACCAGCTCTCGGCCAGTGCGGCGGCTTCCAGAAGCTGCTGTTCCGTGGTGCCCTCTGCGGGGTGGATGCCGGTCACCTTAAAGGTGCCCTGGGTCAGGGTGCCGGTCTTGTCGAATACAACGATGCCGGTGCGGGCCAGCTCTTCCAGATAGGTGGAACCCTTGACCAGAATGCCGCAGGCAGATGCACCGCCGATGCCGCCAAAGAAGCTCAGGGGGATGCTGATGACCAGTGCGCAGGGGCAGCTGATGACCAGGAAGGTCAGTGCACGGTAGACCCAGTCGCCAAAGCGGGCGGGCTGGCCCATGAGCAGCAGCACCACCGGCGGGATAAAGGCCAGAGCCAGTGCGCTGTAGCACACGGCGGGGGTGTACACGCGGGCAAACCGGGTGATGAAGTTCTCGGCGCGGGCCTTCTTCATGCTGGAATTTTCCACAAGGTCCAGAATTTTGGAAACGGTGGATTCGCCGAATTCCTTGGTGGTCTTTACCTTCAGCAGGCCGGTCATGTTCACGCAGCCGCTGATGACCTCATCGCCGGTCTGCACGTCGCGGGGCAGGCTCTCGCCGGTCAGGGCGGCGGTGTTCAGGGCAGAAGCGCCCTCCACGATCACGCCGTCGATGGGCACGCGCTCTCCGGGCTGCACCACGATCACGGTGCCGATCTCCACGTCGTCCGGGTCCACCTGCTCCAGTTTTCCGTCCTCGCCCTCAATGTTGGCGTAGTCCGGGCGGATGTCCATTAAGCTGGAAATGCTCTGCCGGCTCTTGCCCACGGCCACGCTCTGGAACAGCTCGCCGATCTGGTAGAAGATGATGACGGCGCAGCCCTCCATGTAGTCGCCCAGCGCAAACGCACCCACGGTGGCAACGGCCATCAGGAAGCACTCGTCAAAGGGCTGGCGGTTCTTGATGCCAAGCAGTGCCTTGCGCAGCACGTCCCAGCCCACCACGAGGTACGGGATGCAGTACAGCACCAGCTCCACCGGTGTGGGGAACTGGGGCAGCAGCTTGAGGATGAGCACCAGAACCACCGCAGCGATGATGCGCTGCAGGTTCTTTTTCTGCTTTTTATTCATAGTAAAGCTCTCCTTTTTTGGGGGATCATGGGCCGCATTGCGCTGCGGCAGACGGGGACTTTTCAACAATTTTTCCCCATAAAAATGGATATTCCACGGTTTTACCCGGGTTTTCCACGCAGTTTTTCTGCCGGAAAAGCACTTTTTCACGTTTCTTTTGCAAGTTTTCCGCAAAAGATGTTGAAAACCGGGTGGAAACTGTTGAAAACGGTCTGTTTTTTCAACAGAAAAAGTTATTGCACAACACAATCGCACACAAAGTAAAAAGCATCTGCACATTCGTTTGAGCTCTCAGAAAATCTACGAATTCTTGCTGCAGATGCTTTTTTCTTTAGCGGGCTCGCCCTCTCAGGCGCTTACGCGCCAGATTCCCCTTTTTGTCACCTGCAGTGACATCTTCCCCCGGCCGGGGGAAGTCTTTCCTCAAAGTGGGAGCCCTTGGCAGTCCACGCAAACTTCATCTCTTTGCCAAGGCCTCTCCCTTTGGGAGAGGTGTCACCGCAGGTGACGGAGAGGGCGAGGCTGTTGATCGTGTGCAGCAACCTGCCGCGCATCAGATGTCAAAGATCTCGCAGTCGTCCTCCACCTTCTTGCAGGCGGCCAGAACGTTCACCATGGTGTCGTGGGGGTCTGCGCCCTCGGCAAACTCCACCTTCATCTTCTGGGTCATGAAGCTGACGGTGGCACTTGCCACGCCTGCGACCTTGTTGGCAGCGTCCTCCATCTTCTGTGCGCAGTTTGCGCAGTCCACTTCGATCTTGTAGCTCTTCTTCATCGTCAATACCAGCCTTTCTTGGAATCACTCTTCGATATGATCCATCCCCATGGAGAGGATGCTGCGCACATGGTCATCGTCCAGTGCGTAGTAAACGGTTTTGCCCTCGCGCCGGAACCGCACGAGCTTGGAATCCTTGAGCACCCGCAGCTGATGGCTCACCGCCGACTGGCTCAGCGCCACCGCATTTGCAATGTCCTGCACGCACAGCTCGTTGTCGTGCAGTGCATACAGGATCTTGATGCGGGTGGAGTCGCCGAACACCCGGAACAGGTCGGCCAGCTCGTACAGCACCTCGTCGTCCGGCATATCCGGGCCTTCCGGCTGCAGGGCAGGCGCGGGATCTTTTGTCTCAGGCATGTTGACAGCTCCTTTCGCAGTGAATTCATATGAACGTCTGTTCATGTGTTCATAGTAGCACGCGGAATGCCCCTTGTCAAGGCTTTTTTCAAAGATTTTGGACATCTGCGCTGAATTGATGAAATCTGCCTTAAAACGCAGAAAATTTGCGTTTTTGAATCGCAAAAAGGGTGCAGATTGGAGGCTTTGCACCCCCACGGTCAGCATCCTCGCCCTCTCAGTCAATCCCTGTTGGGCTTGCCAGCTCTCCCAAAGGGAGAGCCTTTGGCAGTCCCCGCAAACTACATCTTTTTGCCAAGGCATCTCCCTTTGAGGAAAGACTTCCCCCGCGCCGGAATGCCGCCCTTTCCGCTGCATAACAGCCCGTTTGCGCAAAAAGAAAAAGAGAAATTCACAAAAAAGCGCAAAACGGGGTGCGTTCTGGTGCAAAATGTGGTATCCTATAAAGGTGTTCAAAAATAAAATGCGCCATATGGCGCACAAAAGGAGAGGAAAGTATATGACATTGGAAACCGGTATCCGCGGGGAACAGAGCGTGCTCGTCACCGCAGCCAATACCGCAAAGACCATGGGCAGCGGCACGCTGGAGGTGTTCGCCACCCCGGCACTGGTGGCGCTGGCTGAAAAGACCTGCTGGATGAGCGTGGCCGACGCGCTGGGTGAAGGCAATGGCTCGGTGGGCACCAAGCTTGAGCTGGAGCACACCGCCCCCACCCCCGTGGGCATGACCGTGACCTGCGAGAGCGAGCTGGTGGCGGTAGAGGGCCGCAAGCTCACCTTCAAGGTGGCCCTGCACGACGAAAAAGGCCCTGTGGGTGGCGGCACCCACGAGCGCTTTGTAGTGAACGACGCAAAGTTCGCCGCCAAAGCAGAGGCGAAGAAGGGCTAAAAGGCAAACGGGCGAGGACGCTGACCGAAGAAAACTATTCTTCATCCGTTTGCTCTGTTTGCTCCAATCGGATCGGCGGCAGGTCTGCTTCCAGCAGCTGCTTTTCGGCCTGCTGCTGCGCAGCCTGCAAAAGCTGTGCGGCCTGCACGCTGGCCCGGAACAGCTCAAAATACATCGCTTTATAATCCGGCGCGGCGCACACCTCCCTTTGCATTCGATGGGGATAGTTTTTCCTGCGCAAAGAGGGGTATGCATCCCCGGAAATTTGAAAAAAGAGGAATCCGTTATGAAAAACAAGAACCTTTCATGGTTCGCAGCTCTGCTGGTGTTTGCCCTGCTGCTGTGGTGCACAGCGGCAACGCCCGGCAAGATCGCGGACCCGTCCACCTATACCTGTGCGGTGTACAGCACCATCTTTTCGCTGCTGCCGCCGGTGATCGCCATTGTGCTGGCGCTGAACACCAAGGAGGTGTACACCTCCCTGCTGGTGGGCATCGCGTCCGGTGCACTGCTGTACGCCAACGGCAATCTGGAGCTGGCCATCAACACCCTGTTCTTCAACGAAGACGGCGGCATGGTCGCCAAGCTGTCGGACAGCAGCAACGTGGGCATCCTGATCTTTCTGGTGATGCTGGGCATTCTGGTGGCCCTGATGAACAAGGCCGGCGGCTCTGCCGCCTTTGGCCGCTGGGCCTCCACCCACATCCACTCCCGGGCCGGTGCGCAGTTTGCCACCCTGCTGCTGGGTGTGATGATCTTTGTGGACGACTACTTCAACTGCCTGACCGTGGGCTCCGTCATGCGCCCGGTCACCGACCGGCAGAAGCTGTCCCGCGCAAAGCTGGCCTACCTGATCGACGCCACTGCGGCCCCGGTGTGCATCATTGCACCCGTGTCCAGCTGGGCGGCTGCGGTCACTTCCAGCGTGCCCGAAGGCTCCGGCATCAACGGCTTTACCATGTTCCTGCGCACCATTCCCTATAACTACTATGCCCTGCTCACCATTGTGATGTGCCTGTTCCTCATCTTCACCGGCACGGACTTCGGCTCCATGAAGCTCAACGAGGACAACGCGAAAAACGGCGACCTGTTCACCACCGAGGACCGTCCCTACGGCAACGATGTGGACGACGGCACCGACACCCGCGGCCATGTGGCGGACCTGATCGCCCCGGTGCTGGTGCTGATCGCGGCCTGCATCTTTGGCATGATCTACACCGGCGGCTTCTTTGAGGGCGTGGACTTCGTTACCGCCTTTGCGGACTGCAACGCCTCTGCCGGCCTTGTGCTGGGCAGCAGCATCGCCCTGCTGTTCACCTTTGTGTTCTACCGCGTGCGCAGCGTGATGACCTTTCAGGACTTTGCCGCCTGCATCCCCGAGGGCTTCAAGGCCATGGTCAGCCCCATGCTGATCCTCTCCCTCGCATGGACCCTGTCCGGCATGACCGGCCTGCTGGGTGCAAAGTACTATGTTGCAAACCTGCTGAACGGCTCCGCCGCTGCCCTGCAGTACATGCTGCCGGTCATCATCTTCCTTGTGGCGGTGTTCCTTGCCTTTGCCACCGGCACCTCCTGGGGCACCTTCTCCATCCTCATCCCCATCGTGTGCCATGCCTTCCCGGATGGTGAGATGCTGGTCATTTCCATTGCGGCCTGCCTGTCCGGTGCCGTCTGCGGCGACCACTGCTCCCCCATCTCGGATACCACCATCATGGCCTCCGCCGGTGCCCACTGCAGCCATGTGAACCATGTGTCCACCCAGCTGCCCTACGCCATTACGGCGGCTTCCTGCGCGGCAGTGTGCTATGTCATTACGGGCATTGCACAGGCTTTTCTGGGTGCCAACGGCAGCCTGCTCACCTCGCTGATCCTGCTGGCTGTTGCCATTGCGGTGGAGCTGGTGGTGCTGAACGTGATCCGCCTGCGCACCAAAAAGACGAAGCAGGCCTGAAAAGGCTGTTCGGCTTCTCCGTGATTTCCCTTTGCGCTGCGTGCAAAATGTGGTATACTGAAAGAAAATGAACCATCGGAGGCGCACGACCCATGCTGGAACAGGCATTTCAGGACGTATATACCAAATTCAAGCTGCACTTTTACCAGAACGTTTTTCAGCGCTTTGCCACTCGGGAAGCCACCCTGACCACGGTGGAATCCTTCTGTATGGAGGGCATCATGGCCATGGGCGAGCCCACCATTGCGGAGTTTTCCCGCATGATGCAGATCTCCACCCCCAATGCGGCGTATAAGATCGGCAGTCTGGTGAAAAAAGGCTATGTGGAAAAGATCCAGTCCACCACCGACCGGCGCGAATATAACCTGCGTCCCACCCAGAAGTATATCGATTACTACAACATCAGCTATTCCTACCTGCACACCGTAGTGGAGCGCGCCCGCGAGCGTTTCTCCCCCGAGGACTGCGCAAAGCTGGAAGAGATGCTCACCATCGTGAGCGACGAGCTGATGCCGGAACTGGATCTGCCCAAAAAGAACGCAGAATAAGCAAAAAACCTCCCGGTCACTGCGACCGGGAGGTTTTTTTGCGTATCGTTACTTCTGCTCTTTATCCACTACCTGGATCTTGCCCTTCTTCCACAGCACGTAGGAGGTCAGGATGCCGGAAAAAGCGGCATCTGTCAAATGAGTATGACTAAAGCGCAAACGGCATTTTGGGGGGATTTCGGGCACAGAATCCCGCAAAGAACCTTTACCGCATTAAAATAATAAAGTTGTGACTGCCGGTCACTTTGTATCCGTTGAAAATTGCATAAAATTTAAAGAAAAAATCTGTCGTTCTGCCAAAAACAGCAGGGTACGAAAATCAATTTTCCGCATGAGGGCGCAGACGGACAGCCGCGATTAGCGGAACCCTCTCAGTCAAAACCTAACGGTTTTGCCAGCTCCCCCAAAGGGGGAGCTTTTTGCCATCTTCCGGTCCGCACAGATAAAGCTCCCTCTGAGAGGACCGATTTCCCCCGGCCGGGGGAAAATGTCACCGCAGGTGACAAAAGGGGGAATCTGGCATCGAGCAGAGCGAGATGACTGAGAGGGTCAGTCCCCCCGGGGAGAAGTTGGCATGGCGCTTTTTTGCTCTGGGTCAAGCTGCAAAAGTTGGTTTCCATGGCAGCGGGGCCGCTACTCTTGCAAAAGCCGTGGAACCTGCTATAATAATACAGACATCTACATATCGAAAAAGTGGGTTTTGGCGGCAGCGCGGCGGCTGCGGTCAAAGGCCCCTGTGCTATTTTTTTTTTGAGGGAAGACCAATGGAATATGCAACCGGACAACAACTGACAAGGCGGCAGAGCACCGTATGGCGGGCACTGCGCGCCGCCGCACCGCAGACCATCCCGGTGCTGGCGGGCTATTTTGTGCTGGGGATGGGCTACGGCATTTATGTGCAGTCGCTGGGCCTGCCGGTGTGGATGCCCATGCTCATGGGCACGGTGGTCTACGGCGGTTCGCTGGAATTTGTGCTGGCAAGCCTGCTGCTGAGCGCGTTCTCGCCCCTTTCGGCCTTTTTGATGGCGCTGATGATCCAGGCGCGGCATCTGTTCTACGGCCTTGCCATGCTGGAGCGCTACAAGGGCTACGGCCTGCGCAGCTTTTATATGATCTTTGCCATGAGCGACGAGACCTTTTCCATCACCTGCTCGGCCGAGCCGCCGGAAGGGGTGGACAGAGGCTGGTTCATGTTCTTCATCACCCTGCTGGATCAGTGCTACTGGGTGTTCAGCGCCGGTCTTGGCGCGGTGGTGGGTTCGGTGCTGCCCTTCAGCACCGAGGGTGTGGACTTTGTGATGACCGCCATGTTCACGGTGATCTTCCTCAACCAGTGGGAAAAGGACCGGCAGCACTACAGCGCCCTGATCGGCCTTGCCGCCCCATTGGCGTGTCTGGCTGTTTTTTGCTCCGGCAGCTTTCTGCTGCCCTCCATGGGATGCATCCTGATCCTGCTGCTGGCCCTGCGCAGGCCCATTGAAAAAACCGAGAGCCCCGCAGAAGAGACCGGGGAGGTGGGCGCATGACCGCCGTTCAGATGGGCCTGACCATTGCGGTGTGCACAGCCGCCACCATGCTCACCCGCTTTCTGCCCTTTGTGGTGTTCTCTTCCAAGGATCAGCAGCCGCCGGAGGTGGTGCGGTATCTGGGCCGGGTGCTGCCTGCAGCCATTTTTGGAATGCTGATCGTCTACTGCCTGAAAAGCGTCACTCCCTTTGCGGGCAGCCGCGGCATTCCGGAGGCCGTTGCCCTGCTGGTGACGGTGGGTCTGCACAAGTGGAAGCACGAGACCCTGCTCAGCGTCGCGGGCGGTACGCTGTGCTATGTGCTGCTGGTGCAGCTGGTGTTCTGAAAAGAAAAAGGACACGGCATGCCGTGTCCTTTTTGCATAGCTGATTTAATGGTAGAAGGTGTCAAAGTTCACCTGACGGTAGAACCGCTGCTGCAGCTGGTCAAAGCTTTCGCAGTTCTGCGCCAGCAGCCACATACTTTTGGTCACTACGGCCTCGATGGTCATATCGTGGGCTTCCAGGAAGCGGAAGCGGTTGCGCACCCGCTTGCCTACCTCGTACACGCCCACATCGCTGCCCTCGTAGGTGACCTGCGTGGTCATGATCAGCACCTTGTGGGTGGTCTCGTAGTCGCCCAGACCTTCGGCAAAGGCGTCCATCAGCTGCTGCGGAATGCCGCCCACGCCAAAGCTTTCCACGATGACGCAGTCGTACAGGCGGAAGATCTCCGGGATGAGCGCCGGGGACATGCCCGGGGTCAGCTTGAGCAGGAACACCTTCGGGTCCAGCACACGGCTGAACTCCACCGGGCCGGTGGGCCACGGCGAGGGAATGTACCGCACCAGCCGATCACCCTGCACCAGCGCCAGCTCCGGGAAGTTGACCGAGGCAAAGGCGTCGTAGCTGATGGTCTTGTTCTTCTTGGCCCGGGTGCCCGCAATGACATGCCCGCCGAACACCACCATCACGCCCCGGCTGCCCGGGTCGATGGCGCAGACCACGCTGTCCCGCAGGTTTTTCTTGGCATCGGTGATCTCGTTGGAGATGGGCTGCTGCGCGCCGGTGAGGATGATGGGCTTGTCCGCGTTCTGAATCAGGTAGGAGAGCGCCGCCGCAGAGTACGCCAGCGTATCCGTGCCGTGGCAGATGATAAAGCCATCGTATAAAGCGTAGTTTTCCTGAATGGCGCGTGCCATCATCAGCCAGTGCTCCTGCCCAAGGTCGGTGCTGTCGATGCTGCACAGCGCCAGCGTTTCCGGGCAGCACAGCTCCTTCAGCTCCGGCAGATGGGCAAGCAGCTCCTCGCTGGTAAGCACGGGCTTTAGCCCCTGCTGGGTGCGCACACTGGCAATGGTTCCGCCGGTGGTGATGAAAAGGATACGTTGCTTGGTCATAAAATAAGCCTCCATGGCAGAAGATTCAGATAACTGAAACAGTATAACATACTCTTTTCCGCTTGAAAAGCGCAATTTTTGCGACCCGGTCACGGAAATTTTTCCAAAAAGGGTGTATACTGTAGAAAAATGCATCCGAAGGAGGGGGTTATCCCATGCCCAGCATTATCATTGTCGGTTCCGGCCCGGCGGGGGTGTCCGCTGCCCTGTACGCCGTGCGCGCCGGGGTGCAGACCACCGTGCTGACCAAGGGCGCAGGGGCGCTGGCACGCGCCGAAAAGATCGAAAATTATTACGGCTTTGCCCAGCCTGTTTCCGGTGCAGAGCTGGAACGCCGCAGCATGGAAAACGCCAGACGTCTGGGCGTGCAGTTCGTCACAGCTGAAGCGGTGGGCCTGACCTATACGGATAAACTCACCGTAGAAACAGTGGATAAAAATTACCCTGCGGACGCGGTCATTCTGGCCACGGGCGCATCCCGGGCGGTGCCGCGCATCCCGGGCCTTGCCGGGCTGGAGGGGCACGGTGTGAGCTATTGCGCCGCCTGCGATGCCTTTTTCTACCGTGGAAAGGACGTGGCGGTGCTGGGCAGCGGCGAGTACGCCCTGCACGAGGTGCAGGCTCTGCTGCCGGTGGTGCGCAGCGTCACCCTGCTGACCAACGGCGCACCGCTGACGGCGGACTTCCCGCCGGAGATCACGGTCTATCCGCAGGCCGTGGAGGCTGTTCTGGGCGAAACCGTTGTCACCGGCGTGCAGCTGTCCGGCGGTGTGCAGCTGCCTGTCAGCGGCGTGTTCGTGGCGCTGGGCGTGGCGGGCAGCACCGCACTGGCCAGGAAGATCGGCGCAGAGGTGGACGGGAACCGCATCGTTGTGGATGCGCGGATGCAGACCACCGTGCCCGGCCTGTATGCGGCGGGCGACTGCACCGGGGGCCTTCTGCAGGTGGCAAAGGCCGTGTATGAGGGCGCACAGGCTGGCACCGAAGCCGCCAAGGCCCTGCGGAAAGGATGAATGGAATGACGGAAAAAGCGACCGATCACCGTGGCTGTCTTGCTAAAGGCTTTCCCTTCTGGAATGACCTGACGCCGGAGGAGCAGGAGATGCTCTGCCGCTACACCCGGCCGGTGCACTACGCAAAGGGGGCAAGGGTGCACAGCCCGCTGGAAAGCTGTGTGGGCATCCTGCTGCTGCGCTCGGGCCAGCTGCGGGCCTATCTGCTCTCGGAGGACGGGCGGGACGTGACCCTTTACCGCCTGTTCGGCGGGGAGGTGTGCATCCTGTCGGCCTCCTGCGTCATGGACTCGGTGAACATCGACCTGTATATCGACGCCGAAGAGGACACCGAAGCCTACTGCATCAGCGCGGGCATCTTCCGCAGGCTGATGCAGCAGAACGTGCATGTGCGCTGCTACGCCTATCAGATGACGGCAGAGCGCTTTTCCGACAGCATGTGGACCATGCAGCAGGTGCTGTTCATGAGCGCAGACCGCAGGCTTGCCATTTTTCTCACCGATGAGCTGGCCAAGACCGGCGGTGATGAGGTGCGCATGACCCACGACCAGATGGCAAAGTATATGGGCTCTGCCCGCGAGGTGGTGAGCCGGATGCTGAAATACTTTGCACAGGAGGGCTGGGTGCGGCTGTTCCGGGGCGGCGTGCAGGTGCTGGACCGGAAAAAGCTGCAGCAGCTGGCAAGAGGAGAATAACCAAAAAGGGACGATGTGATGTTCACATCGTCCCTTTTCTAGTCACATGTTATCCTTTGCAGCCCTGTTCTTCCCAGTCGCCGAAGTCACTGGCTTCGGCGATCTTGGTGGGATCGAATTTTCCGCTCTCGTCTTTGGGCGCCACGGCGGGGCCTGCTTCCACCGGGTTCGGGTTGGGCGCCTCCGGGTCGCACACCGGCTTCTCGCCGCCCTCTGCGGGTGCTGCCGGGGCAGCGGCTTCTTCGGCGGGCTGGGCAGCAGGTCCGGCAGCCGCTTCCGGGGCTTCGGCGGCAGCGGCCTCTGCATTGGCCTCGTCTGCCGCCTTTGCCTCGCCCTCGGCGTAGGCCTCGGCAGCCTTTTCGGCCTCCTTGGGGTCCAGCTCAGCGTCCTCGGGGAATTCTACTTCCTCCACGTGGAGCGGGTCTTTCTGGTTCAGGATCTTGTCCAGTGCCACGATGGCAGCACCGGTAACGGCTACCGCAGCAGCCGTGCCAAGGATACGGAACAGTGTTTTCATGCCGGGACCTCCTTGAAAGATCAGATCAAGAGAATGTTACTACATCTTCCAGCGGCTTTTCGGCGGGCTCCACCGACACAGCGGTGAGCACCGGGCCTTTGCCGCGGTAGATGTTATGGAACTTGTAGCCTACCTTTGCGGTCACCCGCACCCATGCGCGCTGCTCCAGCGCCTTGTAGCCATCGTAGCTGCAGGGGAAGCCTACGAACTGGATGTCCTGCACGCAGCAGGTCATGGCGAAACGGCCCGGCACGAAGCTGTTCTTGCCGGCACGATTGGTCTGGCACACCTGTGCAAGGAATTTGACCGTTTTGCCGGTGTATTTCTGGGGCTCGTCCTGACAGTCCATGTACCAGATGCCGAAATCGTCATCCGGAATGTCGATGATATCCGCGTTGATGTCAAAGGGCAGCGGGTCGGGGATGTCGTCATAGGCCACGCTGCCGTCGGCAAACTCGTAGGCGATGTCGCACTTGCGGGAAGCCTGACGCACCAGCTTGTGCAGCTCCTGACGGGCGGCGTCGTTGTTCACGGCTTCGGCGCGGTTGAACACGATCAGCTCACTGCGGGCGATCTTGTCCAGCAGCAGGCTGCGCATGGAGTTGTCGCGGGCGTAGGTCAGGGCGGTGGTGCCGTCAGCGGTGGCGATGCACTGGTACACGATCCAGCTCTCGGGCAGAGCTTCGGCCAGATCCTGCAGCAGCCACATGCCGTTGTACTCAATGACCACGCGGCCTGCGCCGGATTCCTTTTCCAGCTTGAGCAGGTTCTGCGGGTTCAGCTCGGCCTTGTCCTCCAGCACCTTGACGGTCACGCCGGGAAAGGCGAACTTTTTGGGATTATACTCTTCTTCGCCCTCTTCGCAGATCAGCAGCAGGGTCTTGTCGCCGGAGTCAAAGTTGGGGTCTTCAAAGGTCTCCTGAATGAATTTGGTCTTGCCGCTTTCCAGAAAGCCCACAAACAGGTAGACCGGAATTTCTTTTGCCATAGGAATGGTTTCTCCTTATCGATGATTCGTCCTCTTTGCTCCCTCGCTGCAGGAGCTGGCGCGGAGCGCCGGAAGAGGGGTTCAGCAGCCGAACAGCTCTGCAATGGCCTTTTCGTTCAGCTTGGAGCCGATGACCACCAGCTTGCCGCCCACATCTGCACCGCGGGCACGCACTTCCCACTCGCCGGGCACATAGTCGAACTCCAGCCAGCCGTCTGCGCCGCCGTTCACGATGCCCTTGCTGCGCAGGATCATGCCGTAATTGCCGGTATCCAGCTCGGTGAGGGCGTGCTCCACTTCTGCCTTGGTGAACTTGCGGGCCGTCTCGACGCCCCAGCTGGTGAACACCTCGTCGGCGTCGTGGTCATGATGATGGTGATGGCCGCAGCAGCAGTGGCCGTCATGGTCGTGATGATGCTCGTGCTCATCCTCGTCATCGTCGTCATCGTGGTCGTGATGGTGGCCGCAGCAGCAATGGTCATGGTCGTCATGATCGTGATGATGGTGCTCGTGCTCATCGTGGTCATCATCTTCATCGTGATCGTGGTGATGCTCGTGCTCATCCTCGTCGTCATCATCATCGTGGTCGTGATGATGGCCGCAGCTGCACACACCGTTTTCGTCATAGTGGTGATGATGGTGGTGCTCTTCTTCCTCGTCCTCGTGGGTGTGCTCTTCGTTGGCCTTTGCAGCCATGGCAATCAACTCTGCCTTGAAGTCGTCCTTGGTGGACATGGCCTTCAGGATCTGCTCACCAGTCAGCTCGTCCCATGCGGTGGTCACGATGGTAGCGGTGGGGTTCTTCTCGCGCAGCAGGGCGACTGCAGCGGCGATCTTCTCTTCGCTGGCGGTCTGGGTGCGGCTGAGCAGGATGCAGCTTGCGTGGCTGATCTGGTCGTCGTAGAACTCGCCGAAGTTCTTCATATACATCTTGACCTTGTTCACATCGGCCACGGTGACAAAGCTGTTCAGCTGCACATCCAGATGCTCGGCCACGCCTTCCACAGCGCGGGTCACGTCGGACAGCTTGCCCACGCCGGAGGGCTCGATCACGATGCGGTCCGGATGGTACTGCTCCACCACCTGCTGCAAGGCGGTGCGGAAGTCGCCCACCAGAGAGCAGCAGATGCAGCCGGCGTTCAGCTCGTTGATCTGGATGCCGCTTTCCTTCAGAAAGCCGCCGTCAATGCCGATCTCGCCGAACTCGTTCTCGATCAGAACGACCTGCTGGCCGGCAAAGGCCTCTTTGATGAGCTTTTTGATCAGCGTAGTCTTACCGGCACCCAGGAAGCCGGAGAAAATATCGATTTTGGTCATGATTCAATTGCCTCTTTCTTTTTAGCGCAAAGAGCCGCAGAGTGCTGGCTCAAATATCTTACATTCCTATTATAACAAGGCTGTCAATGGGAAACCGGCCTTTTTCAAGAAAAAATTGTAACTTTTTTTGCAAGAAAGTTGCGTTTTCAAGAAAAAAGAAGAAAACAACTCCTTCAGTCACGGCTGTTGCCGTGCCAGTGCTCCCAAGAGCGGACCCTCTCAGTCTCACTGCGTTCGCCAGCCGTTCCCCTTTCTGGCTTTGCCATCTTCCCCCGGCCGGGGGAAGTCGTTCCACTCAGGGGGAGCTTTTGCCATCTGCCGATAAGTGGAGTAAAACCTCCCCCTTTCGGGGGAGGTGGCATCGCGCAGCGATGACGGAGAGGGTTCAGCCCCCCTGCATTGCAATCTTTTTCCCGGAATGATACAATAGGACACAGAAAAATTCCCTGCCGCCGGGGGCTTTTCCGGCGGTCCGGCCATAGAAAAAAGGAAGCTGTCATTATGAGCATGAATACCGTACCCGAGCGCCTTGCCGCGCTGCGTGCCGCCATGGCCGCAAACGGCGTGGCTGTTTATCTGATCCCGGTGGGGGACCCCCATGCCAGTGAGTACCTGCCCGCCCACTACACCAGCCTGACCTGGTTCTCCGGGTTCCACGGCGAGAACTCCAGCCTTGTCGTCACCCGTACCGGGAGCGCTCTGTGGGCCGATGGCCGGTATTTCGTGCAGGCGGAAAAAGAGCTTGCCGGTACCGAGATCGAGCTGCAGCGCATGGGGGAACCGGGTGTGCCCACCGTGGAGGAATACTGTGCCAACGCCCTGAACGAGGGGGAGACGCTGGGCCTGTGCGGCCTGACCGCCAGCACGGCCCTCGTGAACGGCCTGAAAAAGGCATTGGAGAAAAAGGGCGCTTCCATCCGGACGCTGCGCCTTGAGGACGAGCTGTGGACCGAGGGCCGCCCCGCCCTGCCGGACACCCCGGCGTGGATCCTGCCGGAGGAGTATGCGGGCTTCTCCCCCGCCCAAAAGCTGGAACAGCTGCGCGGCAGGCTCCGGAAACTGGGCTGCACCGCGCAGTTCGTGGGCAAGCTGGACAATCTGGCATGGCTGCTGAATCTGCGCGCCATGGACATCGAGTGCACCCCCTACGCTGTGGCCTACTGCTACGTGACCCCGGACCGGGCGGTGCTGTTCATCAACACAGCCCGCGTGGCCCCGGAAGCCCGGGCAGAGCTGGAAGCAAACGGCGTCACGCTGGCGGAGTATGATGATGTGCTGTCCTGCCTTGCGGCCGAGACCGAGCCGCAGACCGTGCTGGCCGAGACGGCCACCGTCAACTACGCCGTGTATCAGGTGCTGGAACAGAATGCCGCCCTCACCGTGAAGGACGGCACCGACCCGCTGCTGCTGATGAAGGGCGTGAAGAACGAAACAGAGCTTGCCCACACAAAGCAGGCCCATATCCGGGACGCTGTGGCTATGGTGCGGTTCCAGATGGAGCTGGAAAGCCGTCTTGCCGCCGGTGAGACCCTGACCGAACTGACCGTGGACGAGATCCTGCACAAGTACCGCAGTGCGGACGATAAATTCCTTGTGGAGAGCTTTGGCACCATTGCGGCCTACGGCGGCAATGCGGCCATGATGCACTACCACGCCACCCCGGAAGATCACGCTGTGCTGGAAAAGAAGGGTTTTCTGCTGGTGGACAGCGGTGCCACCTACATGGACGGCACCACCGACATCACCCGCACCTATCCGCTGGGTGAGCTGACCGAGGACGAAAAGCGCTTCTATACATGGACCCTGCAGAGCCACATCGACCTTGCCAGGGCTGTCTGGCTGGATTACTGCGAGTGTAAGATGATCGATACCATCGCCCGGGAGCCGCTGTGGCGCCACCTCATCAACTACCGCTGCGGCACCGGCCACAGCGTCAGCTTTGTGGGCAATGTGCACGAGGGCCCCCATGCCCTGAACAGCCGCAACACCACCCGGATGCGTCCCGGCATGGTGGTCACCGATGAGCCCGGCGTCTACGAGACCGACCTTGTGGGCATCCGCATCGAGAACGAGCTGGTGTGCATCCACAAGGCGGATAACCAGTACGGCACTTTTCTGGGCTTTGAGCCTCTGACCTTTGTGCCCATTGCCACCTCGCCCATCCTGCCCGGCGTGCTGGACAAAGACGAGCTGGCATGGCTGAACGACTACCACCGTCAGGTGTTTGCAAAGCTGGCCCCGCACCTGAACGCGGAAGAGCGGGTCTGGCTGGCCGAAAAGTGCGCCTCCATCGGCTGCTGAACCGCATAAAAACAGAAACACCCGGATGCCGTACAGCGGCAGTCCGGGTGTGTGGTTCGCAGAAAAGCGGTGCGCCGTTTTGCCCGCGGAAACAGCCGGTTACAGCCTGCAGGAATGGGCCTGCGGGGTGTCCAGCGGCGGCAGGGTGAACTCGTTTTCGCCAAAAGCGGAGCGCAGAATGGCGGCCCGGGTCTCCGGGTAGATGCCCAGTTCGGTATAGATGCTCTTGTACAGGCCCATCACCCGCCGCCGCAGCAGAAGGATATCGGCGGTGGTCACTCTGGAGTGGGAAACGCTCTGGCTGCACTGCAGGTAATAGTAGCCGATGTCCGGGATGGAGACGGCAGTGCGCACATAGCGCAGGTATTCGGTGTTGAACAGCTGATCTTCTGCAAACAGCTCCTGTCGGAAGCGGATGCCGTGCCCGGCAAGGAGATCCCTGCGGTAGAGCTTGTTCCACAGCACACCGTAGTAAAAGGTATTGGGCTTTTCGATCAGCTGCCGGGCGTACTCCTGCCCGGTGTACACCCCGGCGGGCAGATAGCCGTAGGCCCGGGTGCGGGGCGGGTTGCGCCGGAGCACGGTGCCCAGCGCCTTTTCCCACGGGCGGATGTGCTCTACGTAGTCTTCTGGATACACCATCCAGAAGGGCGCGATCACAAGATCGGCGGTGTGGGTCTCGGCGGCGGTGACGAGCTTTTCGGTAAAGTCCGGGGCAAGCCAGTCGTCGCTGTCCACGAACTGGACGTAGCGGCCATGGGCCAGCGCAAGCCCCTGATTGCGGGTGTCCGCCGCGCCGGAATTGGGCTTGTCCACCAGCGCGATGCGGGGGTCCTGCGCGGCAAGAGCACGGCAGACCGAGAGGGTGCCGTCCTTGGAGCCGTCGTTCAGCAGGATGATCTCGATGCTTTTGTAGCTCTGGGCACAGATGCTTTTTACACAGCGGGCAATGCAGCCTGCGGCGTTGTACATGGGCACGATGATACTGACAAGGGGAAATTCCATAGTGTCTCCTTTCCTCAGATGCGGCTGTGGGTGCGGGCGGCGGCGTCGGAAAGCCGCTGCACCGGGCCGTTGGGCAGGGGGCTTTCAAACAGGCTCAGGTAGATGCCCCGCAGCCGCAGACGGAACCGGTGGTACACGCCCAGCTGAATGCACATCTGCCGGTAGGCGCGGTACATCCGGTCACGGTGGCGCAGCATGTCTGCCACCCTCACCTGCGTGTGACAGACGCTCTGCGGGTTCTGGATGTAGCAGTAAACGGCCTCGTCGATGGCGGCGAACCGCTGCGCCGCCTGCAGATACCGGGTGTTGAACAGCTGATCCTCGGCGAAAACGACATTTTCAAACCGGATCTGCGCCATCCGGATCAGGTCGCGGCGGTAGAGCTTGTTCCACAGCACGCCGTAGTAAAAGGCGGCGGCATGGCCGGTGAGCTGCCACAGGTAATCCACCTTGCTGTACTCCCCTGCGGGCAGCAGGCTGTATTCCCGGGTGTCATAGCCGCCGTCTCTGCGGGGCACCATCATCCGGTAGGGGGCCAGCACAAGGTCGGCACGGCTGCGCCGGGCAGCTGCCACAAGGTTTGCCGTGCAGCCCGGCAGCAGATAGTCGTCGCTGTCTGCGAACTGGATGTACTCGCCTCTGGCCAGCGCAAGGCCGCAGCTGCGGGTGTCGGCTGCGCCGGTGTTCGGTTTATCGATCACCCGGATGCGGGGGTCGGCTTCGGCCAGCTTCCGGCAGATGGCAAGGGTGTCATCCCTGGAGCCGTCGTTCAGCAGAAGGATCTCAAGCTCCTGATAGCTCTGGGAGACGATGCTCTCCACACAGCGGGCAATGCAGCCTGCGGCGTTATAGGCGGGCACAATGATGCTGACAAGGGGTTCCGGCATGGCAATGGTCTCCATTTCTGTTTTTTCGGTGCAGCGAGGTTTCATTTATCATACTCCAGCCCTGCGCAAAAATCAAGGCGGGCGGCTGGCGGAGAGGGGAATGTCGGATGGTCTTTCACATTGCGGTATGCAGCACGGATGCGGCCCTGCGCAGCGGGCTGGAACGCCAGTGCATGGAATATTTTGCTCGGCGGCAGGATGCGTGCATCGTGCAGCAGCTGCCGGATGCAGATGCGCTTCTGCGCCGTGACGCCGAGGGCGAGCGGTTCGACCTGTATCTCATAGAGCTGGCAGCGGTGGCGGCTCCGGCAGGGCTTTCGGCGGCTGCGGAGCTGCGCCGCCGGGGCCGCAGGGCTCCGCTGGCCTTTGCGGCCCGCACGGCGGCCCACGCCTACAGTGCCTTCCGGGTGGACGCCATGCAGTATCTGCTGCTGCCGGTGCATCAGCAGGAGCTTTCGGCCCTGCTGGCCCGCGCCACCGAGCCGGAGTATGGCCCGGCCCTCACCGTGGCCACGGCCGAGGGCCTGCGGCTGCTGCCCTATGCCCAGCTCGAGTATCTGGAGTGCACCCACCATGTGGTGCGTTTCCACCTGCTCAGCGGGGAGGATGTGATGTCCCTTTCGCTGCGGGTATCCTTTGCCGAGGTGGCAAGGCCGCTTTTGGCGGATGGCCGCTTTTTGCAGCCGCACCGCTCCTATGTGGTCAATCTGGCGGCGGCCCGGCTGCTGACGGCAGGCGAGCTGCAGATGAGCAGCGGTGCGCGCATCCCCATCCCCCGCGGGCGGGAGGGCATGGTGCGCGAGGCCGTCCGCAGCTGGACCGACCGGTAAAATGGCAAACAAAAAGAGCTGCCTTGTGCAGCTCTTTCTCATGTACGGAAGTTCAGGCCTCTGATTTGGCGTTGCGTTTCTTTTCCTTGTCGGAAGCATCCAGAACACCAAAGCCCCAGCGGTTGGCCATGTCCATGATGATCTTCTGGGGCGAACCGGCGGGATAGGCATTCTCCGAGAATGCAGTCAGGAATTTGTACAGCTGCGGCTGCACCTTGTCGTACAGGCCCAGCTTTGTGTAAAGATCTTTGTAGTAGCGGAACACCTGCAGCTTGTTCTGCACGATGGAAGCCAGATTGATCTGGGTGTGGCAGATGCTCTGGGGGTTCTGCACATAGTGGTAGCCTGCCTTGGGGATGGAAACGAATACGTTGGCGTACAGGATATATTCCAGATTGAATACCAGATCCTCGGCCCAGCGCACCTCGCTGGTGAACTGCAGATGGTTGTCCACAAGGATGTCGCGGCGGTAGAGCTTGTTCCATAGAACGCTGTAGAAGAAGGATGCAGGCTTTTCCATCAGGCGCAGGGCAAAGGTGTCGCGGTCATAGATGCCCTCGGGCAGAAAACCGTATTCGCGCACATCATCGGGACGCTTTTCCTCGATGCCAAGGTTCTCCTGCAGGTTTTCCAGAGCCTGACTGGCCTTGCAGGAGTTTGCCGGGATCACCATCCAATAGGGGGCGATCACCAGATCGGCATTGTTGGTCTCGGCGGCCGTTACCAGCCGCTCGGTAAAATCAGGCTCGATATAATCGTCGCTGTCCACAAACTGTACGTACTTGCCGGATGCAAGGGTCATGCCGCAGTTGCGGGTGTCCGACACGCCGGAATTGGACTTGTCCACCAAAACGATACGCGGGTCTTTTTCGCGGAACTGCTCACAGACCGAAAAGCTTTCATCTCTGGAACCGTCGTTGACCAAAATGATCTCGATATTCTTCCACGTCTGCGCACAGATGCTCTCCAGGCAGCGGGCAACACTATTCTGCACATTATACACTGGCACGATAATGCTGACGAGTGGGTTGTTCATGACGGAAGGTCTCCTCTTTACGGATATTATACCTTTATATTTTGAAAATCAAACGGTGTATTCTCACATATCTTACAAAAACCGGGAAATGAGGGCACTGCCCCCTTGGGACAGTCCTGTTTATAATATCATACTCTTCTTGACGGCAAAAAGCAAGAGTAATACCCCTTTAACATGAAAAAGAACCGCACGCTGCGGCCCTTTTTTATTACACGGCGGTCCAGTCCAGCGCATCCCACCGGGGGAGGAACTGGCTGCAGACGCGGCGCATCTCCGGCTCGTCGGCGGCAGAGGCGGGGTCTGCGATGCCCACGACGTAAAATCCGGCCCCGTGCGCCGTGGAAGCGGCGTACACTGCATCCTCGCACACCGCACACCGGGCGGGGTCTGCACCGCCCAGACGGCTCATGCATTCAAAGAACACCTCCGGGCGGCTCTTGTGCAGCGCGCCCTGCGCCTCCACGATGAAGGAAAAATATTGCGCGATGCCCAGCCGGGTGAGCACGGTGCGGCACTGGTCAGCCCATGTGTTGGAGCAGATGCACATGCGGGCACCCTCGGCCTGCAGCTTTGCCAGCATCGTGCGCACGCCGGGCTTGAGCTCCACGGTCTCGTACAGCTCGGCGATCACCTCCCGCATCACGGCAAAGTAGCTCTCCTCGGTCAGCGGCAGATCGTATTCCCGGATCAGGTACCGTGCGCCTTCCTGCATCCCCATGCTCAGCAGGGTGGCACGCAGGTCGGCCCGGGGCGTGCGGCCGTAGCGGCGCAGCAGGGCGTCCGGCGCACCCTCCCATACCACGGTCATGCTGTCGGTCAGGGTGCCGTCCATATCAAAGATCCATTGGCTGCAGTGCATGAGAATGCCTCCTTTAAAGTATCCTGACAAGTATACCATGTTTCTTAGTCGGGAGAAAGCCTTCAATTTACAAAAAAAGGGAGAAATTTCTCCGGAAATATGCTATAATCTGAACAAAACCGGAACCAATCAAAGGAGGCGGAGGCAATGGAAGAACGCAGTGTCCCGTGCAGGGCTCTGGTGCTGGCCGGCGGCGGTGCCCGCGGCAGCTATCAGGTGGGTGTGTGGCGCGCGCTGATGGAGCTGGACTGGCACCCGCAGATCATCACCGGCACCAGTGTGGGCAGCCTGAACGGTGCCATGTTCGTGCTGGACCAGTACGAAACGGCGCGGGACATGTGGCTGAGCATCCGCAGCAAGGACGTGATGGAGCTGCCGGAAGAGGATGCCGACCTCTCGGCCCTGCACCAGTTCCTGCGCAGTGTGGTGAAGGCCGGTGGCATGGACGTGACCCCGCTGGAAGAGATCGTGGAGCGGGTGCTGGACGAGGATGCCCTGCGCGCCGCGCCCATCCGCTTTGGCCTTGTCACGGTGGAGCAGCGGGGCCTCAAGGCCCGGGAGCTGACGCTGGACGAGATCCCGGCAGGAAAGGTCAAGGACTACCTGATGGCCTCTGCCGCCTGCTTCCCTGCCCTGCGGGCGCGGGACATCGACGGGGTCAAGTTTCTGGATGGCGGCTACAGCGACAACATGCCCACCGGCCTTGCCAAAAAAATGGGCGCAGAGGAGCTGGTGTGCGTGGACCTTGAGGGGGTGGGCATCACCCGCCCGAACCTCACCGGCCTGCCCACCATCATGGTGCGCAGCTACTGGGAGCTGGGGGACATCCTGCACTTTGACCCGGACACTGCCCGCCGCAACATCGAGCTGGGCTACTACGACACCCGCCGCGCTATGGGATATCTGCGGGGGTGCGCCTATGCGGTCTCCTGTGACGCCCAGAGCTGCGCGGACGCTGCTGCCTTCCATGCAAAATTTGAGCGGGTGCAAAAGCAGGTGCGGGAGAAATACCCCGTCACCCTGACGGCGGACGCCGCCCTGCTGCTGGCCAACATGAAGGATGCGGACCTTGCCCCGCTGGAAGCTGCCGCCGAGGATGTGGGCGTGAGCCCTACCGGCTACTATACCACCCACACCCTGTGCGATGCGTTCCTTGCAAAGTGCGATCAGGCACGGATGCAGAGCTTTGCACCGCTGTTTGAGGGCAGCGCCGATGCGGCGCGGGCTGCACTGGCGGCATTGCTGCCCAATACCTTTCTGCAGGCGCTGGTCTGGCACACCCTGACCGCGCCGGAAGCGGAACTTTTGCCGGAGGTGAATCAGAATGAAGATCTATAAAGGTTTCTGTGCCTCGCCGGGCCTTGTGCTGGGTCAGGTGAGCCGGTTGGAGCACCATGTGGAGACCACGACCGTTGGCCCCTTTAAACCGTCCCGGGAGCTGCAGCTGCTCACCGATGCCATCCGCACCGCGCAGGACGAGCTGGAATCCATGGCAGACCGCGCTGCGCCCAGCGAGCAGGCCATCTTCCAGTTCCAAAGCATGATGCTGGACGATGAGGGCATGATGAACGAGGTGCGTTTCTGCATCAATGCGGGCGTTGGCGCCGCTGCAGCCATGAATCAGGTGGGCCAGCGCTACGCCGACCAGCTGGCCAACATGAAGGATAACCCCTACATGCAGCTGCGCAGCGTGGATATTCTGGACGCCACCCGGCGGGTCATCAACATCATCACCAACCGCCCCCGCATGTGGCTGGCGCTGGACCACCCGGTGATCCTTGCCGCAGAGCGGCTGATGCCCACCGACCTGTTTAGCGTGCCCTCCGGCATGATTTTAGGCATCATCACGGCAGAGGGCAGCGGCCAGAGCCACGCGGCCATCATTGCCCGGGCAATGAATATCCCGGGCATCGTGCAGGTGGGCCGGGATTTTCTGGACGACTGCGACGGCCGCACCGTGATTTTGGACGCCACCGGGGGCCAGTGCACGCTGGACCCGGACGCTGCCGCCCGCCAGCAGGCCGAGACCCGCATCTGTGAGCTGCAGCGGGAGAACGAAGAGATGGGGCAGCTGCATGCTCTGCCCAACAAAACAAAGGACGGCCAGCCCTTTGAGCTGCTGGCCAACTGCTTTGGGCCGGAGGACATCGACACGGCCATGCAGTCCGGCGCGCAGGGCGTGGGCCTGCTGCGCACCGGCTACATGATGCTGCCGGGCCGCATTCTGGACGAGCAGGAGCAGTATTTCTTCTACTGCTCCTGTCTGGCGGCGGCGCAGGGCCGTCAGGTGACCGTGCGCACCTTCGACTTTGGCTCAGACCGCACCATTTCCGACGCCTATCAGGGCCTGCAGTCCTCCAAGCTGGGGCTGCGGGGCATCCGCAACAGCCTGCGCCAGCCCCGCCAGTTCGAGACGCAGCTCTGCGCGCTGATGCGCGCCGCCGCCCGGGGCCCGCTGCAGGTGATGTTCCCCATGGTGACGACGGTGGAGGACTGGGACGCCGCCCTGCGCGTGGTGGAGCGCTGCCGGGAGCATCTGCGGGAGCGGGGCGTGCCCTTCAAGAAGGATACCAAGTTCGGCGTGATGCTCAGTGTGCCTGCCGCCTGCCTGACGGCGGAGGAGTTCGTGGCGCATGGGGTCGATTTTCTTGTGGTCGGCACCAACGACCTGACCCAGTACACCCACGCCGCCGACCGGGAGCTTGCCAGCGCGGAGCACTACTACCGCCCGGCCAGCGGTGCCATGAAAAAGCTCATCACCATGGTGATGGACGCCGCCAGAGAACGGGATGTGCCGGTGACCATCTGCGGCCTTGCGGTGGGCAACCCGGCCAACACGGTGCAGTATCTGCAGCTGGGCCTGCGCAGCTTCTCGGTGAGCCCGCAGAACCTTTTGAACGTGAAGAAAGCTCTGCGGGAAGCAGAGGTCAAATAAAAACAGGGGCTGCTGCACGCAGGGATGTGTGCAGCAGCCCCCTTTGTTTGGGGAACCTGCCGTGCAGCTTGCGGAATGCACAGCAGGAGGAGATGGCTTTTAAAAAAGGTTTCTCAGTTCATGCGGCGGTTCTTGCGGTCCAGCACAAAGCCTGCGGCCAGCAGGAACATGCCGCTGAGGGCAGTGCCCACCACCGCCAGCCAGTTTGCACCGGTCTGGGGCAGAACGGCGGCAGATGCAGTGGAAGCAGCAGCGGGAGCAGCGGCTTCCGGCTTTGCATCCTGTACCATGTTCTGTGCGTTGGCGGGGGCCACAGCGGCATCTGCCGGTACGGCGGCAGCGTCAGCGGTGGTGTCTGCGGTAAGGGTGTCAGCAGCCGGTGCAGTGGCGTCCTGCACAGGGGTGTCCGGGGCTGCAGGGGCCGGGGTGGTGCCGTCCGGCTGTTTGGGGGTGTCCGGCTTGTTGGAGGTGCTGCCCAGGGTATTGCCGCCCGGCACTTCCGGTTCGGTGGGGGCCGTGGTGTCCGGCTCACTGGGTTCCGGGGTCAGCTTGGGCAGCACCACATGCTTGGTCTGGCCGCACTGGTCAATGTTGCAGATGTAGTCTGCATAGCCGTCCGCGTCCAGTGTGGGCTCTACCACCTCGCCCACCAACTTCCAGTCGTGCAGGTCGCCGTTTTCCAGCTTGCTGGTGTCAACAATTTCGGGGTGCTCTTCCATGTATTTGCGGTTGTGGACGACCTTGTAGAGGTCACCTTTGTCTTTGTCAGAGAGGGTGTACTTCGCATTGTAGAGAGTGCCATAAGCTTCATAAGTGGCATGAAATGCACTACTATCAAGTGTTTTGGGCGCATCATAAGTGTCAGTGCCCAAAGTAGTGTTGCGGTAGAAATTGATGATAGCGGCATTGTCTTCGCCCAGATTGGAAGAGCCATCCTCGTTGTATTCTGCGCCCTCAGATGGGCTGGTTCTATATTTGTTTGCAGAATCGTCGTAATGACCGGTGCCGATATTTAAAGATAGGGGGTCACTGCTGGTCGTGTAGGTATTTACGGTCGTTTTTCCGGTAGAACTGTTGATCGTAAGGTCCAAATTGCCCTTAACTGTGCCAATAGCGGGTCTGGAGTCGTCACGGGTGACGGCATTTACTGTTCCACCGGTAATATTGATCACAGTCGAGGTGTTTGTATAGCCATAACCGGTGCCGATGGCAACACCATCACTAACGGCAGTAACGTCAGCATTATCTTTGATGTTAACCGTAGTAGAAGAATGGTCATTGCCAATGGCTGCTGGAGGATTTCTGGTTTGGGCGTTTACCGATGCATGACCAGAAATTGTGATAGTGACTTTACCAGAAGCATCCTGACCGCCACCGATGCCACAGCCATCTAGGCCAGCAGCAGTCACAGTGGCTTTATCGGTGATGGTAATATCACTGCCACTGCTGCCTCTCGAATGATAACCGGATCCAATGGCAGCACCACTGTTTCCAAAGGCGGTAACATCTGCATTGCCCTCAATGCGGATATTCGATGCATCTCCAGCATAACCGCCGCCGATACCGGCGCCGTAAGTACCGCCGCTGGCAGTGATCTTACCACCGGTGATGATAATGTTGGAAGTGTTGGCAAATTCCCCATCACCACCGCCGATTGCGGCAGAGTCATGGTAGCCGCCTGCCAGCAGTGTACCGGTATCCCCGCCAACGGTATTTCCGTTTTCGTCCTTGCCTTTGGTAGAACCATCATTATTCTTATCGTCCTTGATGGTCAGGGTGCCGTTGCCGTTTTTATCCGCTTTTTCGATGGCGGCGTATTCGTCGCTCCAATTGTTTTCAACCAAAACGGTATTATCTCCGTTCAGCTCAAGGTTGGTGTTGCCATCGCCCTTTATTTCGATCGCACCGGACTTGGTATCGGGGGTGTAAACTTCCATGTGCACATCCTGCAGGGTCACATTGGTGGTCTGATCTTTTGCCGTCTCCACCGTGATGGTATTTGAAGTCTTCTCGCCGTTGCTGGTGATGGTGACGCCCTTCGGATCCGTGTCCTTATAAGTACCGTCCAAAGTATCGCCCTTGCTATTTTGGGCGTAGCCGCCCTTCTCTGTGTCCTCCTGCGTCACATAGGTATAGCCGTCATCTTTGGTCTCCACCGTCACACTGCCCGTGTTCAGGTCGTAGGTATCCGCAAATGCCGCTGTGGCGATGGACGAGACCATGGCCATCAGGGCCGCTGTGGACAGCACCCGCAAGGCAAGCTGTTTTTTCACGTTTTTTCTCATTGCAAAACCCTCCAAACAAAAAAGCTTACAGAGACGTGAACATTACCGTGAACGTTACCGGGAACGATGCCGAAAACCGGCAAAAACCGGGATTTCTGGGCAGAAAATCACATAGCTGCGCATTTTTATGCCCGGCGTCTCTTTGCGGCACAAGTATAGTGCTGTGCTGCGGAAAATGTCAAGACAAATTGCAGAATTTTCGGGGGGGGGGGGGGTAAGTAATTTCGTGAAACAAGCACAAAAACAGCTAAGAATTTGCAGCAGAATGACGGGGCAAAGCTGCACAAAAATCCGGGAGATCGTGATACGGGGCAAAAAATAAAAAACGGGCCCGGGAAAGCCCGCAGACTTTCCCGAACCCGTAGGTCAGAATTTTTCTTTTATGGTAGGCGTGCCGCCCGCCGGAGCTCCGGTTACTCCAGATCCCCGGTCAGGGTCATGACGGAGGCCAGCACTGCCAGCGGGGCGGTCTCGCACCGCAGGATGCGGGGGCCAAGGCCCACCGTTCTGGCTCCGGCCTTTGCGGCCATCTCGGCTTCCTCGGCGGCAAAGCCGCCCTCGGCTCCGGTCACGATGGCGATTTTTAGCTTTCTGCCGTCGGCGGGTGCGGTCTGGGCCAGCAGCTGGCGCAGGGGCGCGCCGCCGCACTCGTAGCAGAACAGCACAAGGTCATACTGGTCAAAGGTGCGGCACACGGCCCCGAAGTTGGGCAGCGGCAGGGCCACATCCGGCAGAACGCCCCGGCCGCACTGCTTGGCGGCTTCCGCTGCAATGCGGTTGTAGCGCTCGTTTTTCTGCTCCTCTTTTTTGGGCGCGGCCACGCAGTACCGGCTGAAGAAGGGGATGAAGTGGGCTGCGCCCAGCTCCACGCCGTGTTTGATGATCTGCTCCAGCTTGTCCTGCTTGGGATAACCGGCCAGCAGGGTCACTTCCACGCCGGGTTCGGCGGCGCTGGGATAGCCCGGCTCCACCCGGAACTCCACGCACTCGTCCCCAAAGCCGGTGATGGTGGCGGTGTATTCCACGGCGTTGCCGTCGCATAAAATAACAGTATCGCCCAGCCTTGCGCGCATCACGCGGGCAAGATGGTGGGCATCGGCCCCGCGCAGGGTGGCGGTGCCGTCAGAGATCTCGGTGGTAAAATAACGGTGCGGCATAGTGGTTCTCCTTAAACGTCCTCGCCCTCTCAGTCTTTGCTTCGCAAATCCAGATTCCTCCTTTTGTCACCTATGGTGACATCTTCCCCCGGCCGGGGGAAGTCTTTCCTCAAAGTGGGAGCCCTTGGCAGTCCACGCAAACTTCATCTCTTTGCCAAGGCCTCTCCCTTTGGGAGAGGTGGCACCGAAGGTGACGGAGAGGGCAAGCCAGCTGAAAGAAATCATGAAAGCTTCTGTAATTACGCTTTTTTGCAGACGATGCACTCCCAGCCGCGCTTCTCCTTCACTTCCACAACGGCAAGGCCGGCCGTTTCCAGCCCGGCGATCACTTCGTCCTTGCGGCTGTCGATGATGCCGCTGGCAATAAAGGTGGCACCCTCTGCCATCAGGCCCGGCACGGCGGGGGCCAGAGACAGGATGGCGTTGGCCACGATGTTGGCGGTGATGATGTCGTATTTGCCGCTGGCCTTGTCCGAAAGGTCGCCCACCAGCACGGTCAGCTTGTCCTGCACGCCATTCAGGGCGGCGTTCTCCCCGGCGGTACGCACCGCCACAGGGTCGATGTCCACGCCCTCGGCCACGGCAGCACCCAGCTTCAGCGCCGCAATGGCAAGGATGCCGCTGCCGGTGCCGATGTCCAGCACCCGCTCGCCGCCGGTCACCCGCTCGTCCAGCGCTTCCATGCACAGGCTGGTGGTCTCGTGGCCGCCGGTGCCGAAGGCAAGGCCCGGGTCAAGGATCAGCTTTACCCGGTCGGTGTCGTACTGCTGCCACGAGGGCACCACCGCCAGCCGTTTGCCGATCTCCAGGGGGTGATAATACTTGCGCCAGCCGTTCTGCCAGTCCTCCTGCTCCACGCCCTCGGTCTCTGCGGTGTAGGCGATGCCGGCGGCTTCCATGCGGGCGGCAATGAGGGCCAGCGTCTCCACGGGGGAAGCACCCGGCTCCAGATACATATGGATGATCACGGTGTCGCGGGGCTTGTCCAGCAGCTCCTGCTCGATCAGATCCACATGGGCGATCTCGGCCACCTGCTGCTCGATGTCGCTGTAGTCTTCGATATAGATGCCGCCCTCGGCGATCATGGTGGCAACGGCTTCGGCGTTGTCGGCATCGGCCTTGGCCACGGTCAGGCGGATATCAGTCCATTCCATAAAGTAAACCTCCTTCGGTTCCCGGCTTTTCTTATAATAGTATAGTACCCGATTCGGCTGTGGGATGCAAGCCTTTGGGCAAAATGTACGTAAAAAGAAAAGAATTTTCAACATAAAGACGACCCTTGTGCGGAAAACCCAAAAATTATCGACTGAAAAGCGGCCAAATGAGGACTTTTGATGCATTTTGATAGAAAAAAGGCGAAAGGGACTTTCTTTTTTTGCGGAAATATGTTACTATTCTATTACGGAATTATGGACGGCCTGCAACCAGAGGCGTCTGTAAACACAAACATTTCTTAAGGAGGAATGTGCTTTATGATGAAGTATCTCCAGAAACTGGGCAAAGCATTGATGCTCCCCGTCGCGGTCCTGCCGATCTGCGGTATCCTGATGGGCCTCGGTTATGCCCTTGCTCCGGGCGTTATGGGCGTTCCCGGTGCTGCAACCTCCGGTGCAGCTTACACCGTTGGCTTCCTGCTGGTCAAGGCAGGCGGCGCTCTGATCGATAACATGGCATGGCTGTTTGCCATTGGTGCCGCTGTCGGCCTTGCTGACAACGACGGCACCGCAGGTCTGGCCGGTCTGGTCAGCTTCCTGATGATGCAGCAGCTGCTGAACCCCGGCGTGGTCGGCATGGTCCGTCACCTGGAAGAAGGCACTGCTACCTACATCGCCTTCCAGAAGGTCGCCGGCAACTCCTTCATCGGCATTCTGGCCGCTATTGTGGGCGCTGCCTGCTATAACAAGTTCAAGGATATCCAGCTGCCTGACTGGCTGGCATTCTTCTCCGGCAAGCGCTTCGTTGCAATCGCTACCGGTCTGATCTCCATTCTGGTGTCCGTTGTTCTGCTGTTCGTCTGGCCCGTCATCTTCGACGCTCTGGTCGCAATCGGCAACGGCATCGCTGGCATGGGCGGCATCGGCGCTGGCATCTACGCCTTCCTGAACCGTCTGCTCATCCCCACCGGCCTGCACCACGCTCTGAACAACGTGTTCTGGTTCGATACCATCGGTCTGGGCGACCTGAGCCACTTCTGGGCTGGCGAGACCTCTGCTGATGTGGGCTGGAGCCTTGGTATGTACATGTCCGGCTTCTTCCCCTGCATGATGTTCGGTATCCTGGGCGCTGCTCTGGCTATGGTCAAGACCGCTAAGAACAAGAAGGCCGCCATCGGTCTGGTTCTGTCCGCTGCAATCTGCGCATTCGTCTGCGGCGTTACCGAGCCCTTCGAGTTCGGCTTCATGTTCCTGTGCTTCCCGCTGTACGTTGTGTACTCCGCTCTGTACGGCATCTTCACCATCATCACCTACTACTCCGGTTTCCGTGCTGGCTTCTGCTTCTCCGCAGGTGCTACCGACCTGGTGTTCTCTGCTTCCCTGCCCGCAGCTGCCAAGACCTGGATGATCATTCCTCTGGGCATCGCAGCCTTCGTGGTGTTCTACGCAGTGTTCTACTTTGCCATCACCAAGTTCGACCTGAAGACCCCCGGCCGTGAGGACGAGGACGAAGAGTCTGAGAAGAAGGTCGTTCTGGCAAACAACAACTACACCGAAGTTGCTTCCGCTGTTCTGGCTGCTGTCGGCGGCAAGGAGAACGTGAAGGAAGTTGGTTACTGCGCAACCCGTCTGCGCTTTGAGGTCAAGGATAACGCCAAGGTGGACGAGAAGGCCGTCAAGGCTGCTGGTGCTGCCGGTGTCATCCGTCCCAGCAAGACTGCCTGCCAGGTGATCATCGGCACCAAGGTCCAGTTCGTGTACGACGAGCTGAAGAAGATGCTGTAACACAAGGCGTTCCATCTGACCCGATGCGGGAGACTGGTTGATCCCGCACCATCATAAAACTGCCGCCGGGAGACGGGACTCAGCTGTCCGCTCCCGGCGGCTTTTTGCGTTCCCGCACGGAGTATGCTATACTGGAAGCAGCAAAACAGGGCGCACCTGCCCGGGAGGAGAAAGCGATGAGCAAAACGTACAACTGGCGGAAACTGAACGAAAAAGAGCTGACGCGGGTCTATCTGGACGAAATGCGGCGGGACTTCCCGCCCACGGAGCTCAAACCCCTGAGCATGATCCTGAACAGCGAAGCCAGCGGCACAGCCCACACATGGGGCGTGTTCGACGGCGAAACACTGGCGGCGTATCTGCTCATGGTGCGCCCGGCGGGCAGCAGGGTGAGCCAGCTGGATTACTTTGCCGTGCTGCCGGAATACCGTGCTGCAGGGCTGGGCGCGCAGCTGCTGGCCGACCTGCCGCAGCACGAGCGGGGTGCACAGGCCATCCTCATTGAGGCCGAATGCCCGGATAAGGCGGAGGACGAGACAATGGCGGTGCGGCGGCTGGGCTTTTATGCCCGGTGCGGGGCCCGGGACTCCGGCTTCACCGAGCATCTGTTTGATGCATGGTTCCGCATTCTGGTGCTGGACTGCCCGGGGGCCGGTACCTTTGCGGACCGGCAGGCCGTGGATGCACTGGTGGACTGCTACCGCCGCACCATCAGCGAGACCGAGTGGCAGAAGTACGTGCAGTTCTACTGCCCGGACGGAACAAAATACTGCTGAGCAGAAGGCGCTCTGTGCAAATTATGTGTACAGAGCGCCTTTTTGCCCTGTTTTTGTTGACAGACTCCCAAAAAGTGGTACGCTAAAAGCACAGCAAAACGCTTTTAGAGGAGGGCAATATTATGGCAGAAAAAATGACCCGGCGTACCTTTATGAAGAGCGTAGCAGCTGCGGCTGCAGCAATCTCTTTGTCCGGTGTGCTGGTCGGCTGCGGCGGTGGAAGTGCTGCGACCGATGAGGTGAAGCTGGGAGCATATACGGTGAAACTGTACAGTGCGAATACGTGTGCAGAAGAATATGGCACCGGAAGCTCTTCGTATAAGATCACGGCAAAGGCAGATATTACATTTGATAAGAATGCGGGAGGCACATTCCAGGAACTGTCCTGTGCAGGAATGTTTACGGGTAAGATTGGCACGGCTTCTCTGAGTACGGTCAAACCGACCGGCAAGCTTGCGATGTCGAATTTTGCAGGCCTGAACTGGTTCATGAGCAAGGCGACCGTCAATGTCGAAATGACGATCCCGACAGAGGAAGCCTATGAGAAGATCGCCGCCGGAACCCCGGTGGAGGTAACGGTCAAGCTCAACAATGTAGAGGGAAAGCTGTATATCGTACAAAAGGGTAAAACATTCCTTGTGCTGAATACAGACCCGACGCCCGCAGATTGATTCTGAACACGGATCATATTAGACGACGATCAAAACGGAAGGTGCTCCCTATGGAGCGCCTTCTTTTTTTTGTCACTTTGCCCAGCCGGAAAATGGCATTTTCGGCATATTTATCCTGTTTGTAAAATCCGAGTGCAGATTTTTCATCCCGGCTTTACACAGAGCTGACACGCCCGCAAAAACAGTCTGCAAAGCTTTACCTCCATTTTGCGCGTACATGGTCGCAGCGCGCATGGCGGTGCGGTACAATAAGGCCGTTCCCGAGGAAAACACATCAAAATAAGAAAACATCGGCCGGAAATGCATTCCGGCATTTATTGGAGGAAAAGGGTTATGAAAAAGATCACTCGTCGTTCGTTTATCACTGTCTGCGGCGCTGCTGCTGCAGCGATGGCTCTGACCGCCTGCGGCGGCGCAGCCTCTTCCACTGTGGCATCCTCTGCTGCAGAGTCCACCTCTTCTTCTGCCGCTGCTGAGACCGCCGCAGGCACCCTGTCCGGCAATGTGGCTACCGGTGGTTCTACCTCTATGAAGAACGTCATCGCTGCCCTGACCGAGGGCTTTGCCGAGGTGGAGCCGGGTGTCACCGTCAGCTACGACCCCACCGGTTCCGGCGCAGGCATCACCGGTGCTACCGATAAGACGCTGGACATCGGCCTGTCCTCCCGCGCCCTGAAGGACGACGAGAAGAACGACGTGGACGGCACCATCGTGGCTCTGGACGGCATCGCCATTGTTGTCAACAAGGCCAGCAAGGTGGCAGACCTGACCGTAGACCAGCTGAAGCAGATGTTCACCGGCGAGATCACCAACTGGAAGGATGTGGGCGGCGACGACGGCGAGATCGTTCTGGTGGGCCGCGAGGCCGGTTCCGGCACCCGTGATGGCTTTGAGAGCATCGTGGACGTGAAGGACAGCTGCAAGTACGCACAGGAGCTGACCGCTACCGGCGCAGTCATCAGCGCTGTGGAGGCCAACCCTCTGGCCGTCGGCTACGCTTCCCTGTCCGCTGTGGGCGACACCGTTGCCATGGTCACCGTGGAGGGTGTGGAGTGCAGCGAGGATACCGTCAAGGATGGCAGCTACAAGATCCAGCGTCCCTTCGTGTTCGTCACCAACAAGAGCGTGACCCTGTCGGAGCAGGCACAGGCCTTTGTGGACTTTGCCACCAGCAAGGACGCTGCCGACCTCATCCGCACCGCAGGCGCTGTGCCGGTGAACGAGTAATTACCGGGTGGTTTGCCGGGGAAAGCTCCCCGGTGAACCGCCTGCCCCGCATCTGAACAAGAAAACTGCCGCGTCGGGCTGCCGTTTCTGCGGGCCGACGCGGCTTTTATAAAGGATTTCAGCTATGAACAAAAAATCCTATCTGAGCCGGGTGCGGCTGCCCCGCACCCCCGCCGAATGGCTGGAAGCGGTGATGAACTTCATCTTCTTCCTGTGCGGTATGCTGGCGGTGGGCTGTGTGGTGCTTATCTCGGTGTACATGGTGATCTCCGGCGTGCCGGCCATCCACAAGATCGGCCTGTTCCAATTTCTGTTCGGCACAAAGTGGGCCTCCACGGCAGCCCAGCCGCTGTTCGGCATCCTGCCCTTTATCCTGTCCAGCATCTACGGCACGCTGGGCGCTGCCATCCTCGGCGTGCCCATCGGCCTGCTGACGGCGGTGTTCCTCTCCAAGGCCGCCGACCCTAAGCTGCGCACCGTGGTGGTCACTGCCATCGAGCTGCTGTCCGGCATCCCCAGCGTGGTGTTCGGCCTGCTGGGCATGCAGGTGCTGGTGCCCGCCGTGGCAAAGACCTTCGGCAAGGCTTCCGGTGCCTGCCTGCTCAGCGCCATCGTGGTGCTTTCTATTATGATCCTGCCCAGCATCGTGTCCGTGTCGGTCACGGCGCTGAATGCCGTGCCGCCGGAGTATGAGCAGGGCAGTCTGGCACTGGGTGCCACCGACACCGAAACGTGGTTCAAGATCAGCATCCCGGCTGCCAAAAGCGGCATTGCCGCAGGCGTTGTGCTGGGCATCGGCCGTGCCATCGGCGAGGCCATGGCGGTGATGATGGTGGCAGGCAACAGCCCCAACATGCCGGACAGCCCCTTCCGCAGCGTCACCTTCCTGACCACCGCCATCGCCAAGGAGATGAGCTATGCCGGCGGTCTGCAGCGGCAGGCGCTGTTCAGCATCGCGCTGGTGCTGTTCGTCTTTATCATGATCATCAATGTTGTGCTGAACGTTGTGCTGAAGGGAGGAAGCCGCGATGAATAAGGGCCTTTCACCTTCCCGTCAGATGTGGAACCGGGTCATGACCGCACTGGTCTGGGCCAGCGCCGTGCTGGTGATGGTGCTGGTGGCCGGTATCATCGGCATGGTGCTGGTGCGGGGCATCCCCCACATCAGCTGGAAATTCCTTTCCACCACCGCCAGTGTGCTGAAAAAGACCGACGGCATTCTGCCCGCCATCCTCAACACCCTGTATGTCATTGTGCTGACATTACTCATCGTATTGCCGCTGGGCGTGGGTGCGGCGGTCTACCTGACCGAATACGCCTCCAACCGGCGGCTCATCGAGGTCATCGAGTTCACCAACGAAACGCTGGCGGGCATCCCCAGCATCATCTACGGTCTGGTGGGTATGCTGGTGTTCAGTCAGGCGCTGGGCTTCCAGACCTGTCTGCTGTCCGGTTCGCTCACGCTGGTGGTCATGAACCTGCCCACCATCATCCGCACCACGCAGGAATCCCTCAAGACGGTGCCGCAGGGCTACCGGGAGGGTGCCATGGGTCTGGGTGCAGGCAAGTGGCACATCATCCGCACCATCGTGCTGCCCTGCAGCATCGACGGCATCGTGACCGGCTGCATTCTGGCTGTGGGCCGCATCGTGGGCGAAAGCGCCGCCCTGCTCTTCACCGCCGGTGCCGCAGAGGTCATTGCCAAGAGCGTGGCCAAAGCCTACACCTCCAACGGTGCCACCCTGTCGGTGCTGCTGTACCTGCGTGCCTTTGAGGACGGCGACTTTGCTTCCGCATGGGGCATCGGTGCGGTGCTGCTGGTGCTGGTGCTGGCCATCAACCTTGCGGCGCGGCTGGCAAAGACTAAGCTGAAACAGAAACAGTAAAAGATTGCAGATATTTGATAGCGGCCTCGCCCTCTCAGTCTCGGCACTTCGTGTCTCGACAGCTCTCCCAAAGGGAGAGCCTCTGGCGAAACCGAAAGCTTCGCATGGACTGCCAAGGCCTCTCACTTTGAGGAAAGACTTCCCCCGCGCCGGGGGAAGATGTCACCGCAGGTGACAAAAGGGGGAGTGTGGCATTGCGCAAGCAATGACGGAGAGGGCGAGGATGCTGAAAAAATGCGATCATCCTATAAAATAAGAGGTACTCTATGGAAAACACGAATGTGCCGGTCATTTCGGCAAAAGACCTGAACCTCTGGTACGGCGACTTCAAGGCGCTGAAAGGTATCTCGCTGGACGTGGGCGAGCGGGAGATCACCGCTCTCATCGGCCCTTCCGGCTGCGGCAAGTCCACTTTTCTGAAAACGCTCAACCGCATGAACGACCTTGTGCCGAATGTGCGCATTGAGGGCGATGTGCGGCTGAAGGGCGA
>CAKSWG010000001.1 GCA_934511465.1 uncultured Faecalibacterium sp. | reverse complement strand
AAACGAAATAGAATGAAAAAACGGATTCTGAAATTAGTGATATAGCGTATATTGTGTGCCGTTTTGACCAACATGTCCACGAGTGGAGCACAATGGGGTTCAAGAGGCCGTGAGTTCGATTCTCGCCACTCGGACCAAACAAAAATAATCCGAACTTGTTTCCGATAGGAGATGGGTTCGGATTATTTGTTTTCTTCGGAAAATTAGCGTTTGCGAAGCAATGAAAGCCCCAGTGGGGCTTTTAAGCGACGGAACGGTCTGCGTTAGCAGATGGAGGGGCTTTGCCCCGACAAGTTCCATGCAGGTGTCCGTGGAAGATGAAATCCGAAATCATAGATTGACCGCCACAAACCAAACAATGATTTCAGGAGGACAAGATTATGAAGTACGATGCAAGGGCTTGCAAATTTAATATGGACACCGGCTGCGTGGAACTGCTGCTCCGGGATGGGAGAAAAATTTCCATCGACTGCACCGGGGTCGAGGGTGCGATGGATGTGACTATGGCGCAGAGGTCGGAATTGGACTACCTCATCTACAATGATCCATTGGGCTATGCCGATTTGATTCTGAACGGAGACCCGGAGGAATATTTGAAGAATGTGGCTGGGAGCCATGGGTTAGAAATCTAAATGAATGCTGGACATTACCGTTTTTTGCGCTGGTGATGTCCAGCATTTGTTTTTTTGTGTTGGGCAATCAATCTTAATGAAATCTTTATACTTCTACAGTTTTCTTTACGGCTCTTTTATCTATTCCATGCTAATCTTTATGCACACGGATAGATAAAGGAGTTTTTATGATTCAATATCCTCGTTACAAGCGGCACTGTTTTTCTTCTTTTCAGGTCATTATTGCAGGTTTTGCGGCAGTTGATCTGGTGGGCGCATTGCTTCTGATGCTTCCGATTGCTGTACAGCAGCGGTGTGTCACACCGTTCCATGAGGCACTGTTTACTTCCACCTCTGCCCTTTGTGTGACCGGACTTGTGGTTCTGGATACCGGCAGCTACTGGTCGATTTTTGGGCAAAGCGTGATCCTTCTTCTGATCCAGATCGGAGGATTGGGTGTCATTACAGTGGGTGCCGCCTTTGCGCTGCTTTCCGGGCGAAAGATCTCCCTCAAACAGCGCAGTACGATGCAGGAAGCTACGGCGGCTCCACAGATGGGCGGTATTGTGCGGCTGACCGGTTTTATTCTGCGGATTACCGCTGGGTTTGAGCTTGTCGGTGCTGTGCTTCTCCTGCCGACGTTTTGTGCGGATTATGGACTGCGGGGAATCTGGTATGCACTGTTCCATTCTATTTCAGCATTTTGCAATGCCGGTTTCGACTTGTTAGGAACCAAGAGTGCAAAATTTGTTTCGCTGACACAGTATGCTGGCAACCCATTCCTCACTTCCGTAATCGCTGCGCTGATTATCTTTGGCGGTCTTGGCTTTCTAACATGGGAGGATATCTGTGTTCATCGCTTCCAATTTCACCGGTATCGAATGCAGAGTAAGGTGATTCTTGTCACAACCGCAATTCTTCTGGTGCTGCCAGCATTGTACTTCTATTTTTATGAATTTACATCGGGTTCTGTTTTGCGGCGGATTCTATTGGCAATGTTTCAGTCCGTTACACCCCGTACTGCCGGTTTTAACACTGCTGATCTTTCTGCAATGGGCAGTGCTTCGCAGGCTTTGATGGTGGTTCTGATGCTGTTGGGCGGTTCTCCCGGTTCTACGGCAGGCGGCATGAAAACCACAACGCTTGCTGTTCTGTTGGCTAATATGTGGGCGACCTTCCGTCGCAGAGAAGATGCAGAGTTTTTTGGGCGGCGGATCGATGGTGCTGCCGTCAAAAATGCTGCTACAATCGTGGGAATGTATCTGACACTGTTCTTTCTGGGAGCGTTCGTGATCTCGACAGCTGAGCAGCTTCCGATGTCGGTCTGCCTGTATGAAACTGCATCAGCAGTGGCAACGGTGGGATTGACACTGGGCATCACGCCGCATCTGGGAATGCTGTCACAGGGGATCCTGATTGCCCTGATGTTCCTTGGCCGTGTCGGAGGACTGACTCTGATTTATGCGGCATTTGGCAGCAGTCCTGCTCATTCGCGTCTGCCGCAGGAAAAAATTGCGATTGGATAAAGGAGAGAATACGAGCATGAAAACCATTCTTTTGATTGGCCTTGGCCGTTTTGGACGTCATATTGCACAGGAATTGAATCAACTGGGTCATCAGGTCATGGCAATCGACAATAACGAAGACCGTGTGAATGCGGTATTGTCCTATGTGACGAACGCACAGATCGGTGACAGCACTAGCGAATACTTTCTGCGCTCTCTTGGCGTTGGAAACTTTGATGTTTGCATCGTGACCATCGGCAGTGATTTCCAGAGTTCGCTGGAAACGACATCGCTGCTCAAGGAACTGGGTGCAAAGTTTGTGGTCTCCCGTGCCGAGCGGGATGTGCAGGCCAAGTTTCTGCTGCGCAATGGTGCGGATGAAGTGGTCTACCCGGAAAAGCAGTTGGCAAAGTGGGCGGCAATCCGGTATAGTTCTGAACATATTTTGGATTACATCGAACTGCAGGATGACCACGCCATCATGGAGGTGACCATTCCACCGGAATGGATTGACCGCACGATTGGAGAAGTCAATATCCGAAAAAAATATAACATCAATATTCTCGCTCTGAAAAAGGGCGGAAAGCTCGATATGAACATTACGCCGGATACGCAGCTGTGTCGGGATGAAAGTATGTTGGTGCTGGGGAAATACGGCTCAATTCAGAAATGTTTCCGGCTCTAAAAAGATAGGACGAATCGTATGGATGTTGCTTTGCTATTGATGGTTCTTGGAGTCATGCTGAGTGGCTTTCGTCTGGCGGATGTGTTGGATCACATACGAAGAAAAATCATTCAGCAAGAAGGAAGAAGACGCGGCTGGTGGTCGTGACCATCAAATTGTGCTATACTGTGGGAAAGGCAGGTGATTCGATGAATCAGACTAAACAGCCCACAGAGCACATCCTTGCCTGTTTATCATCTTCGCCCTCCAACGCAAAGATCGTGCGGACGGCGGCAACGATGGCAAAGGCGTTTGGTGGAACGTTTACGGCACTTTATGTCCGCACACCGGATGCGAACCAGATGGGAGAAGAAGACCGGCAGCGGTTGCAACGGCATATCCGTATGGCAGAGCAGGCGGGAGCAGATATTTCTACGATCTACGGAGATGATATCCCGCAGCAGATCGCAGAGTTCGCCCGGATCTCAGGCATTACAAAAATCGTACTGGGACGTTCCAGTGTTCACCGCCGCCATTTCTGGAGCGGTCCTCCGCTGACAGAAAAGCTAACTCAGACTGCACCCAATTTGGATATTTATATCATCCCGGATGTTGCAGCGGAAAACGAATATGGCTCTGGCCGGAAGCTATTTGTCCGTTCTCTTCTGCCTTCTGTCCGGGACCTGCTGATCACAGTCGGCATTCTGGCCTGCATCACGGTCATCGGCTTTCTGTTTCTGCAGCTGGACTTTGCACGGTACAACATTATCATGTTCTATATGTTGGGCGTGTTATTTACGGCACTGTTTACCAGCGGCTACACCTGCGGCATACTGGGATCTATTGCCAGTGTGGCATTATATAATTTCTTCTTGACAGAGCCGCGCTTGACATTCCATGCGTATGACCCCGGCTATCAGGTCACGTTTGCGTTGATGTTGACCTGTGCGATCATTACCTGTACTTTAACAACGCGTCTGAAGGATCACGCCAAAATGTCTGCACAGGCGGCGTTTCGGACGAAAGTGCTGTTTGATACAAACCAGCTTTTGCAGAAGGCAAACAGCGAAGAAGAAATTCTTTCGTTGACAGCTTCCCAACTGATGAAGCTGCTGAACCGGAGCCTGATCGTCTACCCGGAACAAAATGGAGGTCTTTGTTCAGAACAGTGCTTTTCGGTTAACGAGAAATCAGCGCAAAATATCTTTTCTGCACCGGAAGAACGTGATGCTGCAAACTGGACATTTGCAAACAAAAAGCGTTCTGGTGCAAGCACTGATAGCTACCCGGATGCAAAGGGGCTTTATCTTGCACTTCGGACCGGAGGCGGCGTGTTTGGAGTAGTTGGAATCGATCTGTCCGAAAAAACGTTGGATGCCTTTGAAAACAGTGTGCTGCTTTCCATTCTGGGTGAGGGTGCGCTGGCCATTGAAAATCGTAGGAATGCGCTGGAAAAAGAACGAGCCACCATGCAGGCGCAGAATGAACAGCTGCGGGCAAACCTACTGCGCACGATCTCCCATGATCTGCGCACCCCGCTGACCTCTATTTCCGGCAACGCCAGCAATCTGCTTTTCAACGGAGAAACGCTGGATGTGGAGACCCGGAATAAGATCTGCACCGATATTTTTGACGATGCACAATGGCTGATTAACTTGGTGGAAAATCTGCTTTCTATCACCCGCATTGAAAATGGGCGGATGAATCTGCAGATCTCACCACAGTTGATGGATGAAATGATTGAAGAAGCTCTGCATCACATCAACCGGAAAAGTTGTGAACACACCATCACAACACAGTATGGGGATGAGATTCTTCTAGTCAATGTGGATGCACGACTTATCATGCAGGTTATTGTCAATCTGGTGGATAACGCCATCAAATACACACCCATTGGCTCGGTCATTCGGATTTCTGCTTACGGAAAAGACAATCAGGTCGTGGTGGAAGTTGCGGACAACGGCCCCGGCATCCCGAACTGCGCAAAGGCACAGGTTTTTGAAATGTTCTATACTGGGCAAAACCGCATTGCAGACAGTCACCGCAGCCTTGGATTGGGCCTACCGCTCTGCCGGACGATTCTTTCGACCCATGGCGGCACGCTCACGCTGCGGGATAATGTCCCCCACGGATGTGTGTTTGCCTTTACACTGCCGCAAAGCGAGGTGAGTATTCATGAATAAACCGACCATTTTGGTCGTGGAGGATGATGTTCCGGTGCGGTGTCTGATCACAACGACCCTGAAGACTCATGACTATAAATATTTGACTGCTGCCAATGGGGAAATGGCGATCATGATGGCAACCAGCCACAATCCGGACATTATGCTGCTGGATCTGGGGTTACCGGACATTGACGGAACCGATGTCATCCGCAGTGTCCGCACATGGTCGAATTTGCCCATCATCGTCCTAAGCGCCCGGAGTGAAGACACTGATAAAATCGAAGCACTGGACAACGGCGCAGACGATTATCTGACAAAGCCGTTTTCCGTGGATGAATTGTTGGCAAGACTGCGTGTGACACAACGCAGATTGAATCTACTGGCTACTGGCGGGGTGAATAGTCCGATTTTTGTCAATGGCTCTTTGAAAATTGATTTTTCGGCAGGCTGTGCATGGCTGGGTGAAAATGAGCTACACCTGACTCCGATCGAGTATAAACTGCTGTGTGTATTGGCTCGTAATGTGGGCAAAGTTCTGACGCATACATCCATCACACAGCAAATATGGGGCAGTACACAGGAAAATGATGTTGCTTCCTTGCGAGTTTATATGGCATCCCTGCGCAAAAAACTGGAACGATGCCCGAACACGCCGCATCTGATCCAGACCCATGTTGGCGTGGGGTATCGGATGCTGCGCGTGGAAAATGATGAAGCACAGTAAAAAAACAGGGTGCGCCCACCCGGACGCACCCTGCCAAAGACCACAGACAACAGCGATATGTACAACAGGGAGTTCCCCATTGGGAGCTTCCTGTTTTTCTTTTCCTGCAAGATGAGCCTGTTCCGCCTGCCATAGGCAAGCTCGCGTTTGCGCAGCGCAGCGGAGCAATGAAAGCCCCAGTGGGGCTTTTAAGCGACCGAACGGTCTTGCGTTAGCAAGATGGAGGGGCCTCGCCCCGACAAGTGACCTTTGGCCTTCCTCGCTGTTCCAGCAGGCAAGGATGGCCGGGTAGAACGCCCGTGCCAAACGGTCGATGACTTCATCGGGGTAAGGGGAAGTGTTTGTGGACTTTTTCTTTTTGTTCAAACGCACGCTCCTTTGATCGTCCCACCGTGGCAAAGCCGGGCGAGAAAATCAAGGTTCCAATTTTTATCAGGCGCAAGGGCGCGGATGCTTTCCGCCCTGTACTTGCGGCTGGTGGCTCGTTGATGGCTTACAAGTGCCTGTCGTTATGCGGTTTTAACGGATTCACCGCTGGATTCTGCAAGGACTTCGTCCAGCGTTTTCAAAAATTCAAGATGAGGTTTCAAGGCAAAGCGAAGAACTTTGACCTGTTCCGGATGCGTAAGAAGTTTCGGGTTCAAGTCGAACGTAACCTCCCAACTCTTTCGCATGAGAGATTCAGCATTGTGGAGCCGGTAGTACAGTTCGAGAAACTTTTGGGGAACATCATAGTTTTCATCAATGGTGTTGCTGGCGGCTTTCTCTGCCTGCTTCACCGTTACTTTGTTAGGCTTGACTTTCTTCGGCTTCGGCACATAATTCTTGATTTCCTCAAAAATTTCAGCCTGTTCTTCGGGCTTGGCCTTGCCGAGATTTTCGAGAAGATAATCGGGAATGTGCAGTTCCTCGCGGAAGAATCGATCACGGAAACCGGGAGACAGTTCATCCGCAACGTCAAGCGGTCTTTTTAATGGAATACCAATTGCTAGAGTTGAAAAAGGTGTGGCTTTCAATCAAGATATAAAGTGCCTGGATTCATATGGAGAAGTAGAAAACGAGTTTATATTTTATTGGTTGTTGTCACAAAAAGATTATTTGATGGCAAAGGTTGGAGTTACAGGAATTGGAGCGGGAAAATTTGATTTGGATTTTTTACAAAAGTTAATGGTTCCGATTCCGAGTGAGCGAGAAAGAAAAAGTATTGTTGGATTCGCAAGTAGCATCAGCGAAAAAATTAGATGTAATGCAGCGGTAAACGATAATTTACTTCAGCAGTCCATATGCGAAGGAACTGAAACAGACAACAGATAAAAAACGGCCATCAAATACATTGTTAGGAACGCTTCTTGACTACTTTAGACATGCGGGAAAATTGGGAATCACAACTGTTATAGTAAGCTGTTTATATAAGATTCCAGCGACATACGACGCCCCGGTAATAATTGTACGCATAGGTTCTGCGGCTGCGTATGGAATCTTCTTTTGCAATATTTTGTTTTTATGGCTCGTTTTTGTTTTCTTGGTTAACTCCATAGAGAAATCTGTATAAACTTTATGGTTGACTCTTGACAATAAGCTGTCTTTCTCGTAAAATTGTTTTAGAAAATACTATTATTGAAAATAAGAAAGGCTGTTTTATGGGAAAGATGATCTTAGATGACCTTCGCAAGCGTCTGGAACGTCTGGATGAAGATGCTGACCTGATGATCGACAACAATGACCGCTATCAGATGGTGATCGTAGGCGGCAGTGCGTTTATTTTGCTGGGCAAGCTGACCCGCGCTACTCATGACATTGATGCCTTGAGTGTTCCGAAAGAACTGTATAGCTTGCTCGGCAAGTACGACATCAACACCGATGTGGAAGCCTACATCGACAATTTTCCGTACAACTTCCAAGATCGGCTCCAGCCGCTGCCCTTTGGTGGCACAAAGGTGCAGTTCTACACACCCAGTCTGGAGGATTTGGTGATTGCAAAGCTGTGCTCTTTCCGGGACACTGACAAGGCAGACGTAGAGAACGAGGCTGTGCGGAACTCCTTGGACTGGGATTTGCTGGAACGTCTTGCAACGGATGAAGATGAACTGAAAGCCAGCATCTTGAACGACTGGCGATATCGGGATTTTTATATCCGCTATCAGGAGTATGTGGAGAGGTGGAGACCATGCGAAAGCTGACATTTGAGGGCTTCTTGAAGCAGTATGTGGCAGAGCTTGCCGGGGCGCAGACGGCAAGTGTCCATAAGCTGGCAGATTGTCTGAGTGAAAATCCTCGCCTGAAAGAACCGCTGTTCCTCTATGCGCTGGCCTTTGATAAAGTAGATTTGTTGCTCCGCTATACCGCAAATAGTGCTGTTGCTGCAGAATATGAACAGCTTTCCAATCGCTATTCGCTGGCGCAAATGCGACTGCAGCTGGAAAAGCAATCACCAGAATTGCCGGAAGGCTATTTGAAGGTTTGGCGCAGTTATTGTTCGGTGCGGGATACCGTCCTTGCAGACAATGACACAAAAGAACTGATCCATCACCGGGTATTGGAACTTCAACAGAAAAAGAAATTGACGAATTATCGTCTCTACACAGACTTGAAGCTGAATCCGGGCAATGTGAATGCATGGCTCAAACATAACGACTCCAGCAAAATGAGCCTCGACTGTGCACGGCAGATCTACAAGTATGCAAAAAGCTACCCCTCTGTTCGATAAGAAAAAGGAAGTGAGTCTATGACCGCCGTAATCTACGCGCGTTATTCCAGTGATAACCAGCGCGAAGAATCCATCGAAGGGCAGATTCGTGAATGTACGGCTTATGCGGAAAAGAACGGCATCACGGTCATCAAGCACTACATTGACCGTGCGTTCTCTGCCAAAACAGACAATCGCCCGGAGTTCCAGCAGATGATCAAAGACAGCGGCAAGAAGCTGTTTGATGTTGTTCTCGTCTGGAAATTTGACCGCTTTGCCCGAAATCGTTTTGATAGTGCGAACTACAAGATGATTCTGAAAAAGAACGGCGTCCATCTGATTTCCGTCATGGAACCCATTGCCGAGGGCTCACAGGGCATTCTGGTGGAAACGCTGCTGGAAGGCTAAGAACAAGCGTGCCCCTGCCTGTGGCAAGGCAGATGAGGAATATCTGCTGACCACTAAGCTGTTCTGCGGCAAGTGCGGTGCGCTGATGTTCGGCGAAAGCGGAACCAGTGCCACCGGACGCACCTACTATTATTATAAGTGCGCCAATGTCAAGCGGCGCAAGGGCTGCAACAAAAAGACCGTGCAGAAAGAATGGCTGGAAGATTTGGTCGTCCGGGAGACCATGAAGCTGATTCAGAACGATGCGGTGATTGACAAGATTGTTCAATTGGTTATGGATGTCCAAAATCAGGAAAACACTACGATCCCCCTGCTGGAAAAGCAACTGCGAGAGGTCAACAAAAAGCTGGACAACCTGATGAAGGCGATCGAGGACGGCTTGTACACCCGGACAACGAAAGAGCGTCTGGAAGCGTTGGAAATCCAGAAAGATGAGCTGACTGCAAAAATCGCAGACGAAAAGTTGAAGAAGCCAAGCTTCAATGAGGATTTCATCCGATTCTGGCTGATGAAATTTAGAAAGTTTGATATTTCGCAGAAAAAACAGCGGAAAGCACTGGTTGAAATTTTTGTAAATGCCATTTTCCTGTACGATGACCGGATGCTGCTCACGTTCAACTATAAGGATGGCACCCAAACCGTCCGTTTTGAGGACACTTTGACCGCCGATTGCGGAGAAAAAAGTTTGCGTTTGCGAAGCAACGAAAGCCCCAGTGGGGCTTTTGAGCAACAGAACGGTCTTGCGTTAGCAAGATGGAGGGGCCAAGCCCCGACAAGTTCGGATTTGTCCAGTCTTGCTGGACCATACGCTTTACCGTTGAGCTTTCTTTTGGAAAGTCAGGCGGTAAGGCGTTTTTTGTTTGCGATGGTCAATGGCTGCAAAGGCGCTGAAAACACCGCTCGAAGCGCGTAAAAGCCCTTTTGTGCGTGAATCGACCGTTTTCGGGCGTGAAACGCACCGTCCACACATTGACCTGTTTTGGGGCAGATGGTATACTTTTATTGGAAGGAAATGCCAAGATCTAAAGAAAATAGGCTGCACCGCAGTCGGCGGGGGACCGCTTATGAATAAACGAAAAAAGCATATCATCCTTGCACTGGTGCTGATATTCGCCATACTGGCAAGCGTTGCGGGCTATGGCTATTACACCCAGCGCCAGATCTACCACGAGAGCACCCAGAACCTGCTTTCCACCTACAGTCAGGTGGCCAAGACCTTTAATATGTTCGCCCAGCGCAACTGGAACATCCTTGACGGATGGCAGGCAGAGATCATGCAGCTGGCCGATGATCCGGATGCAGGGGAGGAGTGGCGCGCCTATGTAAAGGAACGTGCCAATTGGCAGTACAGCGAAGCAGGATTTATCAGTCGGGATCACCAGTTCTGGACGGTCAGCGAGCGGCAGGGTGATGCCCCGCACATGCAGGCTGTGCTGGAAGAGGTTTACGCTTCGGAAAAACCTATTGTGAGCAGCTATATTTCCAGTCAGGGTGTGCGCAAGGTCATTTTTGCAAAGCAGATCGAGCCGGTCACGCTGGATGGCGTGGTTTATACGACCCTGTTTGTAAGTTACGATAACTCCGTACTGGAAAACCTGCTGGGCGGCCTTGCCTACGAGGGCCAGAGCGACTGCTACATTGTGCGTGCCAACGGCGATATAGTGCTTTCCACCGAGCCCAAGACCGAGATCCCGGAGACGGTCGGCAACCTGTTCGATTACCTGCAAGAGCACACATCCTTCGATGAGACCTATTTTGATCAGATGCTCCGGAACATCCCGCAGCGGCAAAGCGGCAGCCTGCGGTACATTTTTGACACGAAAGATTACTATCTGGTGTATCAGCCCGTGGGCATCCAGAACTGGGCCATCATCGGCATTGTGCCCACCGGCGTGGTGGACAGCGGTATGCGCGCCGTGCAGTCCAATACCGTGCTGCTCATCTCGGCGCTGGCAGTCACCATCCTGCTTGGCATCGGCAAAATTTACCGGGACGGTGTCCGCGTCCGCCGCGAAAAAGCCGAAGCCGAAAAACGGGAATTGCTGCGCCGCAAGGAGCTGACCGAGCAGATGTGCCACGGCATGGCCCGCATTGTGGACCGGTTTGCCCTGTGTGATCTGGATAAGGACCGCTACGAACACCATGAGCGCAAATGGGTGGGACTGTACCCGGCCGAAGGCGCCTACAGCGACCTTGTGGAAAAGATATCGGAACGGTATGTGATCATGACCGATGGCGAAAACGCCAAGCTGACCCAGATGCTGGCCCCGGAAAATCTGCGCAAGCTGATCAAGACGGATGAAGATGCCGTAAAACTCGAGTATGCGGCCCGCGATAAAAGTGCATTCCTGCTGATGACGGTGGTGCCCGCCGGCTGGCAGGAGGACCGCTTGACCCACGTGATGCTGATCACACAGGATATGGGCAAGCAGCATCTGCTGCAAACGATGGCCAACACCGATGCACTGACCGGCCTGCTGAACAAGCGCTACTTTGACGATGTGATCCACGCGCTGCTGAACCGCAGTCAGGCTTTTGGGCTGTTCTATCTGGACCTTGACCGCTTCAAGCCGGTCAACGACACCTATGGCCACGAGATGGGCGACAAACTGTTGCAGCAGGTCGCAAAGCGGCTGCAAAGCTGCGTGCGCAGCACCGATTATGTGTTCCGTCTGGGCGGCGATGAGTTTGCACTGCTGCTTGTGGGGGCACACAAACAGGAAAACTGCCAGCGCAAGGTGAGTCAGATAAAAAAGACGATCGGCGCACCGTATGAGATCGACGGCCAGACGCTGCGCATCGGTACCAGCTGCGGTTATGCGCTTTACCCGGAGCAGTGCCCGGACGGTGAGCAGGTGTGCCAGCTGGCCGACCAGCGCATGTATGACGACAAGCAGAAAAACCACGCGCTGCTGGATCACGGATTGTACGCATAAAAATAAGGAGCTGCCCGCACTGGACAGCTCCTTATTCTTTTTACGGTTTACAGATGCAGCAGGCTGCGCTGCTCGCTGGCGCGGAATTTGAGCGCAGCTGCGATGAATGCCTTAAACAGCGGGTGAGCGCGGTTCGGGCGGCTCTTGAACTCCGGGTGGAACTGTGCGCCCAGATGGAAGTCACGGCCGGGCAGTTCCACGGTCTCTACCAGATGGCCGTCCGGGCTGGTGCCGGAGATGACCAGACCCTTGTCCTGCATCTCCTGCCGGAATTCGTTGTTGAACTCGTAGCGGTGGCGGTGACGCTCCCAGATCTCAGCCTCGCCGTAGCACTCGGCCATCTTTGTGCCGGGCACCACTTTGCAGGGGTACTTGCCCAGACGCATGGTGCCGCCCTTGGGGATGTTGCCCTGCTGGTCGGCCATCAGGGCAATGACGTTGTGCTTGCCGTCCGGCGTGAACTCGCTGGAGTTGGCGTCGGCATAGCCCAGCACGCCGCGGGCAAATTCCATCACCATGATCTGCATACCAAGGCAGATGCCAAAGTAGGGGATATGATTCTCACGGGCATACTGTGCGGCTTGGATCATGCCCTCGATGCCGCGGTCGCCAAAGCCGCCGGGCACGATGATGCCGTCCACATCCGCAAAGGCTTCCTTGCAGGCAGCCTGATCGGTCAGGTCCTCGCTTTCCACCCAGCGGATCTCCACCTGACTGTCGTTCTCAAAACCGGCATGGTACAGGCTTTCCATCACGGAAAGGTAGGCGTCGTGCAGCTTGACATACTTGCCCACCAGTGCGATGGTGCAGGTCTTGCTGCGGGTGGCGATGCGGCTGACCACCTGCTTCCACTCGGTCAGGTCGGCAGGGGGCACATCCAGCTTCAGCTTCTTCACCACTACCTCGTCCAGACCGTTGGTGTGCAGCATCAGCGGGCACTGGTACAGGCTGGGCATGGTCAGGTTCTCAATAACACACTCCGGCTTTACGTTGCAGAAGGTGCTGATCTTGCGGCGGATGTCGCCGCCCACGCTGCCGTCCGCGCGCAGGATGATGATATCCGGGTTCACGCCCATGCCTTGCAGCTCCTTTACAGAGTGCTGGGCCGGCTTGGATTTGTATTCGTTGGAGCCGGAAATGTAGGGCACCAGCACCACATGGATGTAGCAGCAGTTGTCGCGGCCTTGCTCAAGGCCCACCTGACGGATGGCCTCGAGGAAGGGCTGGCTTTCGATGTCACCGGTGGTGCCGCCGATCTCGGTAATGACCACATCGGCCTCGGTGGAGGAAGCCAGATTGTAGATGTAGCTCTTGATCTCGTTGGTGATGTGGGGGATGATCTGCACGGTCTGGCCAAGGTAAGCGCCCTGACGCTCCTTGTTCAGCACGTTCCAGTACACCTTGCCGGTGGTAAGGTTGGAGTACTTGTTCAGGTTTTCGTCGATGAAACGCTCATAATGGCCGAGGTCAAGGTCGGTCTCGGTGCCGTCGTCGGTCACGAACACCTCGCCGTGCTGCAACGGGCTCATGGTACCGGGGTCCACGTTCACATAGGGGTCCAGCTTCTGGCTGGCTACCTTCAGGCCGCGGCACTTGAGCAGACGGCCCAGCGAAGCCGCCGTAATGCCCTTGCCCAGACCGGAAACGACACCGCCAGTGACAAAGATGAATTTGGTTTGTTTCTCTGCCATAGAATTTCCTCCTCTATTTTTGCTTTTCTGAATTCATTCCCTTATAAATCTTCGTAAATTATTTCAGGCAAACGGTCTTGCTCTCTGCCTCTCCCAAAATGAGCCGGTGAAAGCAAGGATACTTTTCCCAATCCAATATTATACACCCATATCCTCATGGTTTTCAAGGATTTCCTGTGCAATTTCGGTGCGGTCACGGCGGGTGTCCATGGCCTGCTTTTCAATGTAGCGGTGGGCGTCGGCTTCGGTCATGTGTTCGTGCTCCACAAGGCAGCACTTGGCACGGCTCACCAGCCGCAGCTGCACCAGCTTTTCCTGCAAGCGGGCGTTTTCCTGCCGGGCACGCTGCAAGCGGTGGTTGCTGGCCTCGGCCATGTGCATCACCTGCATAAAAAACGCTGTGCTGAACGGCTTGCTTAAAAGCAGCACGCCCTGATCGCTCAGGGGGCCAAGCAGCTGGTCTGCCTGTGCGGCTTTTACCAGAAACACCACACCGGCATCCGTTTTGTCCACGGCATCCATGCACAGCTCGTGCCCGAACTCATCGGGCAGGGGAGAGTTGACCACGATCAGCTCAAAGTCTGCTTCGGTCATGCGCCGCCGGGCTTCGGCTCCGCTGGGGATGATCACCGGGCGGCTGTAGCCCATTTCGGTCAGCCGCGCCGAGATGTACTCGTTGGAGCTTGCGCCGGCGCTCACGATCAGTGCACGTCCCATTTCCTTCGCTCCTTTCTCCTACACTCTCTTCGATAGGGGTCAGATGGCGTTGAAGTAATGGACGCGCTCATACTCGGCGGGGTCGGCAGCATGTTTCAGGGCCTCGCAGCGTTTCAGCTCTTCGGTAAAGTAGCGGGTGGCCAGCTGCTCGGGCAGCACCCGGTGCAAAAATTCGCTTTCCTGCGCGGCCTGCACGGCTTCTTCCAAGCTGGCGGGCAGGGTGTCAAGGCCAAGGCCCTCGGCTTCGGCGGGGTTAAACAGATTTTTGTTTACGGGGGCTTGCAGCACCATGCGGTTCTCGATGCCGTCCAAGCCCGCCGCCAGCACCAGCCCAACGGCCAGATACGGGTTGCAGGCCGGGTCCGGGCTGCGCAGCTCCATGCGGCAGTTGTCGCCTTTTACCTGCGGGATGCGCACCAGCTGGCTGCGGTTCTGGCGGCTCCAGCTCACATAGCGGGGGGCCTCGTCGCAGCCAAAGCGCTGGTAGCTGTTGGGCAGGGGATTGGTGAACACAGTCAGTTCGCGGCTGTGGGCCAGCACGCCCGCCATAAAGCTGCCGGCAATGCTGTCCGGGGCAATATCGCCCTCAAACAGATTGCGGCCATCCATGTACAGCGAAAGGTTGATGTGCAGGCCGCTGCCCGCCTGATCCGGCAGGGGCTTGGGCAGAAAGCTGGCGTGCAGGCCGCTGCGGGTGGCAATGGCCCGCACGATCTGCTTGAACATCATCACGTTGTCGGCGGTCTTGAGGGGACCTGCGTGGTGGCAGTCGATCTCGTTCTGGCCGTTGCCGCTCTCGTGGTGGCTGTGCTGGGGGCTCATGCCCATCTGCTCCATGGTCAGGCAGATGTCGCGGCGGATGTTTTCGCCCGCGTCCAGCGGTGCTACGTCAAAGTAGCCGCCAAAATCGATGGGGATGCGGGTGGGACGGCCCCGGTCGTCGTTTTCAAACAGATAGAACTCGCATTCGGCACCCACATTGCAGGTAAGGCCCAGCTTGCGGAAGCGGCGGTTCATGCCGCGCAGAAAGCCGCGGCAGTTGCCGCCAAAAGGCTGGCCGTCCGGCTTTTCCACATCGCAGAAAAACTGCATCACGCGGCCCTCGGTGGGGCGCCAAGGCAGAATGGTCATGGTGGAAAGGTCTGGCCGCAGCACAAGGTCGCTTTCCTCCACATGCATAAAGCCTGCAATGGAGCTGCCGTCAAAGCATACGCCGTCCTCCAGTGCCTTGGGCAGGTCGCTGGCCAGCACGGCAATGTTCTTCTGGGTGCCAAAGATATCGCAGAAGGCAAACCGCACGAATTTGACGTTGTTGTCCTCCACAAAATCAAGGATGTCCTGTTGGGTCGAATAGCTCATAATGGTTTCCCTTTCAAATAAAACGCCTAAAGGCCTGCCCTCAGAATGGGAGCAGGTCTTTAGGCTGGTGTAAGAAATAGGAAAAGGAGAATGGCAATTTTAAATTCCGCAGCCTACGGATGCTATTCTGCTGTTACGCTGATGAAAGATCAGACGTAGTAGAGCATCTTGCTGTAGCTGGGCAGAGGCCAATAATCCTCACCGCAGATGGTCTCGGCGTCGTCCGCAGCGGCACGCAGAGCATCCATTGCAGGCAGCACGTTGTCGTGGAAAGCAACGGCCTTTTCTGCCTCGGTGGGCAATGCCTTGGAAGCATCCACTGCATCCTGCAGGGTATCGACGGCGTCGCTCATAGCATCGGCATCGGCAGAGAGCTTGGTCAGGGTCTTGGTCTCACTGCGCACGCTGATGTTCTCGCTGACGGCCAGCTTGGATGCGGCGGTATTGGCAAGCTCGCTCATGTAGGAGTTGACGGCAGGCAGCAGCTGCTTGCGGGCCATTTCCAGCATGGTCAGAGCCTCGATGTTGATGATCTTGGAGTAGTGCTCCATTTCCACCTCGTAGCGGCTCTCCATCTCCACTTTGGTCAGCACGCCGAACTCTTCCATCAGGGCGATGTTCTTGGGCTCGATCAGGGCAGGCAGGGCAGCGGGGGTGTTCTTCTTGTTGGGCAGACCGCGCTTTGCAGCTTCCTCTTCCCACTCGGCAGTGTAGCCGTTGCCGTTGAAGATGACGCGGCGGTGGTCGCGGATGGTGCGCTTGACCAGAGCGATCACAGCGCTGGTAAAGTCCTCAGCACCCTCCAGCTCGTCGGCGTAGCCCTTCAGTTCCTTTGCAACGGCGGTGTTCAGGATGGTGTTGGCATCGCTCAGGTTCTCAGCGGAACCGGGCATACGGAACTCGAACTTGTTGCCGGTGAAGGCAAAGGGAGAAGTACGATTGCGGTCGGTGGTATCCTTGCTGAACTTGGGCAGGACATCAACACCCAGATCCATCTTCATCTTGACGGGGCCGGCATAGGGGGAATCGGATGCGATAGCATCGATGACAGCTTCCAGCTCTTCGCCCACAAAGATGGAAATGATAGCCGGAGGTGCCTCGTTGGCACCCAGACGGTGATCGTTGCCGGGAGTGGCAACGGAGGTGCGCAGCAGATCGGCGTACTCGTCAACAGCCTTGATGACAGCAGCCAGGAACACCAGGAACTGCAGGTTCTCCATGGGGGTGTCGCCCGGGTCGAGCAGATTCTCGTGGGTGGTGGACATAGACCAGTTGTTGTGCTTGCCGCTGCCGTTGACGCCCTCGAAAGGCTTCTCATGCTGCAGGCAGACCAGACCGTACTTGGGAGCGATCTTCTTCATCATCTCCATCGTCAGCAGGTTGTGGTCGATGGCAACGTTGGTGGTGTCGAAGATGGGGGCCAGCTCATGCTGGCAGGGAGCCACTTCGTTGTGCTTGGTCTTGGCGGGAACGCCCAGCTTCCACAGCTCTTCGTCCAGCTCCTTCATAAACTCGGAGACCTCGGGACGAATGACACCGAAGTAGTGCTCTTCCAGCTCCTGACCCTTGGCAGAGGGTGCACCGAACAGGGTACGGCCGGTGAGGATCAGATCCTGACGGGCCTCGTAGTCCTCCTTCTTGATCAGGAAGTACTCCTGCTCGGGGCCAACGGTGGTGGAGACGTAATCCACATCCTTGCCGAACAGCTTCAGGATACGAATTGCCTGATTGGACAGTGCGTTCATGGAACGCAGCAGCGGGGTCTTTTTATCCAGAGCCTCGCCGGTGTAGCTGACGAATGCGGTGGGGATGCACAGCACATCGTCCTTCACAAAGGCGTAGCTGGTGGGGTCCCATGCGGTGTAGCCGCGGGCCTCGCAGGTGGCACGCAGACCGCCGGAGGGGAAGGAAGATGCATCGGGCTCGCCGCGCACCAGCTCCTTGCCGGAGAACTCCATGATGGCGGTGCCGTCGCCCACAGGGGAAACAAAGCCATCGTGCTTCTCACTGGTGATGCCGGTCAGCGGCTGGAACCAGTGGGTGTAGTGGGTGGCACCCAGCTCCATGGCCCAGCGCTTCATCACGCTGGCCACAACGTTTGCCACCTCAATGTCCAGCGGAGCACCCTTGTGCAGGGTGTTCTTCAGGCTCTTATAGGTTGCGCTCGGCAGGCGCTCCTTCATCACATGTTCGTTAAAGACCTTGCTGCCGTAGATTTCCATAACATTCGCTGCCATAAATCCTACTCCTTACTTGATCTTATTTTTCTTACCCTTTCGTCTGCATTCTGGTTTGCCGCAATGCCGCACCCAAAAGTACGAAAGCTCCTAACAAAAACGGCGCTGCGAGTCAGGAGGTGACCCACAGCGCCGTTGCTGTCTATGGTTTGATTATAGCCGCTGCAAGCCAAAAAGGCAATTGACAAATCTGACGATTCTGCACAAACAGCTTCCCGTATTTTTGGAGCATCCGCGCTTGGTATGACTTATTGAATGAGATTCGTGCCTTTTGTCAGGCCGAACGATTTAGAAATGGCTCCGCTGCGCTCTGCCATTCTTTAATGTATTATATTTCTTGTTTTCGTGTTTGTCGCGGCCTCGACGCTTGTCAGGGCAAGGCCCTTCCATCTGCTGGCGCAGACCGCTCGCCTGCTTGAAAGCCCCACCGGGGCTTTCATTGCCTTGCAATCGCAGGGCCGCTCCAAACACATTTTCACGCGAAAGGCCCCAGCGGGAAAATGCATTTTTAATAGAAGATGCCACTTTCCGTTACAGCCCCACTCCGTGAAAAAGAGCTTCCGGAAAATCCGCAGATTTTCCGGAAGCTCAAATATTAAAAATAAAATTTCCGCTGAAGATGCCCAGAGTGAAACGGAGGGCATTCAAATCGTTAAATCACCTGAAAGAGGAAGAACTTCAGATAATTCGTCTCCGGCACGCCCCACAGGATGGGGTGGTCCGGTGCCTGCTGCTTTACTTCGATCTGCCGCAGCTGGCGGTGCGCATCCTTTGCTGCGGCCCGCAGCATCTTGATGAACAGCTCCTCGGTGGCAAAGTGAGAGCAGCTGGCCGTGGCCAGATAGCCGCCCCGGGGCAGCAGCTTCATGGCGCGGTAGTTGATCTCCTTGTAGCCGCGCATGGCATTTTCCACGGTGCGGCGCGCCTTGGTAAAGGCCGGCGGGTCCAGAATGATAAAATCGTAGGGATGCCCCTCTTTTTCCAGCCGCGGCAGCAGCTCAAAGGTGTCCTCACACAAAAAGTCCATGTTGTCAAGGCCGTTGCGCCGGGCATTGCGCTGGGCCATGGCAATGGCCTCGGCGCTGATGTCGGCGGCGGTCACGCGGGCGGCCCCGCCCTTGGCGGCGTTCAGGGCAAAGCTGCCGGTATGGGTAAAGCAGTCCAGCACGGTGTGACCGGCCGCAATGCGTGCCACGGCCCGGCGGTTATACTTCTGGTCGAGGAAGAAGCCGGTCTTCTGCCCATTCTCGAAGTCCACATGGTAGTAGACGCCGTTTTCGCAGATCTCGGTCTGGGTACTTTCCGGATGGGTCTCACCGGGCAGAACGAACCAGCCCTTGTTCTGCTCCAAGCCTTCCTTGGCGCGCAGGGCTTCGTCGTTGCGCTCGTAGATGCCGTCGATGGTCTGACCGTCGGCGCGCAGGACTTCTGCCAGAATGGGGAAGAGAACGGGCTTGAGCTTTTCCATGCCCACGCTCAGGGTCTGGGTGACAAGGATGTTGCTGAACCGGTCCACCGTCAAGCCCGGGAACTGGTCGGCCTCGCCAAAAATGACGCGGCAGGCGGAAAGGTCGGCGGGTTCCAGCACGGTCTTGCGGTAGCTCCATGCGTACTCCACCCGGCGGCGCCAGAAGGCTGCATCAAAGATGTCGTTGGCGTTGCGGGAGATCAGCCGCACGCGGATCTTGCTTTTGAGCGAGACAAAGCCGGTGCCAAGGTAGGAACCTTTGGTGCTGACCACATCGGCCAGCGTGCCGTTTTCCGGCTCATTTTCCGGGGAATGGAGGATGTCGTTCTCGTACACCCACGGATGCCCGCCCACCAGCAGGCCCTCAGCGTGTTTGTTGACGGTATACACAGGGTAAGTGCGGTCTTTCATATAGTTCTCCTTATAATGAACGAACTCCCTTCGTCCCGCATTCGCAGACAGAAGGAGTAAAAATCTACCCTTTATAATAGCATAAAATCATGTTATTATAAATAAGAAATGCCAAAAATCCGCATGAAAGAGGGATGTATTATGGAAATCGAACGCAAATGGATGGTGAAGGGCTGGCCGGAGGGCCTGCCGCTCAAAGAAGAATTTGCCATGCGGCAGGGCTATATCAGCGTGCGGCCCACCGTGCGCATCCGGGAAGAAGCCCTTACCGGCGGCAGAACGGACTACATCCTCTGCTTCAAATCCGGGGGCGGCCTTGCCCGCGAGGAGATCGAACGCAGCATCGATAAAGCGCTGTTTGCGGATCTGGAACACAAGATCATCGGCAAACCTCTCATCCCCAAGCTGCGCCGTAGCTACACGCTGCCGGACGGCAGGGTGCTGGAAGTGAACCATGTGGACAAGGGCCAGCCAACGGAGTTCTGGTATGCCGAGGTGGAGTACCCCACGGTGGAAGCGGCCCTTGCATGGCAGCCGGAGAGCTGCGGCCTTGGCGCATACCTCAGCGATGAAGTGACGAACCAGCCCGGCCAGAGCATGGGCGAATACTGGGTGCAAACGAGAGGGTGAGGGCTGCCGACACACTGGCATGTCCTACAGATATACAAAGAAGGGAATGACAACTCACGAAAAAAGTCAAATTAAAATTGGAGCTGCAATACAACTCCCCGGTGATCCTCACATTTTTCCTGCTGTCACTTCTGGTGCTGTTCCTCGACCAGTGGACCGGCGGCTGGAGCACGATGCACTTGTTCTGCGTCTACCGCTCGTCTCTCAAGGACCCGCTGTTTTATGTGCGGCTGTTCGGCCATGTGCTGGGCCATGCCAGCTGGGACCATTTTTTGAACAACATGCTGCTGCTCCTCGTCATTGGCCCGCCCATGGAAGAAAAGTACGGCAGCAAGCCGCTTTTGTGCGGCATGGTGTTCACGGCGCTGGTTACGGGCGTTCTGCAATGCGTGCTGTTCCCGCGCTCCGGGCTGTTGGGTGCTTCCGGCATCGTGTTCATGCTCATCATGTTGTCGTCGCTGGCAGGTTTTTCCGGCGGCATTCCGGTCACAATGCTGCTGGTGGCAGCGCTGTACTTTGGCCAGCAGGTGTACGACATTTTGTTTGTACATGACAACGTGGCCAATTTCATGCACATTGTGGGCGGCTTGTGCGGCACGGCCTTTGGCTACTACTATGCCATCCACCGCAAAAAATACAAAACCAACCGCAAACGTAGGTAAACTTTTCAAAAAATCAAAATTGGGTCTTGACAAACGCAGAATTCGTGGTTTAATATAGCCAAATTCAATACACTAAACCGTTGAAGCGGAGATAACGGCGAGCCATGCCTGTACAGAGAGCCTGCTATTGCTGAGAAGCAGACCGGAAACAGCTTGTCAAGGAAAGTGTGATTTTGCGTCACTTTTCCCGAAATGGACCGCTGAGGGTGCAGGGAACTGCGGCGCTTTTGCCGCATAGTATTCTGCAACGTAGGGCATACGTCAGTTGCCGGGGATGTGTTGGCATCCCGCCAAGTGCATGGGGTCATGCCCATGAAATCAGGGTGGCACCGCGGATAAACGGCCAAGTTTTATTCGTCCCTGACAGAAGAAGGCTTTCTTCTGTCGGGGATGTTTTGTTTTATACTCCCCCGGCAGAAAAGGCCGGGGGAGTTTTGTTTACCGGGAGGGAAAAGCCATGAAGATACGGCCCGCACTGGACGAAGTCAAAACCATTGCAGCGGCAGGCAGCTACGATGTGCTGCCGGTCAGCTGCGAGATTCTGGCAGACATCTGCACACCCATTGAAGCGCTGAAAATTTTAAAGAACGTTTCCACCCACTGCTACCTGCTGGAAAGTGCCCAGCCCAGTGAGAAGTGGGGCCGCTACACCTTCCTCGGCCTTGACCCCAAAATGGAGATCACCTGCCGGAATGGCGTCATGAAGGCCGGAGAGCTCACCTTTGAAACACAAAACCCCTCGCAGACGCTGCGGGAAATTCTGGCCCAGTACAAAAGCCCGCGCTTTGCATACCTGCCCACCTTTACCGGCGGCCTTGTGGGGTACTTCGCCTACGATTACCTCGGCTACAGTGAGCCAAAGGCCCGCACCGGCGCGCAGGACACGGAGAATTTCAAGGATGTGGACCTGATGCTGTTCGATCAGGTGATCGCCTTTGATAACCTGCGGCAGAAGATCGTGCTCATCGTCAACATGCCGCTGGAAGCAGAAACGCTGGAGACCAGCTACAACAAAGCCGTCCTGCGGCTGAACCAGCTGGCACAGCTGTTGCAGACCGGCACCCCAAAGCAGGAACCGGCGGGCCGCCTGCTGGACGAACCAAAGCCGCTTTTTGAGAAGGCTGCCTACTGCCAGATGGTGGAACAGGCCAAGCACGCCATCCATGAGGGCGAAATTTTCCAGATCGTGCTTTCCAACCGGCTGACGGCCCCCTTTGAGGGCAGTCTGCTGGGGGCCTACCGGATGCTGCGCACCATCAACCCATCGCCGTATATGTTCTATTTTTCCGGCACCGATGTAGAGGTGGCCGGCGCTTCGCCGGAAACGCTGGTCAAGCTGGAGGACGGCGTACTGCACACCTTTCCGCTGGCCGGCACCCGTCCCCGCGGCAAAACCGACGAGGAAGATAAGGCGCTGGAAGCCGAACTGCTGGCCGACGAAAAAGAGCTGGCCGAGCACAACATGCTGGTGGACCTTGGCCGCAACGATCTTGGCAAGGTGAGCCGCTTTGGCACGGTGGAGGTGGAAAAGCTGCACTCCATCGAGCGGTACTCCCACGTGATGCACATCGGCTCTACGGTGCGCGGGCAGCTGAAACCGGAGTGCGATGCCCTCAGCGCCATTGAAGCCGTGCTCCCGGCGGGCACCCTTTCCGGTGCGCCCAAGATACGCGCCTGCCAGCTCATCGGCGAGCTGGAAAACAACAAGCGCGGCATCTACGGCGGGGCCATTGGCTACATCGATTTCACCGGCAACATGGACACCTGCATCGCCATCCGCATCGCCTACCGGAAAAATGGACAGGTGTTCGTGCGCAGCGGTGCCGGCATCGTGGCGGACTCGGTGCCCGAAAAGGAATATCAGGAGTGCATCAACAAGGCACAGGCCGTGGTCAGTGCACTCCGTCAGGCACAGGAGGAAGGGGTATGACGCTTCTCATTGATAACTACGACAGCTTTTCCTACAACCTCTACCAGCTGGTGGGGGAGCTGGACCCCGGCATCCGGGTCATCCGCAACGATGAGCTGACGATAGAAGAGATCCGTGCTCTGCATCCGGCCCGCATCATCCTTTCGCCGGGGCCGGGCAGGCCGGAGGATGCAGGCATCACGCTGGAAGCTGCCCGCACACTGGGCAAAGAGATCCCCACGCTGGGTGTCTGTCTGGGCCATCAGGCCATCTGTGCAGCCTTTGGGGCCCGCGTCACCTACGCAAAACAGCTCATGCACGGCAAGCAGTCGGCGGTGGAGTTTGACCCGGAATGCCCGCTGTTTCACGGCTGCAAAGCCCCGCTGCTGGTGGCGCGGTATCACTCGCTGGCAGCGGACCCCGCCACCATGCCGCCGGAGCTCAAAGTCACCGCCCGCACCGCCGATGGCGAGGTGATGGCGGTGCAGCACACACAGTACCCCATTTATGGGGTGCAGTTCCATCCGGAATCCATCCTGACCCCGCAGGGCCGGTCGATCTTGAAAAATTTTATGGAGGATTGAGAAAATGATCAAGGAAGCAATCGTGAAGATCGTCAGCAAGCAGGACCTGACTTACAACGAAGCCTACGCCGTGATGAACGAGATCATGAGCGGCGAGACCACGCCCACCCAGAACGCGGCCTTTCTGGCGGCACTCTCCACCAAGAGCGCCAAGGCGGAAACGACCGACGAAATCGCAGGCTGCGCCGCCGCCATGCGGGACCACGCCACCAAGGTGGACACCGGCATGGACATCTTCGAAATCGTAGGCACCGGCGGCGACAACGCCCACAGCTTTAACATCTCCACCACCTCGGCGCTGGTGGCGGCGGCAGGCGGCATGAAGGTGGCAAAGCACGGCAACCGGGCCGCCTCCTCCCAGTGCGGCACCGCCGACTGTCTGGAAGCACTGGGCGTGAACATTCAGCAGAGCCCCGCCCGCTGCGTGGAACTGCTGAACGAGGTGGGTATCTGCTTCTTCTTTGCCCAGAAGTACCACGCCTCCATGAAGTACGTGGGCCCCATCCGCAGGGAACTGGGCTTCCGCACCGTGTTCAACATCCTTGGACCGCTCACCAATCCCGGTTCGCCTGCCATGCAGCTTCTGGGTGTTTACGACGAGTACCTTGTGGAGCCGCTGGCGCAGGTGCTCATCAGTCTGGGGGTCCGGCGCGGTATGGTGGTCTACGGCAAGGATAAGCTGGACGAGATCTCCCTCAGTGCTCCCACCAGAGTGTGTGAGATCAAGGATGGCTGGTACAAGTGCTACACCATCACGCCGGAGCAGTTCGGTCTGACCCGCTGCGAAAAGGCCGACCTTGTGGGCGGTGCCCCGGCAGAAAATGCCGCCATCACCCGCGCCATTCTGGCAGGCGAGAAGGGCCCCAAGCGTGACGCCGTTCTGCTGAACGCGGGCGCATCCCTCTACATCGGTGGCAAGGCCGAGACGGTGGCGGAGGGCATCGCACTGGCTGCACAGCTGATCGACAGCGGCAAAGCAGCGGCTGTGCTGGAAAAGTTCATCGAAGTGAGCAATCGCCCGGAGGAAAATGCATGAACATCTTAGACCAGCTGGCCAAACACGCCCGGCAGCGGGTGGAAGCGGCAAAGCAGACCCTGCCGCTGGCCGAAATAAAGCGGCAGGCGCTGTCCCTGCCCAAAGGGGACTTCCGGTTTGAAAAAGCCCTTGCAAAGCCGGGGCTTGCCTTTATCTGCGAGTGTAAAAAAGCATCGCCCTCCAAGGGACTCATCGCACCGGAGTTCCCGTACCTGCAGATCGCCAGAGAATACGAGGCCGCCGGGGCAGATGCCATCTCGGTGCTGACCGAGCCAAAGTGGTTCCTTGGCAGTGACGACTATCTGAAAGAGATCACTTCTGCTGTCTCCACACCCTGCCTGCGCAAGGATTTTACCGTGGATGCGTACATGATCTACGAAGCAAAGCTTCTGGGCGCTTCGGCGGTGCTGCTCATCTGCGCGATTCTGAACGATGCACAGCTCAAAGAGTATCTTGCCATCTGTGACGGTCTGGGGCTCTCCGCTCTGGTGGAAGCCCATGATGACGCCGAAGTGGACCGGGCACTTGCCGCCGGGGCACGCATCCTTGGCGTGAACAACCGCAACCTGAAAACCTTCACGGTGGACACCGAAAACAGCCGCCGCCTGCGCTCCCGTATCCCGCAGGATGTGCTTTTTGTCTCGGAAAGCGGCGTAAAAACTGCCGAAGATGTTGCCGGGCTTGCCGCCATCGGGGCAGACGCAGTGCTCATTGGTGAAACGCTCATGCGCGCGCCGGATAAGACCGCAAAGCTGCGGGAATTGAAAGGACTGCTATGACAAGGATCAAATTGTGCGGCCTGACCCGTCCGGAGGATATCGCAGCGGCAAATGCCCTGCAGCCGGAGTACATCGGCTTTGTGTTTGCCCCTAAAAGCAGACGGTATGTTTCCCGGGAATTGGCCGCAGAATTAAAAGCACAGCTTTCCCCCGGGATCCAGGCCGTGGGCGTGTTCGTGAACGAAGCACCGGAAACGGTGGCGTGCCTGCTGAATGCGGGCATTATCGATATTGCCCAGCTTCATGGGCAGGAGGATGCTGCTTACATTGCCCGGCTGCGGGGGCTGACCGCAAGGCCGCTCTGGCAGGCCTTCCGCGTGACGGATGCCGAAAGCCTTGCAAAGGCGGAAAAAAGCCTGGCAGACCTTGTTCTGCTGGATTCCGGCGCAGGCGGAACGGGCAGGGCCTTTGACTGGGCGCTGCTGAAAAATTTCAAGCGGGACTATCTTCTTGCCGGAGGGCTTGGCCCGGAAAATGCGGCCGATGCTGTGGAGCGTCTGCACCCCTATGGGGTGGATGTGAGCTCCGGCATTGAAACGGCAGGGAAGAAGGACCCCGAAAAGATGGCGGCATTCGTGGCCGCGGTACGCAAAAACGACCAATCAGGAAAGGAATGAACGACTATGACAAACCCCAACGGACGCTTTGGCATCCACGGCGGACAATATATCCCCGAAACGCTGATGAATGCCGTCATTGAACTGGAAGAGGCCTACAACCATTACAAAGATGACCCGGAGTTCAATCGGGAGCTCACCGAACTGCTCAACGAGTACGCAGGCCGCCCCAGCCGCCTGTACTATGCAAAAAAGATGACCGAGGACCTCGGCGGTGCAAAGATCTACCTCAAGCGTGAGGACCTGAACCACACCGGTGCGCACAAGATCAACAATGTTCTCGGGCAGGCGTTGCTGGCCAAAAAGATGGGCAAGACCCGCCTCATCGCCGAGACCGGTGCCGGTCAGCATGGCGTTGCCACCGCCACTGCCGCTGCCCTGATGGGCATGGAGTGTGTGGTATTCATGGGCGAGGAGGACACCAAACGTCAGGCACTGAACGTCTACCGGATGCGTCTTTTGGGCGCAGAGGTCATTCCCGTCACCAGCGGCACCGGCACGCTGAAGGATGCCGTGTCCGAAGCCATGCGCGAGTGGACCAGCCGCATCAGCGACACCCATTACTGCCTTGGCTCGGTGATGGGCCCGCATCCGTTCCCCACCATCGTGCGTGATTTTCAGGCGGTTATTTCCAAGGAGATCAAGGAACAGATGCTGGAAAAGGAAGGCCGCCTGCCGGATGCCGTTATTGCCTGCGTGGGCGGCGGCTCCAATGCCATTGGAAGCTTCTACAATTTCATCAATGATAAAGATGTGCGTCTCATCGGCTGTGAGGCCGCAGGCCGCGGCATCGATACCTTTGAGACTGCAGCCACCATCAATACGGGTCGTCTGGGCATTTTCCACGGTATGAAGTCCTATTTCTGTCAGGATGAATACGGTCAGATCGCGCCGGTCTACTCCATTTCTGCCGGTCTGGATTATCCCGGCATCGGCCCGGAGCACGCATGGCTGCATGATATCGGCCGCGCCGAGTATGTGGCAATTACGGACGACGAAGCCGTGAACGCATTTGAGTATCTGGCACGCACCGAGGGCATCATCCCGGCCATTGAATCGGCCCACGCCGTGGCCCATGCCATCAGGCTGGCACCCACTATGGACAAGGAACAGATCATCGTCATCACCATTTCCGGCCGCGGCGATAAGGACTGCGCCGCCATTGCCCGCTACAGAGGGGAGGATCTTCATGAGTAACATTGCAAAGGCCTTTGCCAACGGCAAGGCGTTCATTCCGTTCATCACCTGCGGCGACCCGGATCTGGAAACCACTGCCGCCGCCGTCCGCGCCATGGCGGCAAACGGTGCCGACCTCATTGAGCTGGGCATCCCGTTCTCGGACCCCACCGCCGAGGGCCCGGTCATTCAGGGGGCCAACATCCGCGCCCTGAAAGCGGGGACCACCACGGATAAGGTCTTCGACTTCGTCCGCGAGGTGCGGAAGGATGTTTCGATCCCCATGGTGTTCATGACCTATGCAAATGTCGTGTTCTCCTACGGCGCAGAGCGGTTCATCTCTACCTGCGCGGAGATCGGCATTGACGGGCTGATCCTGCCCGACCTGCCCTATGAGGAAAAAGAGGAGTTTGCGCCCACCTGCCATAAGTACGGTGTGGACCTGATCTCAATGATCGCCCCTACCTCTGAAAACCGCATTGCCATGATCGCCAAGGAAGCTGAGGGATTTTTGTATATCGTGTCCAGTCTGGGCGTCACCGGCACCCGCAGCGAGATCCGGACCGACCTTGCGTCCATCGTGAAGGTGGTGCGGGAAAACACCGCAGTGCCCTGTGCCATCGGCTTTGGCATCTCCACACCGGAGCAGGCGGCAAAGATGGCGGGCATCGCCGATGGTGCGATCGTGGGTTCCGCCGTCATCAAGCTGCTGGAGCAGTACGGCAAGGATGCCCCGGAGCAGATCGGTGCCTATGTCAAGCGCATGAAGGATGCCGTAAGAGGGTAAGAATATTCATAGAATATAACTTTACCGTTTGCGAAGAGGAAATGATTGTGGGTCATTTCCTCTTCGCTTTTTGCTGTAAATTTTGGAGCTCAAAATGCATTGAACGGAACGGCCTTTCTCGTGAAAAAGTGGTCTGGAAACAACCGCGGTTGTTTCCAGACCACAAATAAAATTATAAATTCCTCTGCTTATGCTCAGAGCGAAGCGGAGAGCGTTCAAATCGTTCTGAAAGCAAAAAATCAATTGCGCTTTTTGCCAAGGTAAGCTGCCTTGACGCTTTCGTCTGCCAGCAGTTCGGTGCCGGTACCGGAAAGGGTCAGGGTGCCGGTCTCCAATACGTAAGCGTAGTCGGCCACCTTCAGGGCCATGTTTGCGTTCTGCTCGTTCAGCAACACGGTGATGCCCTGCTGGTTTACGGTGCGGATGATGTCAAAGATCTCCCGCACCACAATGGGCGCAAGACCAAGGCTGGGCTCATCCAGCATCAGCAGCTTCGGCTTGCTCATCAGGGCGCGGCCCACGGCCAGCATCTGCTGCTCGCCGCCGGAAAGGGTACCGGCGCTCTGCCAGCTGCGCTCTTCCAGACGCGGAAAGAGCTTGAACACCCACTGCAGATCTTTTTCGGTTTCGGCTTTGTCCTTGCGCAGGTATGCGCCGATCTTCAGGTTTTCCAGCACAGTCAGGTCGGCAAACACCCGGCGGCCCTCCGGCGACATGGCAATGCCGCTGGCAACGATCTGGTCAATGGGCTTGCCCAGTATTTCCTGACCGTTCCACAAAATGGAGCCGCTCTGTGCCTTTACAAGGCCGGAAATGGTGCGCATCAGGGTAGACTTGCCTGCGCCGTTGGCACCGATCAGGGTGACGATCTTTCCCTCGGGTACGGTCAGCGACACGCCGCGCAAAGCCTGAATGCCGCCGTAGGAAACATGTAAATCCTTGATCTCAAGCATCTTCGTCCACCCCCAAGTAAGCGTCGATCACGCGCGGGTCGTTCTGCACCTCGGCAGGCGTGCCCTCGGCGATCAAGCGGCCAAAGTCCAGCACATACACACGGTCGGAAATATCCATCACAAGGTCCATGTGGTGCTCGATCATGAACACGGTCAGGTTGAAATCGGTGCGGATGTGGTCGATGAAAGCGGTCAGCTCCTCGGTCTCCTGCGGGTTCATACCGGCAGCAGGCTCATCCAGCAGCAGCAGCTTCGGCTCGGTGGCAAGGGCGCGGGCGATCTCCACCCGGCGCTGCAAGCCGTAGGGCAGGCCGGTGGCCAGTTCATCGCGCACATCCTCAAGGCCCAGCACATGCAGCAGCTTTTCGCACTCCTCCCGCTGGCGCTTTTCCTCGTCAGCGTTCAGCCGGAAGGTGGCGCTGAGCAGGTTGGCCGAGCGGCGGCAGTGCTTGGCAATGAGCACGTTTTCAAACACGGTCTGGCTCTTCCACAGACGGATGTTCTGGAAGGTGCGGGCAATGCCCATCTGGGTGATCTTATCCGGCGTGGGGGCAATGATGTGCGAGTATTGGCCCGCGTTCTGGCCCTTGTAGAGCTTTTTCATCTTGCCGTGGGGCGTGTTCTCAATGATCTTGCGCCCCTCGAACCATACTGCGCCGTTGGTGGGCGCATACACGCCGGTAACAACGTTGAACGCGGTGGTCTTGCCGGCACCGTTGGGGCCGATGAGGGAGACGATCTGATCTTTATCCACCTTCAGGTTCAGATTGTCCACAGCCACCACGCCGCCAAACTGCATCGTGGCGTTTTCAATGGTCAATACGTTTTCACTCATTTGGAACGCGCCTCCTTTTTGGCAGCTTTTGCAGTGGATGCGGGCTTTTTCTGGAACAATTCACGGTCGCCCATGATGCCCTTGCGGAAGAACAGCACCACCGCCATAATGATGATGCTGAATACCACCATGCGGAAGCCGGAACGCAGCAGCGGCACACGGAAGCCGCCGATGTAGGTCTCGTTGTCGAGGAAGCGCAGCAGCCACTCGGAGCTGGCAATGAACAGGAAGGAGGCAATGATGGAACCGGACACCGAGCCGATGCCGCCAATGACCACGATGAGCAGGATCTCATAGGTCATGCTGGATTTAAAGGTGGTGGCCTGCACACTGGCCTGATACATGGCCAGCATTGCGCCGGAGATACCGGCAAAAAAGCTGCTGATGATAAAGCTCATGCGCTTGTGGCTGGCAAGGTTGATGCCCATGGCCTCGGCGGCGATCTCATCGTCACGGATGGCCTTGAAGGCACGGCCATAGGTGGAGTTGATGAGCAACAGGATGATGGCGATGCACACGCCCGAGAAGAGGAAGGGCATCACCGTTTCCAGATGCAGCGTAAAGCCGCCCAGCGAAAGGTTGAAGCTTGCAAAGCTGGTAAAGCCATACAGCAGGTTGGAGCCGTTGGTCAGCGGGCCAAAGCCCTCGTACACCACGGCGGCGCGGATGATCTCGGCAAAGCCGAGGGTTGCAATGGCAAGGTAGTCGCTTTTCAGCTTCAGCACCGGCAGGCCGATGAGGAAGGCGAACAGCGCGGCGATAAAACCGGCCAAGATCAGGCAAAAGACAACGCCCAGCAAAAGGCCGAAGCCGCCCAGAGGCTTGGAGAGCAGCTCCGGGATGGAAAAGCCGATGCCGCCGTTTGCATAGCGCTGGTAGATGGATTTCTGCGAAGCGGCGGGGATGGTGAGGATGGCGTAGGTGTAGGCACCCAGCAGCATAAAGCCTGCCTGCCCCAGACTGAACAGGCCGGTAAAGCCGTTCAGCAGGTTCATGGACACCGCCACCAGCGCATAAATGGCGCCCTTGCGCAGCACGGTCAGCAGCATGGAGGGCACAAAGCTCAGGTTATCCAGTGCCAGCAGCACCAGCAGCAGGGCAGCCAGCGCCAGCGCAGCCCGGAGATAGATGCGTTTTTTCTCTTGTTTCATGGTCATCACACTTTCTCGGTCAGGTTTTCACTGAACAGGCCGGTAGGCTTCACCGCCAGCACCACGATCAGCAGTGCAAAGGTGAAGGCATCGCTGAAGGTGGTGGCACCTGCACCTTTAATAAGGCTCTCGCAGATGCCGATGATAAAGCCGCCGATCACCGCACCCGGGATGGAGCCGATGCCGCCGAATACGGCAGCCACAAAGGCTTTCAGGCCCGGCATGGCACCCACAGTAGGCGTGACCGCCGTGTAGTTGGAAAAATACATCATGGAGCCGATGGCCGCAAGAAAGCTGCCTACCGCAAAGGTAAAGGAGATGACATTGTTGATCTTGATGCCCATCAGCTGAGCGGTCTCAAAATCGCGGGAAGCTGCGCGCATTGCCATGCCGATCTTGGTTTTCTGGATCAGGGTGACAAGCGCAGCCACAAGCACAATAACGAGGAACGGCGTCACGACCGTGACCCGCTTGGTCTGGCAGCCCAGCACCGTGACAGTGTCGCTGATCCAGGGCAGAGCCGGGTACTGCTTGGCCAGACCGCCGGTGACATACCACATGGAGTTCTGCAAAAGGTAGGACATACCGATCGCAGAGATCATCACCGACATGCGCGGCGCAGTGCGCAGGGGCTTGTAGGCGATCTTTTCCACTGCGATGCCCAGCAGCACCGTTGCCACCACCACCAGCGGGATGGAAATGGTCAGCGGAAGGGAAGCAGTAGCGTACACCATCAGAAAACCGGCTACGGTAAAGATATCGCCGTGGGCAAAGTTGATCAGGCGCAGGATGCCGTACACCATGGTGTAGCCAATGGCGATCAATGCATACTGGCCGCCCACCGAGATGCCCGCCAGCAAATAGGGCAGAAACTTTGCAGCCATAAGGGGGACCCTCCATTTCTTACAACATTTTTTGATACAAGCAAAGCGCAGGCGGGGGATAGCTCCTGCCTGCGTTTTACTGGTTAAAGGTTCAAATCAGCCTTCCACGCTCTGAGTCTTGACAAACTCAAATGCGCCGTCGGCGGCCTTCTTGATGTAGGCCATATCCTTGTTGGCATCACCGGTGGTCTGGTCAAAGGTGATGTTGCCGGTCACGCCGTCGTAGTTCACGCCGTACAAAGCGTCCCGGATGGCGGTGCCATCGGTGCTGCCTGCGGCCTTAATGGCTTCCAGTGCCACCATGTAGCCGTCGTAGCCCAGCGCGGAAACAGCTGCCACAATGTCGTTGCCGCCGTTGTTGGTCAGCTTCTGGCTGTCGGCGTTCATCCACTCCTTAAAGCCGGTGACGAACTCCTTGGCAACGCCGGAATCATCGTTCTCATCAAAGAAGGTGGAGCAGTACACCTGCACGCTGGTGCCCTTCTGTGCGTCCAAAATAACGCTGGACTCCCATGTGTCGCCTGCGGTAATGGGCTTGTCAAAGCCTGCGGAAGCGGCCTGCGTGATGATCTGGGCCGCATAGGTGGTGGCGCAGGGGGCAAAGATCACATCTGCACCGGCGTTGATGGCGTTCTGGATGTAGGCGGAGAAGTCCGAGGTGCCCTCGGGGAACTGCTCGCTGGTAACGGTGCCGCCCAGATCCTCAAAAGCGTTGACAAAATAGGTGGCCAGACCGGAGCCGTAATCCTCGCCCAGCATGCTCAGCACGTAGGCATTGGCAGCACTGAACTCATCCTTTGCAAAGTTTGCCATGACCGAGCCCTGGAACGGGTCAAGAAAGCAGACGCGGAAGTAATAGGGGTTCGCCTCGGTCACGGCGGGGTTTGTGCAGGAGCAGCCGATGGCCGGGATGGAAGCGGACTGGAAGGTGGGCGCTGCGGCAATGGAACAGCCGGAGCCGTAGCTGCCCAGCACGATGGAAACCTTTTTGGAGACAAGCTCCTGTGCGGCGGTCACGGCCTTGTCGGTGCTGGACTGGTTATCCACTTCCACCAGCTCCACGTTGTAGGTCTCGCCGCCAATGTCCACGGTGGGGGCGATGCTGTTGGCGTACTCGACGCCCAGCACTTCCTGCTTGCCGCCTGCGCCGTTATCGCCGGAAGCCGGTTCAAACACACCAATGCGGATGGTCTTGCCGCCGGCGGAAGAGCCGCTTGCGGAACCGCCGCCATTCGAGGACGAGCAGCCTGCCAGAGCTGCCGCAGCGGCGGTGATGCCGGCCGCCTTCAGGAAATCACGACGCGAAATGAATGCCTTCATAAGAAATGCCTCCTCTAATTTCTTAACACTTTCCCAGAAAAAACAAAAAAGCCCGCAGCGGCACAGTGACCTTGAAGTCCTGCACCGTTGCGGGTTCTTGACATTGTTTTAGCACAGCCGGGTGCACTTGTCCAGCAAAAAATGCATTCCGGGCAAAACTTTGGCAGATGATAAAAATCTGCTGTGGGTTTTGCAAGGGCATTTTGTACATTTTTTGCACAAATTGTGCGCCATACAAAAACAAAAGCTGCCTGCGGTGGTTTGCACCACGGACAGCTTTTGCAGAAAATCACGAGAAGTCGGACTTTTGTCCCCGACCTGACTGCGCAAAAGGAAATGCACCCGGCTGCTGTGGCTCTGCCCACAGGCCGGGTGCATTTTTAGGCTCAGAAAAATTACAGGTCGCTGCGGGGCAAAGCCGCCATGGCCCAGAAATCCAGCTCATATACAGAGCAGGCATGGAAGATCTCGCGGCAGCGGGCAAGGCGCTCCGGGCTCAGGCCCTCGCAGGCTTTCTCTGCAAATGCGGCCCAGTTATGGCAGGCTTCCTCGTAGTCCTTGCCTGCATAGTCTGCCACCAGCGCACCATAGGGGGTATCCTGCACAGCGGGATGCTCTTTCAGCAGATTCTGGAAGATCCAGCTGTAGCTCAGCATACAGGGCAGGCAGGCCATCATGCACTCGGCTGCGCCCTCCCCGTTTTTGGCGGCCTCGATCATAAAATCCACATAGGCGCGGTTCTCCGGCCGCAGCGGCAGGCTCTGGATGCCCGCATCGGTCAGGCCGAAGTGCTTGAGGCAGCGCAGACGTTCGGCATCCTCGCTCTCGTTCACAAAGGAAAGCAGGGAATAGTAGGTGCGGATGGTCTGCATGTCTGCGGCCTTGGTCATGCCCCATGCAAATACCTTGGCATATTCCCGCAGGTAAAGGCTGTCCTCTACAATGTAGCCCTTAAAGCAGGCTTCGTCCAGCGTGCCGTCCGCAAGTCTTTCCAGAAATTCCGAATGCAGGCACTGCTCCCACACGGGCAGGCTTTCCTGCACCAGCTGCTGCACAAAGGTCTGCTCACTCACCCACAAATTCTCCCTTCAGCGCAAACATGTGGTTCATGGGGCCGGAGCCGTGGCCGAGGTCCAGCATGGCAGAAAGACAGCCGGAAATATAGGCCTTTGCCCGCTCCACCGATGCATCCAGATCATAGCCCTTTGCCAGATTGGATGCAATGGCGCTGGACAGGGTGCAGCCGGTGCCGTGGGTGTTGGGGTTGGCAATGCGCTTGCCGCGGAACCACTTGCCGCAGCCATCGCGCCACAAAAGGTCGTCGGCGTCATTGATCTGGTGGCCGCCCTTGCACAGCACGGCGCAGTGGTATTTCTCGCTGATGCATTTTGCAGCAGCTTCCATGCCCGCCGCATCGGCGATCTTCATACCGGAAAGGATCTCGGCCTCCGGGATGTTGGGGGTGACAACTTCGGCCATGGGCAGCAGCTTCTCGGTCAGCGCCTGCACGGCGTCGTCCCGCAGCAGCTTGGAGCCGGAGGTGGCAACCATCACCGGGTCCACCACGATGTGCTTTGCGTCGTAGCAGCGCAGTTTCTCGGCAATGACGCCGATCAGCTCTGCCGCGGACACCATGCCGATCTTGACGGCATCCGGGTAGATGTCGGTAAAAATGGCATCGATCTCCTGCGCCAGAAATTCCGGAGAGGCTTCAAAAATGCCGGTGACGCCGGTGGTATTCTGGGCGGTCAGGGCAGTGATGGCGCTCATGGCATACACGCCGTTGGCGGTCATGGTCTTGATATCGGCCTGAATCCCGGCGCCGCCGCTGGAATCGCTGCCGGCAATGGTCAATGCAGTTTTCATGGCTACAACTTCCTTTGCAAAAAAATACGGAAATGCCCGCAAGGATGCACTTCCGCATGTTGAAGCAGCCGTATCTCCCTACGTTGGCATTGTCCAAATCAGGTCACAGGTCTGGGCAGACAGCCCACTCTCAGCCTGCTTTTGCAGGCTCCCTTTTTCTGTGCACAAGCATACCACAGCGCCGCCGCATTTGCAAGGGGCGGGCCCTTTTCAACGGGCCCGCCATGTGGTAAAATTCAAGAAAAACAAAAGGGGAGATACCATGAATATCACAGTCTATCTTGGAGCAAATGCAGGCAATGACCCGGTACTGGCGGCTGCCGTGCGGGAGCTGGGCAGCTGGATCGGCGCAAACGGACATCACCTTGTGTACGGCGGCTCCCGCAGCGGCCTGATGGGCCTTCTGGCCCAGAGCACGCTGGACGCAGGCGGCACCGTGACCGGCGTAGAACCGCAGTTTTTTATTCAGCAGGAGTTGCAGTATGACGGCCTGACCCGGCTCATTGTCACCAAAGACATGGCCGAGCGCAAGACGAAGATGATCGAGCTGGGCGACGCCTTCATCGCGTTCCCCGGCGGCACCGGTACGCTGGAGGAAATTGCCGAGGTGATGTCCAAGGTCTCGCTGGGGCAGTTGACGGCACCCTGCATCCTTTATGATCTGAACGGCTATTATGACAGCCTGAAAGCGCTGCTGGACAAAATGATCGAGAAGGGCCTTTCCACCCCGCAGCGCCAGCAGGGCATCCGCTTTGCCGCCGATCTGGGGGAGATCAAAGAGATCCTAGCAGAAGCGGCAACCTGAGCGGCTGCCCGTACCTTACAGCCACTGCCGGATCCTGCCGGGCAGGATGCTCTTGTGGGCGTAGATAAAATCGATCAGCACTTTTTTGTCGATGATATCCATGCCGTCCGTATTGCAGTACGTCCCGTTTACTGTAAACAGAAAAACCTTATCCCCGCCGGCGGTCAGAGCTTTATAACCGCTTCCGTCCAGCGGAACATTGCCTGTCTTGACCTGCGGATAGGCCCGGTGGCTTCCGTCTCTTGCAACAGCCACCAATTCGTAGGTCTGGGTGTCCAGCTTATTTGTGCTGGAATAGATCAGATAGCCTTTTTCCAGCTGCAAATACAGGCTGACGGCTTCTTCCACATCTTCCGGCTGAAGAAAATCCAGAAGCTCCTCTTTTTTTACAGCCTGATCCGGATAGAATCGCGTGCCGGTGATCGCGTTGTACAGGTGCTCCGCATAGCGCAGCTGCGCATCGTCATGGATCCTTTGCAGCGCAGAGCTTGCCCGGAAACTGTTCACGACCTTTCCGGGGATCACTTCCATCGTGCCGATCTCGTGGAATTCAACGTCCACATAATTGATCACGTCCTCGTAGACATAGGCGGCGTCGCAGTTGTATTTCCATGTGCTCAGCACGCGGCATAGGTAGTAAATGCCATTATGGCGTGTCCAGATCAGGTCATCCACGGCCATTTCTTTTAAAGCGTGAATGGATGCCACAAAGCCGCGGCGGGAATCGTACTGCTCACGCCCTTTTTCCTCGCATTCTTCAATGGAGGCCGGGACGCAGGGCAGACCATCTGCATCCCGCAGACACCATCCCACGCCCAGAATACGGTTTTGCAGGCAGAATTCAAAGGACCGGCCATCCTGACTTGCGGTTTTTATGGTGGCTCTCCACAAATAGATATCCTTGTCTGTCATTTCGCCATTCTCCGTTTCCGGTCAAACTTGTTCGCCCAGTGCGGTGCGGAGGTTTGCCAGCACCTTCTGGCTCAGCAGCACAAAGGCCTGCTTGGTGCGCCCGGCGGAAGCATTGGCGCAGTGTACGTTCTCGCGTTCAAAAAAGTCCTCGCTCACCGGGCCTGCGGCAGCGCGGGTGTCGCAGAAGAAGTGGGTGCCCGGCAGGGTGAGCCACTGCTCCAGCGCGGCGGAGGCAAAGCCCGGACCGATGGAGGTGTTGAACAGCACCTTGCCCTCGCCCAGCTGTGCAAATTCGTCCTTGCCCAGCAGCAGGACATTCTTGTTCAGGCAGGTGAACACCACCTCGCTCTCGGCCAGCAGCTGCGCCAGCGGCTTGTAGGCCATGCCGACGGTTTCTGCTTCAGACTTGCGGGTGCGGCTGTAGTAACAGATGTCGGCCCCCATGAACTGCAAAGCGTCCGCGATCATTCTGCCGGATACGCCCAAGCCCACGATGCCAACCTTCAGCCCGGTGATCTCCACCGGCTCATCCCGCAGCATGGGCATCCCAAAGCCGTGCAGCAGGCCGGTGAGCTCGTGCAGAACATACTCCACAACGCCGCGGTCGCCGTAGTCCCGGATGCCCAGCACTTGGATGCCCCGGGTGCGGGCGCAGGCGATATCCACATTAGCGCTCTCCTCGGAATACAGGCTGCAACACATGCCGATGTAGCGCAGGTTCGGGCAGCGCTCGATCACGTTTTTGCCCATGCGGGAGGTATAGCTCAAAAGCACGGCGTCCGCGTCCCCGATACGCCGCACGATCTCCTCGTCGCTGGCCGGGATATCGCGGTACAGCACCACTTCGTTTGCGTACTGATGCAGTTCCTGCTCAGCGGAAGGGATCAGGCTGACCGGCTCAATGGCCACCAGTTTGTTGAACATTTGGCAAAGCCCTCCTTATTTAATAGAAGCACACAGGGGAAGCAAGGTTGCGCAGCAGGGCAACGACGCTCCAGCCCGCAATGGCGCTGGTGGACGAGCAGATGTCCACCACAGCCTTCACGCCCTCGATCTCGGCGGTGATGCAGTGGTCATCGCCCACCCAGCCGGGCACCGAGTGCATGGTCACGCCGGTGATCTCCGGGCCGGTGGTGGCCAGCGAGGTGGCCACGGCCACATTCACCCGGCGGGGGAAGGTGGCGATGGCCTGCTTGGCATTGCCGGTGAACACGGTGGTCTTTTCGGTGTCGGTCAGCAGGTGCTCGGCCCATACGGGCGTGTTGCGGAAGCCCTTTGCACCGGTGTGGGTCTCGATGCCAGCCGTCTCGGCAAGCTGCTGTGCATGGGCCATCAGGGTAACGGTCTGCAATACATCAAAACCGCCGATGGCGCCGCTTGCCAGATGCACCTTGGCGCCGCCCTCTGCGGCAGCGGTCTTGACCTGCTCATAGAAATCGAGGTCTGCAAACGCGCCAATGGAGATGATCACAAGGTTCACGCCCTTTTTCAGCACCGGCACGGCCATGGCGCGCACGGCCTCCACCGAGGCAGTCTCCACGATGTACTCCGGCTGCTGCTCCAGCAGTGCGTCCACGGTGTCACAGACGGGACAGCCCACCTCGGCGGCAAGCTTTTCCGCCGAAGCACGGGTGCGGCTGGTCACGCCCACCAGCTCGTAGTCCGGCAGCAGGCCGTTCTTCCATGCGTTGGCCACGATGCCGCCCAGAAATCCGCAGCCCACAATGCCAAATTTTGTTTTCATATTCCGATCCTAAACTCCTTTTTTCTGCCTTCCATATCGGTAAGGCAGCATATTCTCTCTCAGTATACCATGCCTGCGGCGGAAAGAGAAGGGGCGGCGGGCAGCAGAAAGCGACATTCTGCGCGGTGGTTGAAACCAGAGTGGATGTGTGTTATATTATAAAAGATCACGAAAGGCGGCATGTTCACGCTGCCTATGGAGGTAAAAATGGCGTTTGAGGTAATGGTGTCGGCGTACTGCCTGGCATACAACCATGAAAAATACATCCGTGATGCACTGGAAGGCTTTGTAAATCAGAAAACAAATTTTAAATATGAGGTGATCGTCCATGACGACGCCTCCACAGACCACACGGCGGAGATCATTGCGGAGTATGCGGCAAAATACCCGGACATCATCAAACCGATTTTTGAGGAGGAAAACCAGTATTCCCGTGGGACGGGAATTGTAAAGAATATTGTTTGGCCCCGTTTGCAGGGAAAATATATTGCGGCATGTGAAGGCGACGACTTCTGGTGCGATGAGAACAAACTGCAGCGACAGGTGGATTTTTTGGAGACACACGCGGATTATTTGGCCTGCGTGCACAATACGGAAGAATTAGACTGCATCTCGGGTGGGAAACGGGCGCTGTACGACACAAAAGCCGATCACGATGTAACTTTTGCCGAGGCCATGGAGCATGGCGGCGCAGCCTTTCATACGTCATCGGTGCTCTGCCGTCGGGAATACTGCTTTCCGCCGGAAGGGTTGAGTGCCGAGCATTTTGGCGACTACCCCCGCGCGGTGTATCTGTGCCTGAGCGGAAAGGTTCACCGCTTCAAAGAAATTATGTCAGTCTATCGGCTGTTTGCGGCGGGCTCGTGGACTTCACGGAACCTGAATACCGTTTCGCAGAAAAAACGGACCCGCACCCAGATGTGGACCACAGAGTTCACGACGAAGGTGTACCGGTACTGTCAGGTGACCGGCCAGAGCCTGGAGATCGTGGCGGCGGCAAAAGCCGTAGCAGACCGCGATCAGCTGCTGCTTGCCGTCATGCAGCGCGGTGGCGGCTGCCTGCTGGCAGACCCTGCCCTGCGGCACGATTTTATGCAACTGAATGCAGAAAAAAAGCAATATATCCTGCGGGAAGTGTGGGACAGCTGGCTGAGAAAAACAAGAGAAAAACGAAAGAAAGCATGAAAAATAAAAAGAATGTTATTCTGAGCAATTTTATCTGGCGTTTTGCTGAGCGCTGTGGTGCACAGCTGGTCACAGCGGTGGTGTCGGTGCTGTTGGCTCGCCTTTTGGCACCGGATGACTACGGCATGATTGCGCTGGTGTCGGTGTTCACCAACATCATGTATGTGTTTGTGGACTGCGGCCTCAGCACGGCGCTGATCCAGAAAAAAGACGCGGATGATTTGGATTTTTCCTCCGTGTTCTACTTCAATTTTGCCGTCTGCGTTCTGATCTATCTCATCATGTTCATCGCGGCACCCTACATCGCGGCCTTTTACAAACGGCCCGGCCTGACGCCCATCGTCCGGGTCATTAGCCTGACGCTGGTGCTTTCCGGCGTCAAAAGCGTGCAGCAGGTGTATGTGTCGCGCAATATGCTGTTCAGGCTGTTCTTCTTTTCGACCATCGGCGGCACGCTTTTTTCGGCAGCCCTCGGTCTGTGGATGGCCTATGCCGGGTTCGGCGTCTGGGCGTTGGTGGCACAGCAGCTTTCCAATACGGCCATCGACACGCTGATTTTATTTCTGACTGTAAAGTGGCGCCCAAAGAAAATGTTCTCGTGGCAGCGACTGAAGGGGCTGCTCTCCTACGGTTGGCGGCTGCTGGCTTCATCGCTGCTGGATACGGTGTACAACAACCTGCGCAGTCTGGTGATCGGCCGCGTCTACACCTCTGCCGATCTGGCCTATTACAATCAAGGCCAGTATGTCCCGAATACCATCGCAGTAAATGTGGACAGCTCCATTGACAGCGTGCTTTTTCCGGCTATGTCTGCCGCACAGGATGAACCTACGCTGGTCAAGGACATGACCCGAAACACGATCAAGATGAGTGTTTATATCATTGCACCATTGATGATGGCGGTGGCTTTTTGTGCAGAGCCTATTGTGCGTCTGTTCCTGACAGATAAGTGGCTGCCTTGTGTGCCATTTCTGCGTATTTGCTGTGTCACCTACATGTTCTACCCGATCCATACGGCGAACCTGAACGCGATCAAGGCTATGGGGCGCAGCGACCTGTATCTAAAACTGGAGATCATAAAAAAAATCATGGGTCTCACGCTGCTGCTCATTACCTATCGCATCAGCGTGATGGCTATGGGCTACAGCCTGCTGGTGTCCAGTGTGCTGAGTCAGCTTATTAATACGTGGCCGAACTGGAAGCTGCTGAATTATCGCTATCTTGAACAGCTGATGGACATTTTGCCTACCCTTCTGCTGGCTGTGTCTACGGGCTTTTGTATGTGGCTGGTGGGTCTGGTTCATCTGCCGGATCTTGCGATGTTGGCGCTTCAGATCCCGCTGGGTCTTGCGGTCTATCTGACTGGCTCCGCGCTGCTGAAGCTGGATACCTTTGAGTTTCTATGGAATGTGGTGAAACCCAAACTTCAGAAAAAACCTTGGGCAGACAATGAGGAATAATTGGACGGGAAAGTCCGATGCGCGTGGTAAAAACGTGTAGAGGCAGATTTAAAAGTCCATAAAAACAGTTTAAAGAGGAATCTTGAATGAAATCATCAAGTGCAGTCGAAGTAATCACACCGTCTTTGACAAGAGAGCTGTTCAATTTGGCGCAAGAGTATGATGATGTGCTCGACTTGACACTGGGGGACCCGGATGTTCAACCGGACGAGATTATCAAAAAAGCGGCCTGTGATGCGATTATGGCCGGAAAAACGCGGTATTCTGCCAATGCGGGCCTGCTGGAGTTCCGGCAGGTGATCGCGGAGCAATTCCGCAGGGAGTATGGCCTGGCTGTCGCACCGGAAAGCAATGTGATCGTAACAGTAGGCGGCATGGAAGCATTGTATTTGTCCCTGCGCTGTCTCATTGATCCGGGTGATGAGGTGATCATTCCTGGACCGTACTATGTGAATTATGTTCAGATGGTACGTTCCTGCGGTGGAGTCCCAGTCATCGTGAACACCACGGAAGAGTCGGGCTTTACTGTGACGGCAGAGCAGATCCACAATGCGATAACGCCAAAAACGGCAGCAATGATTCTGAATTCGCCGTGTAATCCCTCTGGGCGTGTGATAAGGCACGATACGTTGCAGCGGATCGCAGAACTGGCAAACCGTTACGATTTTGCGGTGATCTCAGATGAAGTGTATAAGACGCTCATCTTTAACGGATGTCCACATGAAAGTATTGTAGCATTCCCCGGTATGATGGAGCGTACGGTTGTGGTGGACAGCCTCTCCAAACGGTTTGCAATGACAGGATATCGGGCTGGTTATGCCATTGGCCCGGAAAGCGTCATTGCAGATATGACGAAACTACAGGAAAACGTGGCGGCCTGTGCATCACTTCCGTCTCAGTATGCGGGCATCGCGGCTTACCGGCATTGTGCAGAGAAGCACAATATCAGGGATGTTTTTGAACATCGATGCCGCAGCATGTGCCGTGCGATCAACCAGATCGATAAACTCTTCTGCCCGGAACCGGAAGCGACCTTTTATCTGTTTGTCAACATTGGCAGGACAGGAATGGATTCGTTGACCTTTGCCCATCAGCTGCTGGAAAAACAGCATGTGGCTGTGGTACCGGGGGCTGCGTATGGAAACCATTACAATGACCATATCCGCATTGCCTGTACTTTGGATGAAAAAAAACTGCTGGAAGCGTGCGGACGAATCAAAAAATTTGTGGATGGCATCGTTTGAAAGGAAGTTTATACAATGGCGCAAAAAAAAGTCCTTCTTCTGGGCGGCTCCATGCAGCAGATCCCAAGCATCAAAAAGGCGAAGGAACTCGGCTTGTATACGATCACCTGTGATTATCTGCCGGAAAACCCGGGCCATAAGTTTGCGGACGAATACCATAACGTCAGCACGACCGATAAGGAAGCCGTGCTGCGGCTGGCGCAAGAGCTGCAGATCGACGGCATTGTGGCGTATGCTTCCGACCCGGCAGCCCCGACAGCGGCCTATGTGGCAGAGAAGATGGACCTGCCCGGCAATCCATATGAATCGGTAAAGATCCTGACCGAAAAAGATTTGTTTCGTGATTTTCTGCAAAAACATGGACTGAATTGCCCGCAGGCGCATGGATATACGAACTATGAAGATGCGTACCGGGAAATCGATCAGTTCCATTTCCCGGTTATGGTAAAGCCTGTGGACTCCTCTGGCAGCAAGGGCGTTGTAAAAATTTATGACAAAAGTGAACTGAAGGCAGCGGTGGAAGAAGCGCTTTCTTACTCTCGCGGCGGGCGGTTTATTGTAGAAGAGTTTATTCGCAAAAAAGGCTATCAGGTATCCGGCGACGGCTTTTCGGTGGATGGGAAGCTGGTGTTCACGAGTTACGGCAACGAGCTTTACAGCGGCAGGGGAACCCGTGAATATGTGGCATTGGGCGAGTTCTGGCCCAGCTTGCTCACACCGGAAATGAAAGCAAAGGTGGATGCGGAGCTGCAGCGGCTGATCACGGCGCTGGGCATGAAGACCTGTGCATACAATATTGAAGCCATTATCGATGAAACTGACACAGTTTACATTCTGGAGCTTGGCCCGCGCAACGGCGGCAGCTATATCCCGCAGCTGATTCAATATGCCACCGGTGTGGACCTTGTGGATTATACCATCCGTGCCGCTGTTGGCGAAGACTGTTCTGACTTACAGATGGCACCGACCATTGGATGCTGGAGCAATTACATGCTGCTCAGCACCGTGAATGGCATATTTAAAGAGATCTGGTTTGACGAGGATTTCCGTAAGAAAAACCTGCTGGAAGTGTACTGTACCAAGCAGCCGGGCGAAGAAGTCCATGCTTATCAGAATACGACCCATTCGCTGGGCACCATTCTGTTCAAGGCAGACAGCATGGAAGAAATGATGGAGATCACAAACAACATTCAAAAGTATTATCGTGTGGTCGTAGAGAATGCTTAAAAAAGCCGAAGGAGCAGTATTGGTGGAGTATAAGCGGTTATATACAAAAGCAGATGTTCTAGCGCTGATCGAGTCCTTTTCAGCAGAATTCCGCACACTGTCGCAGCGTGTGGAGCTGGCAGCATACGCCGAAAAACTGGCAGAACATGCCGATGTGATCGTTATGGAAAACCAGAATGAGGTGATCGGTATGGCGGCAATGTACGTCAATGATCTAATAACAAAAACGGCGTATATTTCACTGATCGGCATTCGGAAAGAGCATCAGGGGACCGGCTGCGGTACACTTTTGTTGCGGCATTGCATTTTGGAAGCACAAAAGGCCGGCATGGAAAAGATCCGTCTGGAAGTGGACGACTCCAATATAAATGCACGGAAATTCTATCACAGGCATGACTTTGTGCTGGAAAGAGCATCTGAGAGAAACAGCTGCTTTCTGGTACGGGCAATAGGAATGGCACAGGCAGCAGATAACATCAAAAACGAGAGGATTTGAATCATGACGGAGTGTGAAAGGATCGTTGCGGAAGGTATCCTGCCGGAGAGCTTTTTTGAGGAAGAGACCCGGAGTGGTTTTCTCGTCACAAAAGAGCGAAAAAAGCTGTGGGCGATCCAGCTGGATCTGCTTTTGAAATTTGACGCGGTATGTCAGAAAAACGGCTTTCAATATCAGCTCACCGGCGGTTCTTTGCTGGGCGCGATCCGACATAAAGGCTTTATCCCGTGGGATGATGATATTGATGTCATGATGCCCAGAGAAGATTATCAGAAACTGCTTGCAATCGGGGCAGGAGCCTTCGCTGAGCCGTATTTTCTGCAGGCTCCCGGAACGGACCATGGCTATTTTTACGCGCATACAAAACTGCGCAACAGCAGAACGGCTGAAGTTATCAGAACGTTCCAATATGAAAAATTCAATCAGGGGATCAGCATTGATATTTTTCCGCTGGATCATGCAAAAAAGGATGATTTGCAGGAGCGCTATGACAAAATCAAAAATCTGATCATTGAAAATTCTACGAATATGCGTCGTTCCAACCCGAATCCAACAGAAACGGATTTGCGCAGGATGGAAATGTATCCGTATCGTGACCCGGTGGAAGTCTGGAAAGAGCTGGACCATATCGCAAGAAAGTATGAACATGAAGATACAGGATATCGGAACATGGCAGTCTGCACGATCTATAAGGCGGATGAGCTTTTCTTTCAAGAAGAATGGGTGAATACAACGATTCCATGGGAATTTGAGCTTTTCAAATTTCCGATTCCGAAAGAATACGACAAAATGCTGGCCACGCAGTATGGCGATTATATGCAGTTGCCGCCTGTGGAAAAAAGAGGAGCATGGCATACCGGAGCAATTACAGATCCGGATGTTTCATATACAAAATATCTGCGCTGATTTATGTTGTTTCGCATATATAAAGGAAAATAGTAGTATGAGTTTGGCTGAGGAAACCCTTGCATATCTCAATAGCATTGCACCGGATGCGCAGGGGGTGATGATTGATCCGGCAGATCTGATTTTTGAAGAAGCTGTCAAAATGAACTGCTTTTATTGTGGAAAATATGGAAACAACTGGAGATGTCCACCCAAGCTGCCACAAATTGACTTTCAGCAGATGATGAAGGAATTTGATCAGGGCATGTTCGTGATTTATTCCTTTAATATTAAGGATAGCGCATCCTACAACGCAATTCGAAGCGAGTCGAGCATTGTTCTGCATAAGACCCTTCTGAAACTGGAAAAATTTATGTGGGATCACAACGCTTCAACTGCGATCAGCTTTATTGGCGGGTCATGCAAGCTTTGCAAAGATGGGTGTGGCAAAGAACGGTGTAATAATCCTTATATGTCCAGAAGTCCGCTGGAAGCAACGGGCGTGAATGTTGTTAAAAGTGCGAAAAAATATGGTATCAATATTACATTTCCCACGGATAATAAACTGATTCGCTGTGGCTTGTTGCTGTGGCAGGAGGAGAGCGCAACATGAATTACTTTTTTATGATGGCTGGCAAGGGCACAAGACTACATCCGTTGACTTTGCAACAACCCAAATCGTTGTTTAAACTGGATGATAATGTTACTATTTTTAAGAGAATGACAGATTTGATCTGCAAATATGATCCGGATGCGCATATTTATGCGGTCATTGGTTACATGGCAGATGCAATCAGGAACAGCATCCAGAATGAAAAAATTACATTTGTTTACAACCCATTTTATGCTGTCACAAATTCAATTGCCTCTTTGTGGTTTGCAAAAGAATTTATCACGGAGGTGGATTCGGTTCTGATCAACGGGGATATCGTTATGTCAGAAAAAACCGTTAAGGAGCTCCTCTGTGCAAAACCTGAAAAAACGTCTGTTTTGCTGGACAGCTCAATCAAAACGGATGGCGATTACAACGTAGAAGTAGATCAGGACAAGGTTCTGGTTATGAGCAAGCAGCTGACCAAATATTATGGCGAATATGTCGGTGTCATTAAAGTTGCCAAAAACGACATTGGGACAGTTGTTGCAGAACTTGATAAAATGATCACCGATGGATGTTATGATCAGTGGTACGAAAATCTGTTTGACCAGTTAATTTTCGAAAAAAATTATTCTCTGGGCTATACGGATGTTTCTGATTATGCATGGACGGAGGTTGACTGCGTTGATGATCTGATTTATGCAAGAAAAATTTATGCGTCTGACCGCAGATTGGAAGGCGATGCACAATGAAATATGCCGTTGTGACAGGCAGCACGCAGGGCATTGGAAAAGCGGTTGCAAAGAAACTGTTGAGAGAAGGCTATTTTGTAATCGGAAACTATGCCCACAATGATGCAGAAGCACAGGCGTGTAAGGCCGAGATGGAAGCTGTGCAGGGAGAAGAGATGGACAGCTTTCAAGTAATAAAGCAGGAATTATCTAACTACGAAAATGTTCTGAGTTTCGTGGAGAAAATTCGGCAGATCACAGACAAAGTGGATGTGGTGGTGCTGAATGTCGGTGTTACTGACCGGTCGACTTTTCAGGAGATCACGCAAGAAAAGTGGGATTATGTGATCAACACAAATCTGAGTTGCCCGTTCTTCCTCATTCAGAAATTGGATCCGATGCTGCAGAAAAACGGAAGCATCGTATTTATGGGCTCAGCGATGGGAATTTATCCGCATAGCATTTCAATTGCTTATGGCGCAACAAAAAGTGCCGTTCACTTTTTGACCAAGCAGTTGGTAAAGGAATTTGCAGGCCGGAAGATCAATGTAAATGCGGTAGCGCCTGGATTTGTTGATACGCCTTGGCAGAAGAACAAACCAGCAGATCAACGCGCAAGAATCGAAGAGAAAACTGCACTGAAGCGTTTTGCTGAACCGGAAGAGGTTGCAAGCCTCTGTATGGAGGCGATTCATAATCGGTTTATCAACGGAGCAGTGTTGGAGATCCACGGTGGTTATTGCTATAAATAAAAGGAAGCAGGGGTTGAATGAACAATATTTTAGTTACCCGTTCTTCCATGCCAACGCTGGAAGAATACATTGAAGAGATCCGTCCCATCTGGGACAGCCACTGGCTGACCAATATGGGCGTAAAACATAAAACTCTGCAAGCGGAACTGCAAAAGTACATGGGCGTGCCCAATGTGGAACTGCTCACCAACGGCCACATGGCGCTGGAGCTTTCGTTGCAAGCACTGAACCTGCAGGGCGAGGTCATCACCACGCCGTTCACTTTTGCGTCCACCACCCACGCCATCGTGCGCAACGGGCTGGAACCGGTGTTCTGCGATATCGACCCCGAGACCTACACCATGGATGTGACTCAGATCGAACGGCTCATCACCGACCGCACCTGTGCCATCTTGCCGGTGCATGTGTACGGCAACATCTGCAATGTCGAAGAGATCGAGCGCATTGCCCACAAGTACGAGCTCAAGGTACTGTACGATGCAGCCCACACCTTTGGCGAGACCTACAAAGGGCAGGGCATCGGCAGCTTTGGCGATGCTTCCTGCTTCAGCTTCCATGCAACCAAGGTGTTCAACACCATTGAGGGCGGCGCGGTGTGCTACCGTGACCCGGATATGGGCCGCAGACTGTACGAGCTGAAAAACTTTGGCATCCACGGCCCGGAAGAAGTGGATGCCGTGGGCGCCAACGCCAAAATGAACGAGTTCTGCGCCGCCATGGGCCTGTGCAACCTGCGTCATGTGGATGAGGAAATTGCCAAGCGTGAGGCTGTGGTGGAACGTTATCGGGAACATCTGGAAGGAGTAGAGGGTTTGCGCCTGAATGTGAAGCAGCCGGAGGTCCGGTCCAACTACGCCTATTTCCCGGTGGTGTTCGACGAAACACTTTTTGGTGCCAGTCGCAACGAAGTGATGGATGCACTGGCCCAAAACGGGATTGGTGCGCGCAAATATTTCTATCCGCTCACCAATACCTTCGAGTGCTTCCACGGTAAATACGATGTGGACGCAACGCCGGTGGCCCTGCATGTGGCAAAACGGGTGCTCACCCTGCCGCTGTATGCCGACCTTGCCATGGAGGATGTGGACCGCATCTGCAAGATCGTGCTGGAGCAAAAGTTGTAATATATGAAGTAGAGGAGTCCGCCGGGTGATGATCATTCGGCGGACTTTTTGCCCGTAAACGGGGCGCTTTTTGGGCTTTTTGTCTAAAGTATACAAGAATAAACACCAAAATCCGGCAATGCGTCCATTGAAAAACGGGAACTGATATACTAGAATATAAGCATAAGGACGCAGCACACGGCTGCGCATACATGCAAAGCAAAAACAGGAGGATTCCCTATGCCTATGAAAATGGGTTGGCGCTGGTATGGCGAGGGCAACGACCCCGTCAGCCTGAGCGACATCAAGCAGATCCCCGGCGTGACCAGCATCGTCTGGGCACTGCACAGCAAGATGCCCGGCGAGATCTGGGAAGTGGACGAGATCCAGAAGGTGGCAGATCAGATCCACGCATACGGCTTCGATATGGATGTTGTTGAGTCTGTCAATGTCCACGACGACATCAAGATCGGTCTGCCCACCCGCGACCAGTACATCGAGAACTACAAGCAGTGCATCCGCAACCTGTCCAAGTTCGGCGTCAAGGTCATCTGCTACAACTTCATGCCCATCTTCGACTGGACCCGCACCGACCTGTTCCACCCCGTGGGCGACGGCTCTACCGCGCTGTTCTACGAGAAGGATAAGATCAAGGGCGACTACAAGGCCATGGCCGAGTACATCATGTCCTTCACCGAGAAGTACCACATGACCTTCCCCGGCTGGGAGCCGGAGCGTATGGCAAAGCTGGACGAGCTGTTCAAGGCTTATGCGCCTGTCACCAAGGAGAAGCTGTGGGAGAACCTGAAGTACTTCCTCGATGCCCTGATGCCCACCTGCCATGAGTGCGACATCAAAATGGCCATCCACATGGACGATCCCCCTTGGGATATCTTCGGCCTGCCCCGTCTGCTGGTGGACGAGCCCAGCATCGACCGCTTCCTCAAGATGGTGGACGACCCGTACAACTGCCTGACCCTGTGCACCGGCAGCCTGAACGCAAACCCCAACAACAACTGCGCCGAGATCGTGCGCAAGCACTGCGACCGCATTGCCTTTGGCCACATCCGCAACATCCATCACTTCCCCAACGGCGACTTCTCCGAGGCTGCCCACCGCGACTGCTGCGGCGAGACCGGCATCATTGAGGTGCTGCGCGCTTACCATGACTGCGGCTTCGAGGGCTACATCCGCCCGGACCATGGCCGTCAGCTGTGGGAGGAAGGCCCCGGCAGCTGCCGTCCCGGCTACGGCAAGTATGACCGCGCACTGGGCATTCAGTACATGCTGGGCGTCTGGGACCTGCTGGACCGTCTGGACGAAGAGAAAAAGAAGGGCTGATCATTATGAAGCTGTCTGAGATCAAAAACGGCAATCTGTCCGCCGAGTGGGCAGAAAAGGGCTACGAGCTGCCCAAATTCGATATCGAGGCCGTCAAGGCCAAGACCCACGCTGAACCCACTTGGGTGCACTTCGGCGCAGGCAACATCTTCCGCGCTTTCCCGGCTGCCATCCTGAACGATGCGCTGAATACCGGCAAGTATGACCGCGGCGTGATCGTGGCCGAGAGCTTTGACTACGAGATCATCGATAAGGCTTACCGCCCCTACGATAACATGAGCCTGCTGGTCTGCCTGAAGTCCACCGGCGAGATCGAGAAGAAGGTGGCGGCTTCCGTCACCGAGAGCCTGAAGGCTGACTACTCCTTCGGCGAGGACTGGGCACGTCTGGTGGAGATCTTCCAGAACCCCAGCTTGCAGATGATCTCCTTCACCATCACTGAGAAGGGCTACGGCGTTGCTCCTGCGGATCTGGAGCGCGGCCTGACCCCCGTGCTGGCCATGGGTAAGGTCACTGCGCTGCTGTACGAGCGCTTCAAGGCCGGCAAGCTGCCGCTCACCGTCCAGAGCATGGATAACTGCTCTCACAACGGCGATAAGGTCAAGACTGCCGTGCACACCTACGCCGCAAAGTGGGTGGAGCAGGGTCTGGTGCCCGCCGAGTTCCTGACCTATGTGCAGGACGAGACCAAGATCACCTTCCCGTGGAGCATGATCGACAAGATCACCCCGCGCCCGGACGCCAAGGTGCAGAAGATGCTGGCTGACGACGGCTTTGAGGATAACTACACCATCGTCACCGAGAAGCACACCTTCACTGCACCCTTCGTCAACGCCGAGGAGACCCAGTACCTGTGCATCGAGGATCACTACACCAATGGCCGTCCTCCGCTGGAGCTGGGCGGTGTGCTGTACTGCGACCGCGAGACCGTGGACAAGATCGAAAAGATGAAGGTGTGCACCTGCCTGAACCCTCTGCACACTGCCATGTCCATCTACGGCTGCATGCTGGGCTACACCCTCATCTCTGCCGAGATGGCCGATGAGGACCTGCGCGCCTTCATCCAGAAGATCGGCTACATCGAGGCAATGCCTGTGGTCGTTGATCCCGGTGTGCTGAACCCCTACGAGTTCATCGGCGCTGTCATCAACCGCCGTCTGCCCAACCCCTTCATGCCCGATGCGCCCCAGCGTATCGCCACCGATACCTCCCAGAAGCTGGCCATCCGCTTTGGCGAGACCATCAAGGCTTACGAGGCACGCGGTCTGGATAAGTCCAACCTCATCCTGATCCCGCTGGTGCTGGCAGGCTATGCCCGCTACCTGAAGGGCATCGACGACAACGGTCAGGCTTTCGAGCCCTCCACCGACCCGCTGCTGGCAGAACTGCAAGCCATCGTGGCTCCGCTGGAAGTCAAGGAAGGCGAGCAGGACTTCAGCTGCCTGAAGCAGCTGTACAGCCGTGTTGACGTGTTCGGCGTGGACCTGTATGCCGTTGGTCTGGGCGAGAAGATCGAGTCCATGGCCAAGGAGCTGTTTGCAGGCCCCGGCGCTGTACGCAAGACCCTGCACAAGTACACGGTTGCCCGTTGACCGGCTGACACAATAAAATAAGCTATCTTCGCTCCCACGCTGCGCTTTGCTTTGCCGCAGCGTGGGTCTTTATATACAAAAAGAACTGCTGACATTTCCTTCAGCAGTTCTTTTTTTTTGCCTGTGCATGTTTTTTGGCTCAACCTTTTCGGCAGTCGTGCAGCTTTTCCTTTGGCAGGATACCGGTCAAGAACTGCCATACCGCTTCCATGCGGTCATTCAGTAAGTAAGCCTTCTCTTTTTCCACATAGAGGTATACAGCATTCTCGGTGCGGTAGGCGCAGTAAAAATCTGCCCAAGCATGGCGGGTGGTGGGTTCGGGCTTGTCCTGCTGGCCGTACATCCACACGGCAATGCCGCCGTCAGCAAGCTCCACGCGGTAGAAGGCGCGCGGCAGATGCATCTGCTTGATCTGCTTGGAAACGCTGCGGAAGAACGTGTAAAAATAGCTCAGCGGCAGGCCGACGCCCACAATGCCAAGCACGGCGGCCAGCAGCCCGGCACCCGGACGCTTGCCCAGCTGCGAAAGGCAGACGGCGGCAAAAAACAGCATGATAAAGGCAAAAACAGCCGGGCGCAGCCATGCTTTGCGGTGATGGAATGCATCAAACACGGCAAAATCGTGGAAGCCCGCTTCGTCCATGGTGGTGGAAACGGAGATGGTCTGGGACATAAAGTCGCCTCCTTTGTATTTATAGGCATCGTACCACATTTGTGCCGTTTAGGCAAGAGAAACCCGTGCAAACCTTGCCAATCCGGGCCGAAACGTGGTAAAATAAATCGTTATGAAACAAAAGGGCGAAAGGAGGCGGCAGGCTTTGCAGCACCGCAAGTGGCAGATCACCTTAAAACAGCGCATGGGCTTGTGTCTGGCGGCATTTTTTGCGGCCTTTGCCATGCAGATCATGCTCAACGGCTACCAGTCCAGCGCCGTTCAGATCGTGCAGGACGAGCAGATGGGCTGCTTCAACGCCATCAGCCGTTTTCAGGGCGGTGTGGAAAGCTCCATCTCCGTGTTGGAGGACTACCGCTGGGAGAACAGCGAGCCGGAAGCGCTCATTGCAAAGCTGGAATCCTCGGCTTCCACCTGCAACGCGTGGCTGTGGCGCATCGGCACCAGTCTGGACAGCCTGCAAAGCGTCAGCGATGAGCAGCGGGTGCTCTACGGCGCGGTGGATACGGTCTACCAGACCTACACCGGCCTGTTGGACGAGCTGCAAAACGACCTGCTCAGCGGCAACGATGCGGCTGCCTCGCAGCTGTATTACGCCAAGGTGGCACCCTGCGGCAGCTACCTGAGCCAGTACACGCTGCAATTGCTGGAAACCGCCATTCTGGATTCCCAGACCAACTACACCACCATTTCGGCCCTGAACGAGCGCATCACGATGCTGCAAACGGTCGTGGTAGCCCTGTGCGTGGCGCTGGGCTGCGTCACCGGCCACATGGTCATGCGGCTGCTCACGCCGGTGCAGCAGATGATCGCGGCGTCCCGCGCCATTGGCAAAAGCCGGTTCGACACGCCGGACATCCCGCTGCCCAAGCAGCCGGAGATCGCCCGGCTGGCCGAGTCCTTTAACATCATGAAGCACTCCATGGCTCAGCAGGTGACCACTTTGCAGGAGAAAAACGAGATCGAGCGGGAACTGCACCGCCAGAAGACCGAAGCACTGGAATTGCAGAACCGCATGGAGCGCAGCCGATTGCAGCAGCTGCGCAGCCAGATCGACCCGCACTTTTTGTTCAATACCCTCAATGTGATCCAGCAGACCGCCGGCACCGAGACGGCCTACCGCACGCAGGCGCTCATCATGGCGCTTTCGCATCTGCTGCGCTACAGCCTGATGAGCAACGACGAACAGGTGCCGCTCTCCCGCGAGGTGCGCATCGTAGATGAATACTACTCCATTTATCACGTCCGCTTTGGCGAGCGGGTGCGCATGGAGTGGGCTTTTTCTGATTCGCTGGACCTGACGGAGACCATGGTGCCGTCCTTCATCTTGCAGCCCATCGTGGAAAATGCCTTCAAGCACGGCATCTGCCCCAAGGAAGAGGGCGGCGTGGTGCGCATCCGGGTCAATCCCTTGCGGGAAAAAGGCCTGCTGTGCATCCGTGTGGTGGATAACGGCATGGGCATCCAGCCGGAGCAATTGCAGCAGCTGCGTGCAGCACTCCGCCAGCCCGGCGAGCGCTGGGAGCACATCGGCATTTATAATGTGGCGGCGCGTCTGCGTCTGCTGGATAAAAACAGCCGTCTGGTCATACGGTCCCGCCCCGGATGGGGCACAGCCGTGGTATTGTACCTGCCCTTGGTGGAGAATGAGGAGGAGTTTGAGGAATGATTCGTCTGTTGATCGCGGATGATGAAACGCTGGAACGGGAGACGCTGGCGGACATCGTGGCCCGCCGCTTTGAGCACGAAGTGACCATTGAGACCGCTGAGAATGGCCGCAAGGCCGCAGATACGGCGGTGCTGTGGGGCGCAGACCTGATCCTGATGGACATCGAGATGCCCGGCATGAACGGTCTGGACGCAGCCCGCGCGGTGCTGGAGCAGCGCCCGGAGTGCAGGGTGATCTTCGTCACAGCCTACAGCCTGTTCCAGTACGCCCACGAGGCCATGCATCTGGGGGCCTGCGATTATCTGCTCAAGCCGGTGAACCCGGACGAGGTGGAAGCATCCATCCGCAAGGCCATCCGCCAGATCGAAGCAGGCCGCCGCCTTGCCGAGCTGGCACCGGTGGAGCCGGAGACCGACCCCGAGGACGATGCCGCCGAGGCAGGGGAGAACGACCGCAACGCGCTGGTCATGGCCCATGTGCGCAAGTATATGGAAGATAACTACATGTTCGATCTCTCGCTGGACAGCGTCAGCGAGATCCTGCACATCAGCCCAGCCTATCTCTCGGCCCAGTTCAAAAAGTACCAGAAAACGAACTTTCTGGACTGTTTGACCGAGCTGCGCATCAACGCCGCCAAGGAGCTGCTCACCGACCCGTTCCGTTCGGCGGCAGAGGTGGCTTCCATGGTGGGGTATGAGGATTCCAGCTATTTTGCCCGCACCTTTAAAAAGCGCACCGGCATGACCCCCACCCAGTACCGCAAGGAAACGGCCAAAGCCGCCCGGGAGGTCCGCCTGTGACCCGCCGTCAGATGCTCACGGCCCTGTTCGGCGCGGCGGTGCTGGCACTGCCGGTATCCGGCTGCGGCCATCAGCCGGTACAGGACGAGCCGGGTGCAGAGCTGATCCTGCGCTATGCAGAGAACCAGCCGGAGGATTATCCCACCACGCAGGCGGCGCTGGCCTTTGCGGACCTTGTGGCCCAGCGCACCGACGGCAGGGTGAAAGTGCTGGTGTACAGCGGGGGAGAGCTGGGGGCGGAGCAAAGCGTCATTCAGCAGATGCAGTTCGGCGGCATCGATTTTTCCCGCGTGTCCCTCAGCCAGCTGGCCGAGTACGAGCCGGCGCTGAGCGTATTGCAGCTGCCGTACCTTTACGTGGATGCCAGCCAGATGTGGCGTGTGTTGGACGGCTCCATTGGCGACGAGTTCCTCTCCATGCTGGATTCGCTGGAACTCACCGGCCTTTCATGGTTCGACGCCGGCGTGCGCAGCTTCTACACCCGGCAGAAGGTGACATGCCTTGCAGACCTGCGGGGCCTGACCCTCCGCGTGCAGGAATCCGATATGATGAGCGAAATGATCACCGACCTTGGTGCAAAGCCGGTAAAGGTGGTGTACAGTAAGGTGTATGCCGCTTTGCACAACGGGGAGATCGATGGCGCCGAGAACAACTGGCCCAGCTACGAAGCCATGGGCCACTACGAGGTGGCACCCTATTTTTTAAAGGATGAGCACACCCGTGTGCCGGAGGTGCAGCTGGCAAGCCCCGCCGCGATGGACAAGCTGGCCGCGCTGGACGAGCGTTACCCGGAGATCATCCGGCAGTGTGCCCGTGCAAGCGCCCGGGTGGAACGCCGGCTCTGGGCGCAGCAGGAAGCTGACTCGGAGGAGAACATGCGTGCGGCAGGCATTGAGGTGACGGAGCTGGACGAAGAAGAAAAGGCCGAATTCCGCGCCGCCGTGCAGCCGATGTACGATCTGTTTGCCGAGCAGGGCGAGCTCATCGCCCGCATCCGGGAGTCGTGAGCGGCGGCAAAGCCTGATAAAGACGGGCAAAGAAACTAGGAAACCGAAATAAAGAACGGCAAAGCACTGCGCTTTTTTCTGAGAAGGAAAGGCATGCAGTGCTTTGTTTTTGCGTCTGATATCCAGAAATGTATCCATCTGTTCAGCTAAGATGCACAAACGAAAAGTAAAGCGTTTAGCAGTTTTCACAAAAGATATTCCGACATTTTTTCAAAAAGCAGGACATTTTTTGAAAGCCCTTGTTTCGCTTAAAAAAATTTGCTAAAGTGTGTACAGTAAATGAACAGCCGATGGGTCCTGTGCAGACCGGGCTGTTTCGGAAATTTAAGGAGGACGATTTATTATGAAAAAGATCACTCGTCGCAGCTTTCTGGCAGCAGCCGGTGTTTCCGCCGCTGCTCTGGCTCTGACCGCTTGCGGTGGTTCCAGCAGCTCTACTGCTGCTTCCACCTCTACCGCAGCTTCTTCCACCGCAGCAGCTGCTGGTGATGCTGCTGCCGCCGCAAACGATCCCAAGGTGACTCTGGTCTACGCCGAGGTCAACCCGCTGGATACCATCGTTGGCCAGACCGCTACCCACTTCAAGGAGAAGGTGGAAGAGCTGACCGGCGGTTCCGTCGTCATTGATGTGCAGGCTTCCGGTGTTCTGGGTTCCGAGAACGATGTTCTGGACGCTATTCTGGGCGGCTCCACTTCCATCGATATGAGCCGTATCTCCGCTTTCGCACTGACCAGCTACGGCTGCAACAAGTCCAAGCTGCTGAGCATCCCCTTCACCTTCGAGAACCGCGCACACTTCTGGAACTTCGCCAACAGCGATCTGGCACCTGAGTTCCTGAACGAGCCTCAGGAGCTGGGCCTGCCCGTTCGTGGTGTCTTCTACGGCGAAGAGGGCTTCCGTCACTTCTTCACGGTCAACCCTGTTTCCGGCATTGCTGATTTCAAGGGCCTGAAGCTGCGCGTGTCCAACGACCCCGTCATGAACGGCATGGTCGAGGGTCTGGGCGCTAACCCCACCGTCGTTTCCTTCGGTGAGCTGTACAGCGCACTGCAGACCGGTGTTGTGGATGGTGCTGAGCAGCCCATCGCAAACTACAAGTCCAATGCATTCCCCGAGGTTGCCAACAACCTGATCCTGGACGGCCACACTCTGGGTGCTATTCAGGCTGTTATCACCGATAACGCATGGAGCAAGCTGACCGAGAACCAGCAGGCTGCCATCATGGAGGCTGGTGCTGATACGCAGGCCTTCAACGCAGACCTGTCTGAGACCGCTGAGAACAAGGTTCTGGAGGAGCTGAGAAGCTCTGGCTGCAACGTTGTGGATGTTGACGACAAGGCACCCTGGCAGGAGGCCTGCGCTAAGGTCATCAGCGAGAACACCTCCGATCAGGCTGAGCTGTATCAGCAGCTGCTGGACATGAAGGCATAATTGAAAAAGCCTTTTCTGTTCGGAGATAGTACATAGCCCGGCGGGGGACTACGGGATACGCCCGCAGACCCGCCGGGTTTTTATATGGAGGAATTCCTATGCCGAAAATCTTTACCACTCTGGATAAGATCAAGCCGGCGTACGACATCACCTACAAAGTGGTCCTGTTTATCTGCAAGCTGCTGCTGATTGCGGATATCCTCATCACCACCATGTCGGTTATTGGCCGTTACGTCTCGTTCATCCCGGACCCCGCATGGTCGGAGGAGGTCGTGCTGACCTGCATGAGCTACATGGCTGTGCTGAGCGCTGCTCTGGCCATCCGCCGCGGTGCCCACATCCGCATGACCGCATTTGACGTGTATCTGCCCAAGGTCGCCGTCAAGGTGCTGGACATTCTGGCCGATCTTGCCGTGTGCATTCTGGGCGTCATCATGATGGTGGTCGGCTGGAACTATGCCACCACTCTGGGCGGCCGCGGCTTCTACGTGTCCATGCCCTGGCTGAGCCGCTTCTGGATGTACTTCCCGGTGCCTCTGGCCGGTGTTGCCATGATCATCTTCGAGATCGAGGCACTGTACAACCACATCAAGAGCATTTTTGTAAAGGAGGAAGTGTAATATGACAGTCCAGACACTGGCGATCATTGTCCTTCTTGTCAGCTTCTTTGTAATGATCTTCCTGCGTTTCCCCATTGCATACGCCGTTGGTCTTTCCAGCGTGCTGTGCCTGATGGTGCAGGGACAGGCACTGACCGATGTCTGCCGTCTGATGGTCAAGGGCATCTCTTCCTTCAGCCTGATGGCTGTGCCGTTCTTCATCACCATGGGCGTGCTCATGGGCTCCGGCGGCATTTCTGAAAAGCTGATCGCTCTGGCTGACGCCTGTGTGGGCTGGATGCGCGGCGGCATGGCAATGGTCAACATCGTTGCCTCCTACTTCTTCGGCGGCATTTCCGGTTCTGCATCTGCAGATACCGCTTCCATCGGTTCCATCATGATCCCCATGATGGTCGATCAGGGCTACGACGCCGACTTCTCCACCGCTGTTACCATCACCTCCTCCTGCGAGGGTCTGCTGGTTCCTCCGAGCCATAACATGGTCATTTACGCCACCACTGCCGGCGGCATCTCGGTCGGCAGCCTGTTCTTGGCAGGTTATCTGCCCGGCGCTTTGCTGGCCATCGTCCTGATGATCGGTTCCTACATCATCTCGGTCAAGGAGAATTACCCCAAGGGCTCTCCGTTCAGCATCAAGGGCTTCGTTAAGCAGCTGGGCACTTCCATCTGGGCACTGGCTGCGGTCGTCATCGTTGTGTTCGGCGTTGTCGGCGGCGTGTTCACTGCTACCGAGTCCGCTGCTATCGCCGTTATCTACTCCCTGTTCGTGTCGGTGTTCGTCTACAAGGGTCTGGATTGGAAGGGCGTCTGGCATGCGCTGGATGAGTGCGTGAACACCCTGTCCATCGTGCTGATCCTGATCGCTACCTCTGCGGTCTTTGGCAACTGCCTCACCATGCTGCATGTGCCGGATCTGGCTGCAAATGCCATCACCAGCGTCACCGATAACCCCTACATCATCGCTCTGCTGATCGACCTGATTATCCTGGTTCTGGGCTGCATCATGGATATGGCTCCCATCATCCTGATCGCTACTCCCATCCTGCTGCCCATCGCAACCTCCATCGGCATCGATCCCATCCAGTTCGGTATCATCGTGGTCCTGAACTGCGGCATCGGCCTGCTGACTCCTCCTGTCGGCGCTGTGCTGTTCATCGGCTCTGCCGTTGCAAAGCGCCCGATGGAAAAGGTGGTCAAGGCTACTCTGCCGTTCTACCTGTGCATGTTCATTGCACTGCTGCTGCTGACCTTCGTGCCCGATATCAGCTTGGCGATCCCCAAGCTGCTGGGCGGCTACGTCAGCCCCATTGCAAACCCGCTGGGCCCGGTGTTCATCCACTGATCGCCTGACGGTATAAGGCAAAACCGCAAAAGTCCTCTGCATGAACGTGCAGGGGACTTTTTTTGACGCAGGGAAAAGAATTTTTGATTTGACAAGGGTGAAGAAATACCGTATAATAAAATTTAAGAATGGAGGTATGCATAATGAGCACAAGAGAACAGCTTGAACTTCTGGCCGATGAACTGCCGGAGTATAAATTGGCATATGTTGTGGCCTATATGCAGGGGCTTTTGATGGCGGATGCCGATGAAACGGCAGATGATGCATACTGCGAAAAGCTTTTGAAGGATTACCAGAATGACCCTGAAAAAGGCCAGTTTGTCAGTTTTGAAGATGCCTGCAAAGAACTGGGGGTCTCACTGTGAAGTGGAACATCCAGATCGATAAAATAGCGCTCAAATTTATTGCAAAGCAGCCGATGCCGCAGCGCATGCGGATCATGGCAGCGATTGCTAAACTGCCGGAGGAAGGGGATATTAAGCCGATGGCAGGTCAGACCGGATATTACCGCCTGCGGGTGGGAACGTATCGGATCATTTATATGGTGAAAGAAGAAATTATCACGGTCTGTGTGACAAAGGCAGGAAACCGCGGGGATATTTACAAGTAAATGAAAATTTCCTCTTGCATTCTTTCAAAATAGTGCTATAATAGTGAGGCAATCGTTTCCAAGGCCGCTCGACGGGGTAGCCGATATTGAAGGTTGTGATGGGCACATACATTTACAATATGGCCCCGATAAGTCAGAACCAGAAATGAGGTGAAAAGAATGAAACAGGGTATCCATCCGAACTACGTTGACTGCACCATCACCTGCGCATGCGGCAACGTCATTAAGACTCGTTCCACCAAGCCTGAGATCCACGTCGAAGTTTGCTCCAAGTGCCATCCTTTCTACACTGGCAAGCAGAAGCTGGTTGACACCGGCGGACGTGTTGAGCGCTTCAACAAGCGTTTCGGCCGTAAGTAATTATGGTTTTTCGAAGCACCGCTTCCTTTTGGGGGGAGCGGTGCTTTTTTGCTGCCGTTTTGGCACAAAAAGCGGCGTCTTAATCATTCTTAAGAATTCTTTTGGCCCTGCCGGGCAGGATTGTCTTAAAAAATACACATTTTCCGGCTAGAATATACCAGCATTGAAATAACGCTTAAAGGAGAGTTTGCTGTGATCGAAGTATCGCATCTGAGCAAAAAATACGGCACGCATCCTGCCATTGAAGACTTGTCTTTCACGGTAGGGGACGGCCAGATCTTTGGCCTGCTGGGGCCGAACGGCGCAGGCAAATCCACCATTATGAACATTCTCACCGGCTACCTTGCACCCACTTCCGGCGAAGTAAAGGTGGCGGGCTTCAGCCTGCCGGAACAGGCGCAGCAGGCCAAGGCCTGCGTGGGCTACCTGCCCGAACAGCCGCCGCTCTACCCGGAAATGACCGTGCGGGAATATCTGGAGTTTGCCGCCGAGCTCAAAGGCGTCAAAAAGAAAGCTGAGCGCAAAGAACAGGTGCTGCGTGCTGCCCGCCGCACCGGGCTGGAAGAGGTGCTGCCCCGGCTCGTCCGCAGCCTGTCCAAGGGCTACCGCCAGCGCGTGGGCATTGCGCAGGCACTGCTGGGCACGCCACAGCTCATCATTCTGGATGAACCCACGGTGGGTCTGGACCCGGCGCAGGTCATTGAGATCCGCAGGCTCATCCGGGAACTGGGCAGGACCCACACCGTCATTCTGTCCAGCCATATCCTCAGCGAGGTGCAGGCGGTGTGCAGCCAGGTACTCATCCTTTCCAAGGGCCATCTGGTGGCCGTGGGCACACCGGAGCAGCTGGCCGAAACGCTGAATCCCGGCAGCCGTCTGCGCGCCACCGTGCTGGGCAATGGCAAAATCGTGCTCAAGGCAGTGGGTGCCATCCCGGGCATCTGCAAGGTAGAGATCGAGTCCGAGGCCGACGGGCAGGTGGCCTTTACAGCCGAAAGCGTGGACGCTGCCGACCGCCGCGCCGAAGTGTCCCGCGCCCTCTCGCAGGCCGGATGCACCGTGCTGGCCCTTGCGGCGGAGAGCAAGACGCTGGAAGAAGTGTTCCTTGCCCTGACCGAGGAAGCACCCGACACAAACGCCAAAGAAGGAGAGGAAGAGACCGAATGACCGCCATTTTCAAGCGCGAAGTCCGCAGCTGCTTCCATGGGATGATCGGCTATGTGCTCACAGCCTTTATGCTGGTGGCAACAGCCATCTATTTTGTGGCTCTGAATCTGGGCTACGGCCTGACAGACTTTGGCTATTATACGCTGTACCGCACCATTTTTGTGCTGCTTTTGTATATCCCGGTGCTGACCATGCGCTGCTTTGCGGAAGAACGCCGCACCCGTACCGACCAGCTTCTGCTCACAAGTCCGGTATCCGTGTGGGGCATCGTGCTGGGCAAATTCTTTGCACTGTGCGTCATGTTTGCACTGCCGTGCCTTGTGGATGCTATCATGATCCTGCTTCTGGCCGTACTGGGTGCCGTCGGCACGGCCACAGCGGCAAACTTTGCGGCCCTTTTGTGCTACTTCCTCATGGGCTGCGCGGCCATCGCCATCGGCGTGTTCCTTTCCAGCCTGACCGAGAACCAGATCATTGCCGCCGTGGCCGGTGTGGCTGCGCTGCTGCTGGCCTATATGATGCCCAGCCTGCGCAACCTGTTCACCGCCGGCAGCGCAGTGGCGCTGGCCTTGTTCACCGTGATCGCGGCGGTGCTCAGTGTGGTGGCCGGTCTGCGCACCCGCAGTTTCACGCTGGGGTGCCTGACCTTTGCAGGCTGCTGTGTGGCGCTGACGGCATTGTTCCTGCTGCAAAGCAGCTGGCTCACCGAGGCTTTCAGCGCCGTGCTCAGCGGGCTGTGCCTGTTCACGCCGTTTGAAGAATTCGTCAACAACAATTTTTCCATCCCGGCACTGGTGTACTATCTCACCGTAACGGTGCTGTTTTTGTTCTTCACCGCACAAGGGCTGGAAAAACGCCGCTGGAACTGAGAGGAGGAAAATGAGATGAAAAAATTCAGGCTTTCTTCCTCTGCAAACGGCAAGGTGTTCCGCAGCGGGCTGTACTCCACGGCCATTCTGGCCGCAGCCATCGTGCTGGCGGTGCTGGTCAATCTGCTGGTGGGTGCACTGCCCAAAAAGTATACGGAGTTCGACCTTTCCGCCGCCAAAATGTACACCCTGAGCGACAGCTCCAGCCAGCTGATGCAGAGCCTAACGCAGGACGTGACCGTTTACTATCTCTGCGAGACCGGCAGCGAGGACGCCATCCTCAGCAAGCTGCTGGACCACTATGCTGACGCAAGCAGCCATTTCCACTGGGAGCAGAAGGACCCCGCCCTTTATCCGGCCTTTGCCGCCCAGTACGGTGCAGAAAATGTTTCCACCGGCAGCCTGATCGTGGTCTGCGGTGAAAACAGTGTGGTGCTGGATGCCGCCGAGCTTTACGAGTATGACTACTCCGATTACTACACCACCGGTTCGGCCAATGTGACCTTTGGCGGCGAAAAGCAGATCAGCTCTGCTATCTACAAGCTGACCGCTGCGGCGCAGAGCCATGCCTACTACACCACCAATCACGGCGAGCAGGCCCCCACTTCCTCGCTGACCGAAGCGCTGGAAGCCCAAAACATTGAGTTGCAGCCGCTGGACCTGCTCACCAGCACCATTCCGGACGACTGTGATCTGCTGATCATCAACGCACCTTCTTCCGATTTTGCATCGGACGGCCTTGTGGATGAGATCGCGCAGCTGCAAACCTATCTTGCAAACGGCGGCAAGGTGCTGCTGACCACCAGCGCCTTTGCCGAAACGCCGGATCTGGACGCCGTGATGGCACAGTTCGGCCTTGCCCGTGAGCCGGGCATCGTGGTGGAGGGGGATACCGGCCATGCACTGTACGGCTACCCGTACTCGCTGTTCCCGGATTATGGCACCACCGACGAAAGCGCTGCTTTGGATGGTGTGAACCGCAGCAGCCATGTGATGCTCTCGGTGGCACAGGGCATTACCGTCACCGAGACGAACAATGTGACGGTGGAGCCTCTGCTCAACACCACCGCGGACGCCTACAGCAAGCGGAACTACAACGAATCCTCTACCACCGCCAAAGAATCCGGCGATACGGACGGTCCCTTCTCGCTGGCCGTGTGGGCGCGCAATGAGGACACCGGTGCCGAGGTCATCTGGGTGGGCTGCCCCAATGTGGACAGCGAGCAGGTGTACCAGTCCATCCCGGGCAACCTGACCTTCTTGCAGGGCTGCGCGGCATCGCTGGTGGGGCAGAGCCTGCTCATCGACACCAAGGCGTTGGAAGCAGCGCCCATCACGGTGGCGGCATCCATGTCTGTGACGCTGGGCATGGTGTTCGTGTTCGTGCTGCCTGCGGCGATGCTCATTGCGGGCGCTGTGGTGGTGCTGCTGCGCCGCCGCAGATAAGGGGGACGCAGCATGAAAACAAAACTGCGCACGCTGGCCGTGCTTCTGCTGCTGGTGGTGCTGCTGGGCGGGCTGCTGTGGCTCGTCACCCGCAGCAATGCAAAGGAAAAAGCGGCTTCCAGCGCTGCCACAGAGGGCAGTATCGTGCTCTCTTCCTTTGCGGCAGGCGATGTGACCAGCATCCGGTACACCTACAGCGGCGAGACCCTTACCTTGAATTATGATCCCGGCAGCTGGACGCTGGCCGACGACCCGGATTACCATCTGGATGCATCCGCCTGCAACACCATGGTCACGGCGCTCTCTGCGCTGAACGCGAAGCGCCAGCTCACCGCGCAGCCCGGTGAGGACTACGGCCTTGCAGACCCGGCTGTTACGGTCACGGTGACGGCAGCAGACGAGACGAACACCTTTGCCTTTGGCACGCAGAACCCGGTCACAGGGGACCTGTACGTGCAGAAAGCAGGCGACGACGCCGTTTACACGGTCTCCGGCAACAAGGCCGCCTGCTTTGAGCTGACCAAAACGGACCTCTTTGGTGCGTTCAACCCGGCGGGGCTCACGGCTTCCGCACTGGAAAGCATTTCCATCACGGCGGGGGACGATACGGTCTCCCTGAACGCTGTCTCGGAACCGGCGGAAACGGACAGCGACACGGGAGATGCTTCCTCGGAGAGTTCTGCCGCCTACCAGACTGTGTGGCGGCTGGCCGATGAACCGGACACGCAGCTGGACGATACCAAGGTGCAGAGCATCCTTTCGGCTGTCAGCGGTTACGTTTCGGCACAGGAGACCGGCGCCGACCCGTCTGCCTACGGGTTTAATGCACCGCTTGCCACCGTGCAGGCCAAAACGGCCGGCGGTACCGTGACCCTGCGCTATGCCGGCAATGCCGATGGCTGCTGGATGATGGTGGAAGGGAACAGCTCCGTCTATGCTGTGGATCTTGACACAGTACAGGCCCTTCTGATAACGGCGGATGCCTTAAAAGCCGAATAAAAACCTTTGTGCGCCGTATGCGGAAAGCTCGCTGCGGCGCATGTTTTTTTGTTGCGGCGTGTAAAGTTTCGGCAAACATCGGCAGAGTGATTGACATTTCAGCAAAGATTGATTAAGATAGACGAGACAGGGCAGAATAACTGCGCAATATTTTAAGGTTCGTCATGGATGTTGTGCGGGGTCGAGTCTGCTTTTACAGACGATGTGCAGTGGTTGTGAAAGCAGGCTCCAAGTCACCCTGATGCGCAAGAAGGATAGGGCAGAGCCCTGTCTTTTTTCGTATCTGAGTTACAAGGAGGATATAGTAAAAAATGGACAACTCGGTGATCGTTTCACTGCGTGATATCGTGGTGGAATTTGATGGGCAGCGCATTCTGGATGGGCTGAACCTCGACATCCATGACAAAGAGTTCGTGACGCTGCTGGGCTCCTCCGGCTGCGGCAAAACCACCACTCTGCGCCTGATCGCAGGCTTTCTGGAACCCAATTCCGGCAAGGTGCTGCTCAAAGGCGAGGACATCACCGGCGTACCGCCCTATAAGCGCCCGGTGAACACCGTGTTCCAGAAGTACGCGCTGTTCCCGCACCTGAACGTGTTCGAGAACGTGGCTTTTGGCCTGCGCCTGAAAAACATGGACGAAGAGACCATCCGCCGCAAGGTGCGCAACATGCTGGAAGTGGTGGGCCTGAAAGGCTTCGAGCGCCGCAGCATCAGCCAGATGTCCGGCGGCCAGCAGCAGCGTGTGGCCATTGCCCGCAGTCTGGTCAACGAGCCGGAGATCCTTTTGCTGGACGAGCCTCTGGGCGCGCTGGACCTCAAGCTGCGCAAGGAGATGCAGCTGGAGCTCAAGCGCCTGCAGCGCGAGATGAACATCACCTTTATTTATGTCACCCACGATCAGGAAGAAGCCCTTACCATGTCCGATACCGTCGTTGTCATGAACGGCGGCAAGGTGCAGCAGATCGGCACGCCTGAGGATATTTACAATGAGCCCAAGAACGCCTTTGTGGCAGACTTCATCGGCGATTCCAACATTGTGGACGGCGTGATGCACCGGGATTTTCTGGTGTCCTTCTCCGGCGTGGACTTCCCCTGTGTGGACCGCGGCTTTGCCCGCGAGCAGAGCGTGCAGGTGGTAGTGCGCCCCGAGGATATCGAGGTGGTATCGCCTGTGGAAGGCCAGCTGGTGGGCGTTGTGAACGACGTCATTTTCAAGGGTGTCCACTTTGAAATGCATGTGGAATGCGAGGGCCGTGAATGGCTCATCCACTCCACCCGCGCCTGCACACCCGGTGAGACCATTGGTATGCGCATCGGCCCCAACGAGATCCATATCATGGCGCGTTCGGAGGGGTGAGCCGCGATGATGAAGATTTACGATAAAAAACTGGCCTATCCCTACTTCGTGTGGATGGTGCTGTTCACTGTGGTGCCGCTCATTATCGTTGTGTACTATGCGTTCACCGATGCAAACGGTGCCTTTACGCTGGACAACCTCACCTCCATCAGCGGCTACGGTTCGGTGTTTGCCCGCAGCCTGCTGCTGGCCCTCATTGCCACGATCATCTGTCTGGTCATTGCGTTCCCGGTGGGCTATTTCCTTTCCCGCCTGCGGGTGAACAAGCAGCACATCATGCTCATGCTGGTCATGCTGCCCATGTGGATGAACTTTTTGCTGCGCACCTACGCATGGATGGGCCTGCTCAGCGTCAACGGCCCGGTGAATGCAGTGCTGGGCGTGTTCGGCCTTGGGCCCTATAACATGCTCAACACCTCCGGCGCGGTGGTGCTGGGCATGGTGTACAACTACGTGCCCTATATGATCCTGCCGCTGTACACCAGCATGACCAAGATCGACCAGAGCCTTGTGGAAGCTGCACAGGATCTGGGCGCTTCCACCACCAAGACCCTTGTGCGGGTGCTCATCCCCATGAGCGTGCCCGGCATCAGCACCGGCATCACCATGGTGTTCGTCCCGGCGGTGTCCACCTTTGTCATCAGCCGTATGTTGGGCGGCGGCTCCAACCTGCTCATCGGCGACCTGATCGAGATGCAGTTCCTTGGCAACAGCTACAACCTGAACGTGGGCTCTGCCATGAGCCTTGTGCTGATGATCATCGTGCTGCTGTGCATGAGCTTTACCTCCAGCTTTGATGAAGATGAAATGGAGGGCGTGTCCTGATGAAAACCAAACATCTGCGCCTGATGCAGCGCGCCTATATCGTTCTGTTTTTCTGTTTCATGTATCTGCCCATTGCATACATGATCGTGTTCAGCTTTAACCAGTCCAAGGGCTATTCGCTGTTCACCGGTTTTACCCTCAAATGGTACGCAAGCCTGCTGCACAATTCCTCCATCCTCAGCGCGCTGCGCGTCTCGCTGGAGGTGGCATTGCTCTCGGCGGTCATTGCCACGGTGCTGGGCACAGCGGCAAGCCTTGGCATTGCGTCCATGGGCCGCAAGAGCCGGCTCGTGGTCACAAATATCACCTATATCCCGGTGGTCAACCCGGAGATCATCACCGGCATTTCGCTCATGCTGCTGTTCGTGGCCTACCAGCGCTTTGCCGCAGGCGTCTCATGGCTGCCGGATACCATCATGGGCTTCCCGACATTGCTCATTGCGCATATCGCGTTCAACGTGCCGTATGTTATCTTCAACGTGACGCCCAAGCTCAAGCAGCTGGATGTCAAGCTGTACGAAGCCGCCCTTGACCTTGGCTGCGACCCCAAGCAGGCATTTTTCAAGGTGATCCTGCCGGAGATCAGCCCGGCCATCCTGTCAGCCTTCCTCATCTGCCTGACCTACTCCATCGACGACTTCATGATCTCCTATTTCAACTGCGGCACCGTGGAGACCCTGCCCATCGCCATCTACTCCATGACCCGCAAAAAGGTCAGCCCGGAGATCTATGCACTGTCCACCATCATGTTCGTGGTCATTCTGTGCATCATCCTCATCTCCAACGCGATGGAGAGCCGCAGCTACCGCCGCGATCAGAAGGCGCTGAGAGGGGAGGGCGTGTGATGAAACGTTTTGCTGTTTTTCTGTTGGCACTGGCCATGACGGTCTGCTGTGCGCTGCCCGCCTTTGCCGCCGGCACCATCGAGGTCAACGAGGATATCTCGGTGTCGGACGATTACGATTGGACCCGCTTCAAGGGCCAGAACGTCACCATCAACGTCTACAACTGGGGCGAGTATATCTCCAACGGTTCGGACGACAGCGTGGACGTGGTGGCCGCCTTCGAGCAGCTCACCGGCATCAAGGTGAACTACACCACCTTTGATTCCAACGAGTCCATGTATGCAAAGCTCAAATCCGGCGCCGCCAATTACGATGTGGTCATTCCGTCGGATTATATGGTGGCCAAGATGATCAGCGAAGGGATGCTCATGCCGCTGAATTACCAGAACATCCCCAACGCCCAGAAGATCGACGAAGAATACCGCAATGCGGACTATGACCCGCAGAATGCCTACACGGTGCCCTATACGCTGTGCACCACCGGCATCATCTACAACACCAAGATGGTGGAGAAGGCCCCCGCCAAATGGGCCGACCTGTGGGACGCACAGTACGCGGATAACATCCTGATGTTCAACAACAGCCGCGATGCCTACGCCATTGCCGCGTTCAAGAGCGGCCACGATGTCAACCCGCAGTCTGCGGCGGAAGTGGATGAAGTGGTAAATGAACTCAAGGCGCAGAAGCCGCTGGTGCAGGCCTACGTCATGGATGAAATTTTTGATAAGATGATCGGCGGCGAGGCGGCTGTCGGTGTGTACTACTCCGGCGATGCGATCACCATGATCAACGATAACCCGGATCTGGCGTGGGTGTTCCCGGAAGAGGGCAGCGTGCTCTCGGTGGACTGCATGGCCATCCCGGCCACCAGCGAGCACGAGGAAGCCGCTGAAATGTTCATCAACTTCATGTGCGAAACGGATGTGGGCAAGGCAAACATTGAGTACATCGGCTACACCACCCCCATGCACGATGTGTGGGAAGTGCTGGACGAGGACCTGAAGGAAAGCGAGATCGCCTACCCGTCTGAGGAGCAAGCCGCCAAGGAAAAGGTGTTCACCGCCCTGAGCGACGACGTGAACAGTGAACTGGATGTAAAGTGGAGCGAGATGAAGAGCTACGACGAGGGCGGCAGCAGTCTGCTGTTCCTTGCGCTGCTGGCAGCTATGGTGGCGCTGGCCTGCTTCAACATCTGGCGCAAGGTGCGCAAACGCAACCGCAATCAATATTAACGCAAAGGAGGCTGTTGCACAAACCAACGTGCGGCAGTCTCTTTTTGTAGAAAGGAAAAACCATGGAACAGTACTTTTATACCGAGACCATGACCGTGATGAATGCGGATGCCGATTTCCGCAGCCTGCTCAAGCCCAGCGCCCTGCTGCGCTATGTGGAGCAGATTTCGGCAGATCATGCCCGTGCCTTTGGCATGGATGACCGGTTCTTCAAAGACCGCGGCGTGGCCTTTCTGGTGGGCAAGCAGGCGCTGAAATTTGACCGCGTGCCCCAGCGTGCCGAAACGCTGACCCTTACCTCCCGGGCGCAGGTCAGCAAACGCGGTTCCGTCAAACGCATCACCACCCTTACCGATGCCGAGGGCAAAGAGGTGGCTATGGTGGACTGCCGCTGGATCGTGGCCAGCCTTACCGAGGGATGCATCCTGCGGGAACCGGGCTGGACGGTGGAAAATTTCTGGAACGATACGGTGGAGGCCGAGCTGCCCATGCAGCTGCACAAGTGCCGCGAGGGCCTTACCAGCGCAGGGGAGTGGACGGTGCATTACTCCCAGTGCGACTTGAACGGCCATTTGAACAACGCCTTTTATCTGGACCTCGTCTGCGATGTGCTGCCGCTGGAGGTGATGCGCAAGGGCCCTGTGACCTTTGCCTCCATCAACTACCACCGGGAGATCCCAATGGGCGAGACGGTGGAGGTGCTCTATGCCCCCTCGGCAGACGGCTGGTATGTCATTGGCAGGCACAACGGCCAGACCAGCTTTGAGTGCTATCTGGAGCTGGGAAGCGAAGAAGAATAAACCGTACTAGAACAAAAGGGGAAAGACGTTCGGCGCCTTTCCCCTTTTGTGCAGAAATGCGTCACTTGCAGAAAAAACCGGCGCATTTTGAGAATTGCATCCTCTGAGGAACAGAGAGTACTCTTTTATTAGAAGAATCTTCTGGTTGTCCAAAGGAGGATAAAACAAATGAATAAACATCTCCGAGTCCTTGCGGCCGTTTTGGCACTGTGCTTCAGTCTGCTGTGCCCGGCGGCATCTGCCGCCAGTGTACAGACTGCGGCCTGCAAGCCGTCCACTGCAACCGTTCAGACCGTTTCTACCGGCAAAAAGACGGAGCGGATGGTTTGGATCCCAACGCACGGCGGCAAAAAATATCACAGCAAGTCTACCTGTAGCAATATGAAAGACCCAGAAAAGGTTACATTGTCGGAAGCAAAAGCGGAAGGCTTCACCGCTTGCAAAAAGTGCTATTAAGGAAATAAATGATTATCTGCAAAGCCCTTGCCGGAAATTTTTTGGCAAGGGTTTTGTATGTGTCCACAAAAAGTTAACAAAACAAATTACAAAAAAATTACAAAACCCTATTGCAAAATGGTTTCAAAAGAGTTACAATATGGTTACAGCAAGGGCAAGAGACCCTGCTGAGTGTGAAATCTTTTTCTTCTTGTTTTTAGGGATATCGGGCGCAGGTTCTCCTCCTCCGGCTGTTCTCCTTCACAGCTGTGATCCATGTGCCGCACAGGCGATATCCCGCTTCGTGTGCAAAAAAGCTCGTCTGGAAACGGACGAGCTTTTTTGCATCCGGAAAACGGGCAAAAACGGCTTGCCATGCCGGAAAGTATGACCTTACGCCGTTTTGGTGGGCATTTTGCCTGTTTTTCCGCAAAGGACATTTACAAAGTTTGGCGCGGCAGGGGTTTGTATTCCGGCGGGCTTTGTGGTAAAGTATATACAATCAATTTATAAGTGGTAAACATGAATCCGATTGATGTTGATGCGTTAAGAGAAAAGGAGTTTGAACATGGCTTATTTCTATGAAGAACCTTCCCGCACGTTCGGCGAATATCTGCTGGTCCCCGGCTATTCCTCTGCCGAAAACGTGCCCACCGCCGTCAGCCTCAAGACCCCTCTGGTCAAGTACCGCAAGGGTGAGGAAGAGTGCCCCTTGCAGATGAATATCCCCATGATCAGCGCCATCATGCAGTCGGTCTCCGGCGATAAGCTGGCCATTGCGCTGGCCCGTCAGGGCGGTGTGTCCTTCATCTATGGCTCCCAGAGCATCGAGAGCGAGGCCGCTATGGTGCGCCGCGTCAAGAGCTTCAAGGCCGGTTATGTCGTGTCCGACTCCAATCTGGCCCCCACTGCCACCCTGCACGATGTGCTGGAGCTCAAGGCCCGTACCGGCCACTCCACCATTGCCGTTACGGCCGATGGCACGCCCAATGGCAAGCTGCTGGGCATTGTGGCATCCCGCGATTACCGCGTCAACCACACCCCCGACGATGCCCTTGTCACCACCTTCATGACCCCCATCGACAAGCTGGTCACTGCGCCGGAAAATACCTCCCTGCACGACTGCAACAATATCATCTGGGACAACAAGATCAACACCCTGCCGCTGGTGGACGCCGAGGGCAACCTGAAGTATATGGTGTTCCGCAAGGACTACGATTCCCACAAGAAGAACGCCAACGAACTGTTGGATAAGAACAAGAGCTATGTGGTGGGTGCCGGCATCAACACCCGCGATTACGCTGAGCGTGTGCCTGCACTGGTGGAAGCCGGTGTGGACGTGCTGTGCATCGATTCTTCCGAGGGCTACTCCGAGTGGCAGAGCCGCACCATCGGCTGGATCCGTGAGCACTATGGCAACACCGTCAAGGTGGGTGCCGGCAATGTTGTGGACGCCGAGGGCTTCCGCTTTTTGGCCGAAGCTGGCGCCGACTTCGTGAAGATCGGCATCGGCGGCGGCTCCATCTGCATCACCCGCGAGACCAAGGGCATTGGCCGTGGTCAGGCCACCGCTGTCATTGAGGTGGCAAAGGCCCGCGACGAATACTTCAAGCAGACCGGCATCTACGTGCCCATCTGCTCGGATGGCGGCATCGTCCACGATTACCACATCACGCTGGCTCTGGCCATGGGCGCCGACTTCGTCATGCTGGGCCGCTACTTTGCCCGCTTCGACGAGAGCCCCACGAACAAGGTGCGCATCAACGGCCAGTACATGAAAGAGTACTGGGGCGAGGGCTCCAACCGTGCCCGCAACTGGCAGCGCTACGATCTGGGCGGCTCCACCAAGCTGAGCTTTGAGGAAGGCGTGGACAGCTACGTGCCCTATGCCGGCCCGCTGGCCGATGGCGTGCAGACCACCCTGTACAAGGTCAAGAGCACCATGTGCAACTGCGGCGCGCTGTCCATCCCGGAATTGCAGCAGAAGGCCAAGCTGACGGTCGTTTCCTCCACCTCCATTGTGGAGGGCGGCAGCCACGACGTCGTGCTGAAGAACGCCACCCCCAATATCATCAACGGCTAAAACGTTTGTCTGAAAAGGCCGCCTGTGCTGTTTGCGCACGGGCGGCCTTTCTTACCGGAAATTGACCGGGATTTTTCAAAAATGCTTGCACCGCTCTGCGTTTGGTGATATCATGATAGAAACGCACTGTCAAGACAGGCAGGCGCGCAAACCTTCCCATGGGGAAGCCAGACGGCAGGGGATAGATGAGAAACCGCTGCCGGGTGCTAAGAAGAGAGGATACTATTCATGGACGAAATCAAGGTTGTGCCTTATATCCCGGATGAGGACTACGACAACCCCGCAATGGTCGTGGATTTTTATGAATTTACCATGGCAAACTGCCTGTTCCTGCACGGGTTCAAGGACACCACGCTGGTGTTCGATATGTTCTTCCGCAAGAACCCGGACGATCAGGGCTATTCCATCAGTGCGGGCCAGCGCAAGCTCACCCGCTTTTTGCTGAACTACCACTTCAATGCGCAGGACATCTGGTGGCTGCGCACCAAGGGCATGAGCGAAGAATTCTGCGAGTACCTGCGCACCTATCAGTGGAAGGGCGATATGTACGCGCTGCCGGAGGGTACGGTGGCTTACCCGCATGTGCAGATGGTGCGCATTGAGTGCGACCTTGTGGGCGCGATCCTGATCGAGACCTATCTGCTGCAAACCATGAACTTCCACAGCCTGATCGCCACCAAGGCCACCCGTGTCACCGGCCTGAACACCCATACGCCCCGCAGCGTCATGGAGTTCGGCACCCGCCGTGCACAGGGCGAGAGCGCCGGCAACGATGGCGCCTACGCTGCGGTTCTGGGCGGCTGCGTGGGCACCGCCAACTGTCTGGCCGAGATGAAGTTCGGCGCAGAGGTCAAGGCCGTGGGCACCGTGGCACACAGCTTTATCGAGTTCTTCCCCACGGAATTCGATGCCTTCAAGGCCTTTGCCGATACCTACCCGGATTCGGTCAGCCTGCTGCTGGATACCTATAACATCATGGAGAGCGGCCTGCCCAACCTCATCAAGTTGGACGACTACCTCATCGAGAAATACCCCAATGACCCGGGCCGCCGCGTCAAGAGCGCCCGCATCGATTCCGGCGATCTGGCCCGCGGCTCCAAGCGCCTGCGCAAGGCTTTGGATGCAGCCGGTAAGCCCTACATCAAGCTGGTGGCTTCCAACGGTCTGGACGAAAAGAAGATCGCCAACATGGAACTGTACGAGCACGCACATTTTGATTCCTACGGCGTGGGCGAGAACCTGATCACTTCGGCTTCCGACCCCGTGTTCGGCGGCGTGTACAAGCTGGTGGCCGTCAAGCAGCCGGACGGCACCTATGTGCCCAAGATGAAGTGCTCGGATTCCGCCAGCAAGGCCATTATCCCGGGCAAAAAGATGCCGTGGCGTCTCTACGACGAGAACGGTCAGGCCCAGTGCGACCTGATTGCCATGGACGGCGAAGAGATCGAAGCCGGCAAGCCCATCACCATGGTCAATCTGGACTCGGACGCCATCGAGCGCACCGTCACCATCACCCCCACCAAAGTCAAAAAGCTGCTGGTGCCGCATATCCTTGGCGGCCAGCTGGCCATTGAGCTGCCCTCCATCGCGGAGAAAAAGGCTTACATTGCAAAGCAGCTCACCGAAGAAACATGGGAGAGCGAGCTGCGCTTGGAATGCCCGCATAAGCACTATGTGAACATGACCCCGGCTGTGGCCGAGTGTCGCGCCAAAATGTACGCAGAGCTGCACGGCGGCAAGGTCTGATTATAATTTAAAATAGTTAAAAATCGCCGCGGCGTTTGCTGCGGCGATTTTTTGCTATATGGCAGCAACCACGATGGACATTCCTAACCGTTGGGACCCGCGTGCTAGTCAAAGCCCCACTGGGGCTTTGACTGCGGCTTGCGAGTCGCCGCCCTGTTCGACCCCGCGTCAGGCGCACCCGTCAGCAGCAACCACGATGGACATTCCTAACCGTTGGGACCCGCGTGCTAGTCAAAGCCCCACTGGGGCTTTGACTGCGGCTTGCGAGTCGCCGCCCTGTTCGACCCCGCGTCAGGCGCACCCGTCAGCAGCAACCACGATGGACATTCCTAACCGTTGGGACCCGCGTGCTAGTCAAAGCCCCACTGGGGCTTTGACTGCGGCTTGCGAGCCGATCGGGTTGCGGCACCCAGCAGCCACTTCGCTTGTGCTCGTGTCTTGCTGGCCGCGGCCCCAACGGCGCCTCCCTGTTTCTGCCGCAGGCAGCGGTCGTTGCCGTTGCACCCTGTTCGACCCCGCGTCCGGCGCACCCGTCAGCAGCAACCACGATAGACGTTCCTAGCCGTTGGGACCCGCGCACTAAGCAACAGCCCATTGGGCTGATTGCTTGCCGCCTGCGGGCGGCCGTGCTGTTCGACCCCTCGTCCGGCGCAAAATAAAAAATCCCCCAAGCATAAGCTTGAGGGATTTTTTATGCCGCCGACGGGGGTCGAACCCGTACTCTGTCTCCAGAAAGGGATTTTAAGTCCCTCGTGTCTGCCAATTTCACCACAGCGGCATACAACGCTAATAATAATACAATAGAACAGCTTCTTTGTCAAGAAAAAGCACAGAGTCCGTCTCTTCCGGTCCCGTTCACGATTCATTCGTAAAAAGTGCTTTTTCTTTCCTGCGTTTCATGCTATAATAATATTCAAATGCGGCTTCCGGGCCGCAGCCGTGCGCTTTGGCCGTGCGGCAGAAGAGGGCAGAGCAGACGGTGTACCGCTCTGCCGGGGCAGTGCCCGCAAGATACGGCGGGCGGGAAATACAAAAAGAGAGGCGAATCGAGATGTTGGATATGATCAAGTGCAGCACCGGCGGCACATATTATGCCCGCGGCGCATGGGTGCCTGCGGATGGCAATGCAGACGCCGCGCTGGCCGCAAAGGGCTTTGACGCAGCAGCCATCGCAAACGCAAAGACCGGTACCATGGCCTACAATATTTTGCAGGCCCACAACACCAGCGGCGATGCCGACAACCTGAAGATCAAGTTTGATGCCATGGCCAGCCATGATATCACCTTTGTGGGCATCATCCAGACGGCCCGCGCGTCCGGCTTGGAGAAATTCCCCATTCCGTATGTGCTCACCAACTGCCACAACAGCCTGTGTGCCGTGGGCGGCACCATCAATGAGGACGACCACCGCTTCGGCCTGTCCGCTGCCAAGAAATACGGCGGCATCTTTGTGCCCCCGCATCTGGCGGTAATCCACCAGTATATGCGCGAAAAGTTTGCAGGCTGCGGCAAAATGATCCTCGGCTCCGACTCCCACACCCGCTACGGTGCGCTGGGCACCATGGCCATCGGCGAGGGCGGCGGCGAGCTGGCAAAGCAGCTGCTGGGCCGCACCTATGATGTGGCCCGTCCGGGCGTTGTTGCCATTTACCTCACCGGTTCTCTGCCCGCAGGCTGCGGCCCCCACGATGTGGCCATTGCGCTGGTGGGCAAGCTGTTCAAGAGCGGCTACGTCAAGAACAAGGTCATGGAGTTTGTTGGCCCCGGCATTGCATCTCTGCGTCAGGACACCCGCAACGCCATCGACGCCATGACCACCGAGACCACCTGTCTGTCCTCCATCTGGGAGACTGACGAAACAACGCAGAAATTCCTTGCTGTGCACGGCCGTGCCGCCGACTATAAAAAGCTGGCCCCGGCGGATCTGGCCTACTATGACGGTGTGGTGGAGGTGGATCTTTCGGCCATCCGTCCCATGATCGCACTGCCCATGCATCCGTCCAACGCCTTTACCATCGAGGAGCTGAATGCAAACCTTGAAGATATCCTCCACGCCTGCGAGCAGGACGTGCAGAAGCTCATCGGCCGCAAGGACGTCAGCCTTGACCTGTGCAGCAAGATCGAGAACGGCAGACTGCGTGTGGATCAGGGCGTCATTGCAGGCTGTGCAGGCGGCTTGTACGACAGCATCTATGAAGCTGCTTCCATCCTCAAGGGCCATACCGGCGGCTGCGGCGACTATGCCCTCAGCGTCTATCCCGGCAGCCAGCCCATCATGATGGAACTGGTGCGCACCGGCGTCATTCACGACCTGATGGCCAGCGGTGCCACCATCCGCACCGCCTTCTGCGGCCCCTGCTTCGGTGCAGGTGATGTGCCCGCAAACGGCGCACTGTCCATCCGCCATACCACCCGCAACTTCCCCAGCCGCGAAGGCTCCAAGCCCGGCAACGGCCAGCTTTCCGGCGTGGCGCTGATGGATGCCCGCAGCATTGCGGCCACCACGGCCAACGGCGGCATCCTGACCCCGGCCACCGACATCGATTACGACCCCGCCGTGCCGGAGTACCAGTACGATGCTTCCAGCTACGATACCCGCGTGTATCAGGGCTTTGGCAAGGGCGATTACGATGCCCTGCTCAAGCTGGGCCCCAACATCAAGGACTGGCCCGAAATCGCACCGCTGGGTGAGAATCTGCTGCTGAAGGTGGCATCTTACATCACCGACCCTGTTACCACCACGGACGAGCTGATCCCCTCCGGCGAGACCTCGTCTTACCGCTCCAACCCCTTGGGCTTGGCCGAGTTCACCCTCAGCCGCAAGGACCCGGAGTATGTGGGCCGTGCCAAGGCCGTGCAGGCGGAGGAAACGGCCCGCCGTGCAGGGCAGGGCAGCGCTGAGGTGCTGGCCCAGCTGCGCAAAGTGCCAGGCTGCGAAAATCTGACTTGGGACGACGTGCAGATCGCGTCCACCATCTTTGCGGTCAAGCCCGGCGACGGCTCCGCCCGTGAGCAGGCCGCCAGCTGCCAGCGCGTGCTGGGTGCCGGTGCCAACATCGTCACCGAGTATGCCACCAAGCGCTACCGCTCCAACCTCATCAACTGGGGCATGCTGCCGTTGCAGCTGGTGGGCGCAACGCCGTTCGGTCTGGGCGATTATGTGTTCATCCCCAATGTCCGCGCGGCCTTGCAGGGCGATCTACAGGACATCAAGGCTTATGTGCTGGGTGATACCGCAAAGGAATTCAGCCTGTACATGGCCCCGCTGACCGCCGACGAGCGCAAGATTCTGGCGGACGGCTGCCTGATCAATTTCTATAAGAACTAATAGAGACCCTCTCAGTCATTGCTTCGCAATGCCAGCTCTCCCGAAAGGGAGAGCTTTTTAGCAGAACAGAGCACGGCAGCTTTTGCGGATAAAAAGCATTTGGCAAAAGAAATGCCCCCTCAGGGGAAGCTGACGCCGCAGGCGGCTGAGAGGATTTTCATGGAGGTTTCAATTTCTATGCCCGGCGATCTTCACAACCATTCCACCTGTTCCGATGGCTCGGTGCCCATCCACCGCCTGCCGCTCATGGCGGCGCGTGCAGGGCTGGATACCATGGCCATTTCCGACCATGACACCCTGCTCAGCGTGAATTACTGCTATGAACACCCGGTGCAGGACGGGGTGCATCTGCTCCCGGCCACGGAGCTCACCGGCTACGACCACGAGCATAAGCACCGGGTGCATCTGCTGTGCTACTATCCGGACCCGGAAAGCCGCGAATTGAAGGAACACTGTGACATCCTGCGCCAGCGCCGCAACGAGTGCGGCCTGCAAAGTGCAAAAGAGATCGAAGCGTTGTACCCGCAGTTCCGCACCGAGCAGGCGCTGGAATATGCAAAAGACAGCGGTGTGCTGTTCAAAAGCGGCATTATGGAAGCGCTGCATCAGCTGGGCCTGTGCGATGCTGTGTACGGCAGGCTGTACAGCTATCTCTTTGGCTGGGAGCCGCGCGGCGTGGTGCTGCATCAGGTGAAGTATCCTTCCGTGCAGGAGGTGCTTGCCACGGCCAGAGCGGCGGGCGCCGTGGTGGTGTTTGCACACCCCACGGTATACAAGAGTATGCCGCTGGTGCGCCGGCTTGCCAAGGAGGGCACCATTGACGGCATCGAGGTGGAGCACCCCCGCAACAGCCCGGAGGACAAGGCTGAGTGTGCAGCTCTATGTGAGCAGTACGGTCTCATCCGCACCGGCGGCACCGACTTCCACGGTGCCAACCATAAGGTGCCGCACCCGGTGGGTACCTGCACCACAGAGGATGGGCAGATCGCCCGCATTCTGGAACTGGCCCGCAAGCGCCGCGGCATGGATGTGTGATCCGGTCACATTGACATTCCGGCGGGCCGCTCTATAATAAAGACAGGCGCTTTTGCGCCGGGATTTGTACAAAAGAGAGGTTTTGAACTATGAGCAAGGAATTCAGCTTCCCAAACAGTGGCACCTGTTCCAAGCAGACCAACTTCGTGCTGAACGACGATCACACCATCGAGAGCATGGAGGTGGTTGGCGGCTGCAACGGCAACCTGAAGGGCATTTGCAGCATCGTGCGCGGCATGAAGGCTGAGCAGGTCATCGAGCGCTTTGAGGGCGTCAAGTGCGGTTTCCGCAACACCAGCTGCCCGGACCAGATCGCAAAGAACCTGAAAAAGGCGCTGGTTGAGCTGAACTGAAATTTTATTTGCAAAAGAGAGATACCTGCGGGTATCTCCTTTTTGTTTTCCCATCCCGACACAAACAACTGATTTTTTTCTGTGCTTCGGGGCTATACTTCTTGTGCAAACCAATTTCATCAGCAAGGAGCAGGCACATGAGCATTTGGGAAAAACTTGGTTTCGGCGGGTACAAGGGTTTTACGCGCGAGTCGGATCAGCTGTTGCGCAGCGCTGTGGAGCTTGCCGGGGACCTTGGCTGCGATAAGGCCGACACCAGCCATCTGCTGCTGGCCATTTTGCAGCAGGATCACGGCGCGGCGGCACGGTTTCTGGAAGAAAAGCAGATCCGCGAGCCGGAGGTGCGCCGTCAGCTGGCCGAAAACCGCCGCCGGCCTGCACTGCATCTGGACCGCTACGCCTTTGCACCGGACCTCAAGCGCACCATGGATTATGCCATCATCGGGGCGCAGAATGCCCACCTGAACCGTGCCGAGCCGGAACACCTGCTCTGTGCCATGCTGGAGGACGATGGCTGTGCGGCGGGCGTCCTGCTGGCCGCCATGGGGCTTTCCCTCACCGAAGCCGTGCGCGAATGCCGCAGGCTGTCCGGGCAGTTCATTCTGCCGTCGCAGCCGCGGGTGTCGGCCAGCGCGCCGCGCGGCAGCCGCGCCAGCGACAAATACTGCCGCGACCTGACCCGCCGCGCTGCGGACCGCGAGCTGGACCCGGTGTTCTGCCGGGAAGCGGAGCTGGACCGCATGGTGGAAATTTTGTGCCGCCGCCAGAAGAATAATCCGTGTCTGGTGGGGGAGCCGGGCGTGGGCAAGACCGCACTGGCCGAGGGCCTTGCTCAGCGCATCGCTGCGGACCGCGTGCCGCGCGCGCTCAAGAACCGCCGTCTGCTGGCGCTGGATATGGCCAGCCTTGTGGCAGGCACAAAATACCGCGGCGACTTTGAGGAGCGGTTCAAAAACCTGCTGGAAGAGCTGGTGCGGGATGGCAGCTCCATTTTGTTTGTGGACGAGTTCCACACCATTGTGGGTGCCGGTGCCGCCGAGGGCGCCATCGATGCGGCCAGCATCTTAAAGCCGGTGCTGGCGCGCGGCGAGATCCAGATCATCGGCGCAACCACCACCGAGGAATTCCGCACCCACATCCAGAAGGATGCCGCGCTGGAACGCCGCTTTGGCAAGGTGCAGGTGGAGGAGCCGACGCCTGCGCAGGCCCTTGATATCCTCAGCGGGCTGGCCCCGCGCTACGAGCGCTACCACAACGTCAGGCTGCCGCCGGAAACGCTGCAAGCGGCGGTGGAGCTCTCGGTGCGGTATCTGCCGGGCCGCTGCCTGCCGGATAAGGCCATCGACCTTGTGGACGAAGCCTGCGCGGCGGCGCGCATCCGTGCCGAAAAGGAAAAACAGGCCCAGCCCACACTGGGGCCGGAGGACATTGCCCGTGTGGTGGCGCAGGCCAGCGGCGTGCCGGCCGAGCGTGTCACCGAGCAGGAGCGCGAACGGCTGGACAAGCTGGAACAACGCCTGAATGCTGAGATCGTGGGGCAAAAGCGGGCCGTCGCTGCCGTGGCGGGGGCCATCCGCCGCAGCCGCACCGGCCTTGGCGAGCCGGGCAGGCCCATTGGCGCTATGCTGTTCCTCGGCCCCACCGGCGTAGGTAAAACGGCCCTTGCCCGTGCGCTGGCCGTCAGCTGGTTCGGCAGCGAGAAGGCTCTGCTCAAATTCGATATGTCGGAATATCAGGAACAGCACACCACCGCGCGGCTGCTGGGTGCGCCGCCGGGCTATCTGGGCCACGATGAGGGCGGCCAGCTGACCGAAGCCGTGCGCCGCCGCCCTTACAGTGTGGTGCTGTTTGACGAGATCGAAAAGGCCCACCCGGATATCCAGAACATCCTTTTGCAGATCTTGGAGGACGGCCAGCTCACCGATGCCATGGGCCGCAAGGCAGACTTCCGCAACACCATCGTGCTCATCACGTCCAACCTCGGCGCGCGCTTTCTGGCCGGGCAGAGTGCTCCGCTGGGCTTTGCGGCGGGCAGCGAGGCCGTGTTTGAAAAGCAGTCGGCGCAGGCCATTGAGGAAGCCAAAAAGTGGTTCCGGCCAGAGCTTGTGGGCCGCTTGGATGAGATGATCGTGTTCCGTCCGCTGGCGGACGAGAGCCTGTGCGCCATTGCCGAAAAGATGCTCTGCCAGCTGGAAGCACGTGCGGCCCGCAGCGGCTACCAGCTGCACCATACGCCGCAGGTAGGTCAGGCACTTGCCGCAAAGGCACACACGGCCTACGGTGCCCGAGAGCTGCGCCGGGCTGTGGACCGGGCCGTGGAGCAGGCGCTGGCAGACCAGATCGCATCCGGCACGGCCTGCGTGGGCCAGCACTGGACGGCGGATTGCTCCGCCGATGGCTCCATCGTCCTGCGGGAGGATGAAACCGTAACGATGTGAGAGGACGATTTAAAATTGCCGCCGCGCTGCTCTGACAATTGTCAGCGGAAATTCTATTTTTAATATTTCCAGAACGCTTTTTCACAGAAGGGGCCGTGAAGGAAAACGGCATCTTTGCGGTCGGCGTGTCGGCTGGACAGCGCGTTCTCCGGAAAACAGTTGTTTCTCTTCTGCAATTCTGTTATCATAGAACCAACAGAACAGCAGGAGGAAGTCCATGCACACTTTATTTCTTTTGAATCCCGCTGCGGGCAAGGCGGACTGCACCCGCACGCTGCCGCAGCAGATCGAAACAGCCGCGGCCCGCGCGGGCCTTGCAAAGGCGGAGTATACCGTTCAGGTAACGACGCATGCCGGCCACGCCTGCGAGCTTGCCCGTGCGGCGGCGTTGCAAGCCCGGCAGGCAGGGGAGCAGCTGCATGTTTATACGGCAGGCGGCGATGGTACCTTCAACGAAGCGCTTACCGGCGTCTTTGGGTTTGAAAATGCGGCTGTTGGCTGCCTGCCTTATGGCAGCGGCAACGATTTTCTGCGCACCTTTGGCACAAAGGAAGAGTTTCGGGATCTGGATGCTCAGCTGGCAGGCGGCGCGGTGCCCATCGACCTGATGCAGACCAGCCTTGGTCTTTCGGCCACCATCTGCGCCGCCGGTCTGGACGCGCAGGTGGCCTATGGCATCCCCAAGTTCCGGCGCATTCCGCTATGCGGCGGCGAGGCGGCCTATGCGCTTTCCATTGTGGAGCAGCTGTGCGGACATCTTGGCCGCAGGGTGGAATATGCCATCGACGGCGAAACGCTGGACGTGGACTGTCTGATGTGCGCCGTTTGCAATGGCCGCACCTATGGCGGCGGTTTCTGTGCCGCGCCGGAAGCCCAGCCCGACGACGGCTGGCTGGATGTGTATATCATCCGCAAGGTGAGCCGCCTGACCATTGCAAAGCTGCTGGGCGTGTACAAGAGCGGCAGGCACTTCCGGAATGGTCAGCTTACCGAAGCGGCCCGGCCGTACTTTGTTTACCGCCGCGCAAAAAGTGTGACCCTGCGCGCTGTGGATGGGCGCGGGCCCATCGTTGCCACGGCAGACGGCGAGTGCGTGCCAAAGGAAGAGATCAGCATACAGGTGCAGCCGCTGGCAGGCCGCATCCTGCTGCCAAAGCCTGCATACGAGCGCTTTTGTGCACAAAGACGAGCACGGAGTACGACCTGAGCCGGAAATACGTTTAAAAGGGACAGCTTTTTCAAAGGGAGAAAGCTGTCCTTTTTTGCGTTGCGCAGCCCCTTTTTGCATCTGTCATAAATTCTTAACAAAAAGAAGCAAAAAAGGTCTTGATTTTTCCGGTCAAGATGAGTACAATACACTTAGCACTCAGAGAAAAGGAGTGCTAAAGAGCCGGAGGGCGTACACGAAGCCCGCTGGTTCGCGGCAAAGTTTTAAATTATATTTTACTATAGGAGGGCAAGAACTATGAAGATCATTCCTCTTGCAGACCGCGTTGTTATCAAGGCTGTTGAGGTCGAGGAGACCACCAAAGGCGGTCTGATCCTGACCGGCAGTGCCAAGGAGAAGCCTCAGGTGGCCGAGGTCATCGCTGTGGGTCCCGGCGGCGTTGTGGACGGCAAGGAAGTCAAGATGACCGTAAAGGTCGGCGACAAGGTCCTCACCAGCAAGTACTCCGGCACCGAGGTCAAGGTGGACGGCGAAGAATGCACCATCGTCCGTCAGGGCGACATTCTGGCAGTCGTTGAGGACTGAGCAGCAACTCCCTCTGTTTTTAAGAAATTGAGCTTTAAAGGAGCGATTGGATTATGGCAAAACAGATCAAGCAGGGCGAGGACGCCCGTAAGGCACTGTGTGCCGGTATCGATACTTTGGCAAACACCGTCAAGATCACCCTTGGCCCCAAGGGCCGCAATGTGGTGCTGGGCAAAAAGTTCGGCGCACCGGTCATTACCAACGATGGCGTGACCATTGCAAAGGAGATCGAGCTGAAGGACGAGTTCGAGAACATGGGCGCACAGCTGGTGCGTGAAGTCGCTACCAAGACCAACGACGCAGCAGGCGACGGCACCACTACCGCAACCGTTCTGGCACAGGCCATGGTCACCGAGGGTATGAAGAATGTCACCGCCGGTGCAAACCCCATGGATATCCGCCGCGGCATGAGCAAGGCTGTGGATAAGGCCGTTGAGACCATCAAGGCCCACAGCCAGAAGGTGAAGGACAGCAACGATATCGCCCGTGTCGGCACCATTTCTGCCGGCGACCCGGAGATCGGCCGCTTGATCGCCGAAGCCATGGAGAAGGTCACTTCCGATGGTGTGATCACCATTGAGGAAAACAAGACCACTGCTGAGACCTACAACGAGATCGTGGAAGGCATGCAGTTTGACCGCGGCTACCTGACCCCGTATATGGTCACCGATACCGACAAGATGGTGGCAGATCTGGACAACGCCGCCATCCTGATCACCGATAAGAAGATCAGCGTCATTCAGGATCTGGTGCCCCTGCTGGAGCAGGTGATGCAGAACGGCCTCAAGCTCCTGATCGTGGCTGAGGATATCGAGGGCGAGGCGCTGTCCACCCTGATCGTCAACCGTCTGCGCGGTACCCTGAATGTCTGCGCAGTCAAGGCTCCCGGCTTCGGCGACCGCCGCAAGGAGATGCTGCAAGATATCGCGACCCTGACCGGCGGCACTGTGATCTCCTCCGATCTGGGCTATGAGCTGAAGGACGCTACCGTTCAGATGCTGGGCCATGCCCGTCAGGTGAAGGTCTCCAAGGAGAACACCACCATCGTGGGCGGCGCAGGCGATAAGGACGCCATCGCAGCCCGCATCGCTCAGATCCGCAGCCAGATCGAGGCCGCTACCAGCGATTTCGACCGCGAGAAGCTGCAAGAGCGTCTGGCAAAGCTGGCCGGCGGCGTGGCTGTGATCAAGGTCGGCGCTGCAACCGAAGTTGAGATGAAGGACAAGAAGCTGCGCATCGAGGATGCTCTGAACGCAACCAAGGCTGCTGTTCAGGAAGGCGTTGTTGCCGGCGGCGGCACTGCTCCCATCAACGCCATCCCCGCTGTGCGTGAGCTGTGTGACACGCTGGAAGGCGACGAGCGTACCGGTGCCAAGATCGTGCTGAAGGCTCTGGAAGCTCCTCTGCGCCAGATCGCCAAGAATGCCGGCCTTGAGGGCAGCGTGATCATCGATAAGATCATCTCTGCCAACAAGCCCAACTACGGCTTCGATGCACAGAACGAGGTCTTTGTGGACGATATGATCGCCGCCGGCATCGTTGACCCCACTAAGGTCACCCGTTCCGCTCTGGAGAACGCAGCATCGGTTGCTGAGATGGTGCTGACCACCGAGAGTCTGGTGGCGGACCTGCCGGAACCCCCTGCTGCCCCCGCAGCCGGTGGTGACATGGGCGGTATGGGCGGCATGTACTAAGCCCTGCACCTGCGCTTATTTAATAAGTACCTTAAGGAGACGGGATCTCTTCGGAGACCCTGTCTCTTTTTTAATTTGAAACCGTCCGCTAAATATTAAAATAAAATTTCCAATGATACGATCAGAGCGGAGATAGTTTTAAATCGTATATTTCTCTGCCGCTCTGCCCACCCTACCTCAAAGGGGGCGCAGCCATGTCCGGCAAACGGGTGTTAGCACTGTATGCGGCCATTCTGATTGGCTTTGCGGTCGTTCTGTGCCGCCTGTATTTTCTGGCACAGAACCGCACCTACGCCGCCCGCGCCGAAGCGCAGAGCACCGTGAACCTTTCGCTGCCGGCCCGGCGGGGCAATTTTTACGATCACAACGGCCTGCTGCTCACAGGGCTCGAGCCTGTCTGGCAGGCGCTGTGCTTCCCGGGCGAGAACAACTATGCCCGCCTGTATGCCTACACAAGTGAAGCCGGGCAGGCGCTTTTGTACCGGAACCGCAGCCGTTCCGCGCCGTTTTTGCTGGAAGTTGGCAGTGATCTTTCACCGCAGGGCGTGCGGTGCTATCCTTCTGCTCGGCGGTATGCATCTGTACCGCTGTGCCAGCATCTGCTCGGCTATCTGGACGCAGACGGCCGTGGTGCGGCCGGGCTGGAAAAGGCATTGGACGGCCTGCTGGCCGGGACAGGGGAGCACGATGCCATTTTGTGTGCGGTCACGGCGCAAGGAAAGCTGCGGGCCGGAGAAGCCCCGCAGCTCGTTCCGGGCGACAGCGGTGCGGTGGGCGTGCAGCTGACCATCTCCCGTCCGGTGCAGCGCGCAGCCGAAGCGGTGGCCGCAGATACCATGACAAGCGGCTGCATTCTGGTTCTGGATACGGCCACCGCCGCCGTGCGGGCCAGCGTCAGCGTGCCGGGATATGACCCGGCGGACCTCGCCGCCAGTCTGGACGCGCCGGACAGTCCGTTTTTGAACCGCGCGTTGGAAAGCTATGCCGTCGGCTCGGTGTTCAAGCCGGTGTTGGCGGCTGCTGCGCTTGAAAATGGGTGCCTGCCTGTGTACGAGTGCACCGGCGTCGTGGTGGTGGATGGGCAGGCCTTTCGCTGCGCAGGCGGCATTCCCCACGGAACCGTAAACCTTGCCCAAGCGCTGGAAAAAAGCTGCAACGGGTATTTCGTCCGTCTCGGTCAGCAGCTTGGTGGGGACATGTTGTTGCAGGCGGCGCGGCGGTTCGGCTTTGGGCAGGAAGTGCCGCTGACAGGCACTCTGCGTGCCGACGCCGGGAACCTGCCCGGCACGGTCGAGCTTGCACAGAGCGGCCAGCTTGCCAATTTCAGCTTTGGACAGGGCAGTCTGCTGGCCAGCCCGGTGCAGGTGGCCGCCATGATGAACACCATTGCCTGCGGCGGCGTGTACCGCACGCCATTTTTTGTGGAGGGCACCGTGGACGAAACAGACGGTACGCCGCTGCAAACGCTTGCGCACCGGCGGGCACGGCGCATCATGACCCAAGAAAATGCCGCTGCGCTGTGCAGCATGCTGCAAGGTGTGGTGCAGGAAGGCACCGGACAGGACGCCGCAGCACTGGAAGAGGGCGCCGGCGGCAAGACTGGCACGGCGCAGACCGGCCAGTTTGCCGCAGAAGGAGCAGAACGCAAAAATTTCTGGTTTGCGGGCTTTTACCCGGCACAAGACCCGCAGTACACCATTGTGGTGCTGCAAGATGGACAGGTGAGCACGCCGCATTCCGGCGCAGCCATCTTTGCCCGCCTGTGCAAAGCGCTGCGGGTCCTGCAAGAAAATGCGTGATTCCTGCTTGCTTTTTCGCGCTTGTTATGCTACTATATATTTGTATTTCTGCGTAGTTTTTATTGAATGAAAATAAAGGAGCGTTTCAATCCATGTCTGTTATCGAAATTGTTGGCGCTGTGATCCTGCTGATCGCTTCGCTCGTCATCGTTTTCCTCACTCTCATGCAGCACACGCACGGTCAGGGCCTTTCCGGTGCCATCAACGGCAGTGTGGGTGGCGCAAACAACGCACGCCTGACTCCGGCTGACCAGATGCTGGCCAAAGTGACCCGCATTGCAGGCATCGTTTTCTTTGTGGTGGCCATTCTGGCATGTCTGTTTGCCGGCCGTCTGGCAGGTTGACAAGGTTCGCACAGCTCCGTGTAAAGGCGGGGCTGTTTTTCTGTGTATAATAGAACGCTGGCGGCAGTCTGGCCGCCGGGCAGGGTGGGGCAATTGGCCCATAACCGGCAGGGCTGCGGCACATTGGAGGCCGCAGCTGTGGAAGAGCAAGGAGAAAGAATAGTATGGCAATGCGCGATAAAATTGAGCACGCGATCCAGAATCAGCCGTGCACCGTCAAAGACCTCAAATCAAAATTCGGCGGCGACCGCAGCGCGGACCGCAAAGTGATGGAAGCCGTGGACCAGCTGGTGCACGATGCCGTGATCTGCCAGCGTCAGGGCGTGTTCTTTACGGTGCGCTCCGGCCGTGCGGACAAGGCTCTGCTGTGCAAGGTGGTCAAACTGGGCAAGAATTTTGCCTTCGTCATGCTGGAGGACGGCACCAGCGATATCTTCATCCCGGGCCGCTTTACCCGCGGTGCAATGCCCGGCGATCAGGTGCTGGTGGAAAAATTTGAGCACCCCCGCGTGGAAGGCAGCGATGAGGGCGAGATCCTCGCCATTCTGGAAGAGAAAAACGACCTTGTAGGCACCGTGCGCCGCGTGGAAGGCCGCCTGAAGTTTGTGCCGGACGACTGCCCGGCCATCTCCATGCAGCTGATGCGCGACTGCGAGGGCGGCGCAAAGGACGGCGACAAGGTGGCGGTGGAAATTCTGCTGCGCGGCAGCCGTCAGGAAGACCACCGCGTGGGTGTTGCCATGCGTTTTGGCAGCTCCGATGAGGCCAAGCGCTGCGCCAAGGCTCTGCTTTATGCGCAGGATATCCGCAGCCGCTTCCCGGATAAGGTCCGTGAGGAGGCTAAAAAGCTGGAAGACGCCGAGGTTACAGAGAAGGACACCGAGGGCCGCATGGACCTGCGTGCGCTGCCCATTTTTACCATCGACAGCGCCGAGACCAAGGACATCGACGACGCCATCAGCCTCACCAAGACCCCGGATGGCGGCTTTGAGCTGGGTGTCCACATTGCGGATGTTTCCAACTACGTCAAGCCCGGCAGCGAGCTGGATGAGGAAGCATTCAAGCGTGCTACCAGCGTTTACTATGCGGATCAGGTGGTGCCCATGCTGCCCAAGCAGCTTTCCAACGGTATTTGCAGCCTGAACGAGGGCGTGCTGCGTCTGGCCTTCTCCTGCCTGATGCGTCTGGATAAGGACGGCAACCTGACCGATTACCGTTTTGTCAAGTCGGTCATCCGCAGCCGCGTCAAAGGTGTGTACTCTGAGATCAACGCCCTGCTGGCCGGCAGCGCCGACGACGAACTGAAGGGCAAGTACCACGAAGTGCTCGGCCAGCTGCCCGCCATGAAGGAGCTGTACGGCCACCGTGCCCGCCTGCGCAAGGAGCGCGGCTGCATGGACATCGAGAGCGGGGAAGTAAAGCTGATCTTGGACGAGGACGGCCACTGCATCGACGTGAAAAAGCGTACCTCCGGCGAGAGCGAAGCCATGATCGAAGAGTTTATGCTGCTGGCCAACCAGTGCGCGGCCCACTTTGCCCGCGTCAAGCAGATCCCCTTTGTGTACCGTGTGCACGAGGAGCCCAACGCCGAAAAGCTGGAGCGCCTGCACACCTTGCTGCAAGCCTGTGGCATCAACGACCACTTTGCCAAGGATGTGCCCGCCCCCAAGGAGCTCAGCGCCATTCTGGAGGGCGTGCGCGGCGGCCCGTATGAGCAGATCATCAACACCGGTATGCTGCGCTGCATGTCCAAGGCCGTGTACGAGGAAAAGCCCAAGGGCCACTATGGTCTGGTGCTGAAGGATTACGCCCACTTCACCAGCCCCATCCGCCGCTATCCGGACCTTGCCATCCACCGTATCATGACCGCCCAGCTCAAGGGCATCGATAAGGACACCATGGTGCTGCGCTACAGCGATTTTGCCGAGAAGGCCAGCAAGCAGTCCAGCGAGCGCGAGATCATTGCCATGCAGATCGAGCGCAAGGCCGAGGATTGCTATAAGGCCGAGTATGCCCGCCGCCATCTGGGCGAGTGCTACGAGGGCCGCATTTCCGGCGTGACCCAGCGCGGCCTGTTCATTGAGTTGGAAAACGGGGTGGAGGGCTTTGTGCCCGCATCCAGCCTGACACCGTCCGGCACCATGCTCACCGAAGGCATCCGCCTGTCTGACCCCGTCTCCGGCAAGAACTGGAGCCTCGGCGATACCATGATGATCACCATCGTGCGCGCAGATGTAAACTTGGGCAAGATCGATTTTGAGGTAGCTCCTGCAAACGCAAAGTAAGCGTATGATCGTAAAATAAAAAGCACCTGCCCACGGCATAAAACCGGGAGCAGGTGCTTTTTTGTCTGCCGTTTGCACGGCGGCAGATTACTTTTCTTCTTCGGTTAGCTTGTTGATGAGCATCTGGTAGATCTCATTGCCTTTGAGGATGAACTGCTTTTTTACCAGTTCTGCCGTCAGCCGGTCCGGCGTGCCAATGTCCAAGCAGAACAGCTCGGTGTCCAGCCCCTTTACCGTACAGCGGATAGAGCAGTGTCCGTCCGCTTTTTCGGTGATACTGGCGCTGTACTTGGCCTTTTTGCGGGCCCATGTCTGGCAGCGCAGCACAGCGGCAACGGCGCGCTCCCGCACACTGCGGGGCAGGTCATAGGCAAGTTCCTGCGCCACCTTGCTGCCCTTCTCGGTGATGGCATAGCTGCCGTTCGTCAGGGTGACGAGCTGCTGCTTTGTGATATCATCCAAGCACGAGCCGATCTCAAAATAGTTCACCAGCGCTTCTTCCATCAGTGCGTTTTCGATCTCCTGCCGGGTAATGGGTCCGGCGTTTTTGACCAGATAACACAGCAGCAGCCGGATCTCGGTGCTGCTGGTCAGCCCGCCGGGACGTACACCGGCAGTAAAAGCATCATTGGCGGCCATCGTTCCAAACATCCCCCTTGCATTCCTTTTCCTTTATAGTATAAAGGGTTTCACACCGGATTGCAAGCCGCTGCGGCAAAATCCGTCTCGATCCGCTTGGGGCTTTCCGGCGTGGAGTATACCCACCGGTCCAAGTGGCCTTCGGTGATGAAATATTTCAGCTCGAACCGGTGCCGTTGGCTCAGGGAATGGTTCACGATCACCAGTTTGATCTTCATTTTTTCCGGCAGGATGTTTTTGATGTAAACGCTCACGGCCTGCCCGGGCACAAGGTCGGCGCAGCTCTCGGCAAGCCCCGCAAGGTTGGGCGCGATCTCAATAAAGGTACCGTATTCCTCCACGCTGCGCACGATGCCCACCACGGTCTCACCCACGGTAAAACCGGCCGCATTCTCTTCCCAAGTGCCCAAAAGCTCCCGGATGGTCAGCACAAAACGGCCCTGCACGTCCCGGTTCTTGACGGCGCACAGGATCTGCTGGCCCACGCTCACCCGGTCGGCAGGCGAGGAGATACGGCTTACCGACATGCAGTCGATGGGCAGCAGGGCGCTGATGCCGCAGCCTACGTCACAAAAGGCACCAAACGGCTCAATATGAGTCACGGTGCAGGGCAGGATATCACCGGGCTGCAAGGCGTCCAGATAGTCGGCCTTGCACATCCGCTGCGCCTCAGCGCGGGAGAGCCGGTAGAAGGGCTGCCCGGCTGCATCGGTATCCAGTGCCTCAATGACAAAGCAGGTGGGACGGCCCACCCGCGTCAGTACGGCAATGTCCCGCACGGTGCCGTTCTCGGCTCCATCGGCACACTGGGCAAAGGGCATCACAGCCCTTATGCCGCCGATCTCGAACCGCAGCTGGCGCTGGGTGTCAAAAGCCAGTGCGGTGTCCTGCAAAATTTCGCGGTTCGCCATGGCCGTGCGCAGCTCGGCAGGGGACAGGCGTGCGGCAGAGCGGTAGTTGCCTTCGGTACGGTATGCTTGCATCATCTTTCATTCCTCTTTCTGTTGTGTTTTCGGAATCTGTTAAAACTTATGCATCCGCCGTGGCGGATATTTGCATTTTGTGCGGCTTTGCATTATACTATATCTGTGTGCGCAGCACGCCGGTACGCCGGGCTTTGCGCACACATCGCCTGCTGCTTTGGGCAGGCAGAAGGGAGAACCAAGGGTTATGGACATTGCTGTAGGTGATACCATCCTCACCCGCAAAAAGCACCCCTGCGGCGCGCAGAGCTTTGAAGTGCTGCGTGTTGGCATGGATTTCAAGATCCGGTGTACAGGCTGCGGGCGTGAGGTGATGCTGCCGCGTGCTAAAATTGAAAAGAACATCAAAAAGGTGGTAAAGCCCGGTCAGGTTTAGTGCCCGGTGCAGCAAACATTCAGGAGCTTGCCGTGTAAAACACGGAAGTTTGAGTTGTAAGGAGAACTGCCGGAATTATGCCGAACATGTTTACCCAAATGGATGCTGTCTGTCACCGCTTTGAGGAGCTTTCCATCCGTCTGAACCAGCCGGATACCGCCGCAGACCCTGCGCTGTTCCGCAGGCTGATGCAGGAGTATCACGATGCAGAGCCCGTTGTGCAGGCCTACCGTGCATGGCAGACCGCACAGGACCACTTGGCTCAGGCAAAAGCCCTGCTGGAAGAGCCGGGAGCTCTTGATGTGGACTTTAAACAGATGATACAGCAGGAAATCAGCGAAAAAAGTCAATATGTGGCAGAGCTGGAAAATAATCTCAAAATCTTGCTGCTGCCAAAGGATGTGAACGATGGCAAAAATGTCATTGTGGAGATCCGCGGCGGTGCCGGCGGCGAGGAAGCAGCCCTGTTTGCTCACAGCCTGCTGCGCATGTACACCATGTACGTGCAGAGCAGGGGGTGGAAGCTGGAAATGCTCAACCTCAACGAGACCGAGCTTGGCGGCGTGAAGGAAGCGATCTTCTCGGTAGACGGCGTCGGCGCCTACAACCGCCTCAAGTACGAGAGCGGTGTGCACCGGGTGCAGCGTGTGCCGGAGACCGAGACGCAGGGCCGCATCCACACCTCTACGGCCACGGTGGCCGTGATGCCGCAGGCTGAGGAAGTGGATTTTGCGCTGGACATGAAGGACCTGCGCATCGACACCTTCCGTTCCTCCGGTGCCGGCGGCCAGCACATCAACAAAACGTCCAGCGCCATCCGTGTGACACATCTCCCCACCGGCATGGTGGTAGAATGCCAGAACGAGCGCAGCCAGTTCCAAAACAAGGATAAAGCGTTGGAGATCCTGCGCAGCCGCCTGCTGGCTCAAAAGCAGAAACAGCAGCAGGATGCCATCAACGCCAGCCGTCAGGGGCAGGTGGGCACCGGCGACCGCAGCGAAAAGATCCGCACCTACAACTTTCCGCAGGACCGCTGCACCGACCACCGCATCGGCCTGACCGTGCATAATCTTTCCAAGATCATGGACGGCGATCTGGACGAGGTGATCGATGCACTGGCGACCCGGGAGCAGACCGAAAAGCTGCAAAAACTCAATGAACAGGGCTGAAATGCAACTTTTTAAAATAAAACGATAACCTGTTGATATTTACTGAAAAGCAAAAATACTTTACAGATAGAAAGAACGATGATTCGCATGAAAATGAAAACCGAAGTTTTGCCCGCATCGGACGAAAACAGCATTGAAAAAGCTGCTGCTCTGCTGCAAAAAGGTGAGCTGGTGGCTCTGCCCACCGAGACGGTGTACGGCATTGCTGCCGATGCCCGCAACGGTGAGGCTGTGAAGAAGATCTTTGTGGCCAAGGGCCGCCCGCAGGATAACCCCCTGATCGTCCACGTCACCGGCCCGGAAATGCTGCCCGGCCTTGTCAGTGAGGTGCCGGAGCGTGCCCAGCTTCTGATGGCGGCATTCTGCCCGGGCCCGCTCACCATCATCATGCCCCGCGGCCCGGAGGTTGCAGCGGAGTGCTGTGCCGGTCTGGACACGGTGGGCATCCGGATGCCCAGCCACCCGGTGGCCCGCGCTGTCATTGAAAAGAGCGGCTGCGCCTTTGCCGCCCCCAGCGCCAATCTTTCCGGCAAGCCCAGCCCCACCAACGCGCAGGATGTGTTCACCGACATGGATGGCCGGCTGCCGCTGATCTTGGACGGCGGCGAGTGTGACGTGGGTGTGGAGAGCACTGTGGTGTCGGTGGTGGGCGAAAAGCCCACCCTGTTCCGCCCGGGCCACATCACACTGGAGGATCTGGAGCGCGCCCTTGGCGAAGAGGTGGAGGCATCCAAAGCCATCCTCGAAAAGCTGCCGGAGGGCGCTGTGGTGCGCAGCCCCGGCATGAAGTACAAGCACTACGCCCCCAAGGCGGACGTGACATTGCTGGACGGCACCTTTGAGCAGTTCAAGGCCTATGTGGACGCCCATGCCGACCAGAACCCCAGCTGCCTGTGCTTCACCGGCGAGGCGGAAAAGCTGGGTGTGCCCTGCGTGGAGTATGGCCGCGAGGGCGATGGGGCCGATCAGGCAAAGCACATTTTCCGCTCGCTTCGTGCGCTGGACGAGCAGGGCGACGCCGTGGTCTACGCCCGCTGCCCCAAAAAGGATGGCCTGTCCATGGCGGTATATAACCGCCTCATCCGCGCCGCAGCTTTCCGGGTGATCCAGCTATGATCGCGCTGGGCATCACGGGACGCAGCGGCTGCGGCAAATCCACAGTAACGGCGGTATTTGCGGCCCACGGTGTGCCGCTGGCAGATGCGGACTGGATCAGCCGCGAAATTTTACTGCCCGGCTCGCCGCTGCTGCCAAAGCTGGCCCAGCGGTTTGGCGCGGACATCCTGAACGCAGACGGTACCCTGAACCGCCGCCTGCTGGCCGACCGCGCATTTGCCACGCCGGAGGGCAAGGCGGCGCTGGACAGCCTGACCCACCCGGAGATCGTCTGCCGCATCCGTGCCGCAAAGCAGGCGGCTCTGGACGCCGGTGCGCCGCTGTTCGTGCTGGATGGCGCAGTGATCGTGGGCACCGCCGCGCAGGCCGAGTGCGACCGCCTGTGCGTGGTCACGGCACCGTTTGAGACCAGTGTGGCCCGCATTGTGGCCCGGGACGGCATTTCGGCTGAAATGGCTGCCCGCCGCCTGAACGCGCAGACGCCGGAAAATACGCTCACTGCGCAGGCGGACTATATTTTGCATAACGACGCAGACCTTGCACATCTGCGGGCTGCGGCTGCCGAACTGTGCGAGAAGCTGCTGACAGAAGGAGGTGCAGCTGAGAGGTTTTGAACGAACGCTACAACGAGAAAAATGCTGCGCCGCAGTACGACCCGGACGCGGCCCGCATCCGCCGCGCCGCCCGCGCCCAGAAGGCACGCCGCCGCAAAAAAATGTGCAGCCGCAGGCTGTTCCTGCTGGGCATGGCGCTGATCCTGCTCTTTGTGCTGGTGCCCAGCTTGTGGGGCAGGGCAGAACGGCTTTTATACCCGCGCAAGTACGAAGCGCTGGTGGACCAGTGGGCGGAGACTTACAGCCTTGACCCGCTGCTGGTGGATGCCTTTATCCGCACCGAGAGCGGCTTTGACCCGCAGGCTACCTCCAGCGTGGATGCCCGCGGCCTGATGCAGATGACCGAGGAGACCTTCATCTGGCTGCGCAGCAAGATTGCGCCGGACGAAGAACTGACCTTTGCCGACCTTTATAAGCCGGAGGTGAGCATCCGGTTCGGGTGCTACTACCTGCACCTGTGCATGGAGCGTTACAAGGGCGATGTCTCCACCGCCGCAGCAGCCTACCACAGCGGATGGGGTACCGTAGACGCTCTTTTGCAAATGGAAGAGCACTCCGCAGACGGCGAAACACTGCAAGGCTTCCCTTATAACCAGATGAACCATTACGTAAAAAAGATCACTTCCTGCTATGCTGTTTACCAGCGCATCTACGCGGGAACCTGAGAGGAGATCATAAAAATGAGCGAGAAACTTACCGCAAAGCAGGCGGCGGAACAGCTGCTTTACAAGCCGGAGTATGCCGCCGACAAGAGCGCCGACGTCAAGGCAAACGCTGCAGCATTTGCCGAGGGCTACAAAGCGTTTCTGAACGCCGCCAAGACCGAGCGCGAAGCCGCCGCCGCCAGCGAAAAGCTGCTGGTGGAGGCCGGTTACGAAAAGTTTGAACCCAAAAAGGCCTACGCCCCCGGCCAGAAAATCTATTTTGTGCAGGAGCACAAGGCTGTGGTGGCCGCAACCATCGGCCAGAAGCCCTTTGAGGATGGCTTCCGTCTGGTGATCGCCCATATCGACAGCCCCCGGCTGGACCTGCGCCCGAACCCGCTGTATGAATCGAACCACCTCAGCTACTTCAAGACCCATTATTACGGCGGCATCCGCAAGTATCAGTGGGGCACCATTCCGCTGGCCATCCACGGCGTGTTCACCTGTGCCGACGGCTCTACGGTGTCTTTCGCTGTGGGCGAGGATGAGAACGATCCCGTGTTCTGCATCACCGACCTGCTGCCCCATCTGGGTGCCGAGCAGAACGACCGCAAGCTCAGCGAGGGCATCAAGGCCGAGGAACTGAATGTGCTCATCGGCTCGGACGCTGTGGAGGATGCAGACGTCAAGGAAGCCGTCAAGCTGAACACCCTGATGCTGCTGCACGAGAAATACGGCATCACCGAGCGGGACTTCACCCGCGCCGAGATCGAAGTGGTGCCCGCCCACAAGGCCCGGGATGTGGGCTTCGACCGCTCCATGGTGGGCGGTTACGGCCACGACGACCGCGTGGACGCCTACCCGGCACTGATGGCCGAGATCGAGACCAAAGACCCCCTGCACACCACCGTCTGCGTACTGACCGATAAGGAAGAGATCGGCTCCGATGGTGTGACCGGTATGCAGAGCATGTATGTGTTCCACTTTATGCAGCTGCTGTGCCGCGCCGCCGGTCAGGACGACATCATCGCCTTCCGGAACAGCGTGTGCCTGTCCGCCGATGTTACCGCTGCCTATGACCCCTCTTGGGCAAGCGCATTCGAGCCCCAGAACGGCACCTATGCAGGCCGCGGCGTGGCTTTCTTCAAGTACACCGGAAGCCGTGGCAAGAGCTCTGCCAGCGATGCTTCTGCCGAGCTGGTAGGGGATATCACCCGCCTGCTGGACGCCAACGGCGTGGCATGGCAGATCGGTGAACTGGGCCGCTTGGACCTTGGCGGCGGCGGAACCATCGCCAAGTATGTGGCAAACCGCGGCATCCCGGTGCTGGACATCGGTGTGCCGGTGCTGTCCATGCATTCGCCCTTCGAGGTCATTCATAAAACGGACCTGTACATGGCCTACCGCACCTTTGCGCTGTTCTGCCAGAACGCAGACGAATGATTTGAAAATGGCTCCGCGTGCGCTCTGCCATTCTTAGCGGAAAACTGTTTTAACTTGCAAAAGGGAAGCGTCTGCGGACGCTTCCCTTTTGCTTTTTCACGAAGGAGCCGCAGAGGAAAAATGCAGCTATCCCGGTTAGTCCCTATTCGTGAAAGAGTGTTTGGAGCGGCCCGCAAGCCGCGACAAACACAAATAAAAAATAATTTTTCCGCTGAATATGGCCAGAGTGAAACGGAGGCCATTAAAATCGTTTACCCAATCGGCAGCGCTTCGGCCACCGTCAAAAACGCAAAACCCTGATCAGCGTACCACCGGATGATGTCCGGCAGGGCCTCCGCCGTGGTGCGTGTGGAAGCGGAATCGTGCATCAGTACGATGCAGTTCGTCTGCTGCCCGGTCTCGTGCACCACATTGCGGTAGATGGTGTCCGCACTGGGGTGCCCGCCCACGGCGTCCTCGGCGCACACGTTCCAGTCCACCCACTGCCAGCCTTTTTGCTCCACTTCCGCTTTCAGCTGCTTCATCAGCCCTTTGCCGCCGTAACGCCGGCTTACCGTGTTGGTGCTGCCGCCCGGAAAACGCAGATACCGGATGCTCTCTGCGTCCACATAGGGTGCGATGCGCTCCTTTAAAAGGGCAATGTCCTCCCAATAAGCGTCGCTGCTGCGGTAGATATCGCTGTACTCGTGGGAAGCAGAGTGCAGCGCGATCTGGTGCCCGGCACTGACCGCTTCGGTGAGCAGGGGCAGATACTTCTCGTTGTAGTCGGTGGCCACCACAAAAAAGGTGGCGTGTACTTTGGCAGCGTTCAGGGCGCTGAGCACGTCCGGCGTGGTCTTGCTGGGGCCGTCGTCGAAGGTCAGGCAGACCCATTTTTCAGGCAGCGGCTGGGCAGCGGGTTCCTCCTGCGGCGCAGCCGAAGCGGCAGGAGAGAGCGCCGAGGTGTCCGGCACCGGAGTTATGTCCTGCGTCTGACACCCAATGACAGCCGGAGGTACGGTGGAGACAAACCCTGCGATCAGCGCAAACAGCATTACCGTGACCACTCTTGCCCGCCTGTGCCATGCGTGATATTCTGAAAGTTTCAAGAGCAAACCCTCCTTTTGCAGATGCATCTTGCTCTTATCAGAATATGAACGCAGGCGGATTCTATGAGAAAAAGCCGGTGCGGCTGCATCGGCTTTTGGACTCGGAGTGGTTTGTGGAACGGATAAAACGCTGTTGCAGCGGAAAATATAAGGGGACGACTGTTACCCCACCCTCTGCCGTTTATCCAGCCGCATCTTATCGGCTATCATTGCGATGAACTCACTGTTGGTGGGTTTGCCCCGCAGGTTATGGATGGTATACCCGAAATAGCTGTTCAGGGTGTCCACATCGCCCCGGTCCCACGCCACCTCGATGGCGTGGCGGATGGCACGCTCCACGCGGCTGGCGGTGGTGCCGTTTTTCTTGGCGATCTCCGGGTACAGGCGCTTGGTCACAGCGTTGATGTAGTCCGGTTCGTTCATGGTGAGCAGGATGGCATCCCGCAGGAACTGGTAGCCCTTGATATGGGCGGGGACACCGATCTGGTGCAGGATCTCGGTAACGGTCAGCTCGTCGCTGTCCACGCTGGTGTGCAGGATGCGCTTTTCCTGCCCAAGGGCCACTTTGAGCACCCGCGCGGCCAGAACGCTTTCGTCGAACGGCTTGACAAAATAGTAGGCGAACCCTTCATCCAGAAGTTCCTGAACCATTTCTTCGCTCTGGAATGCACCGGTCACGAAGAAGGAGGTGTGCCGCTCACCGGCGGCGTTGTAGCGCTGCTTGACGGCAAGGGCGTCCAGCCCGGGCATGAATGCATCCAGCAAGACCACCTGCGGGCGGACAGCCAGCATTTTTTGCAGCACCTTGTTGCCGTCTTTTTCCACGACGGTCACATCCACGCCCTTCTGCTCCAGTGCTTCGCGGCAGGCGGCAGTGATCTGGGCACCGGTATCCGACATCAAAAATCTAATTTTGTCCATGGTTGTTTCCTCCAATGTGTGCAGTTCCCTTAACACCATGGATTTTACCATATTTTTCCAGAACTTTCAACGGGTTTTATTGGCAAATTTTGGCAAAGAAAATCGAACGCCGCAATTTATTTCTGCACATTGGCCGGATTACGCGTTGTATCGCTGCTTTCTTCAATGGTCTGTGCCTGCTTCAGCATGGTCTGCGCAAAAATGCCGTAGCCGCGGGTGGGGTCGTTTACCAGTACATGGGTCACAGCACCCACCAGACGGCCATTTTGTACAATGGGGCTGCCGCTCATGCCCTGCACGATGCCGCCTGTTTTGGCCAGCAGTTGCCGGTCGGTCACGCGCAGGATCATGTTGCGGTGCGGGTCGGCGTCGTTCACCTTTTCAATGCGGATGCGGTAGGCTTGGGGTGTTTCGCCGTCCACGGTGGCCCAGATCTCCGCATCGCCCGGCACCACCTCCTGCGCAAAGGCAATTTCCATTTCCGTGCCAGAAAACGCAGCGCGTGTGCGGCCATAAACGCCGGTGGAGCCGTTGATGCAGATGGTGCCCAGTGCGTGAGTGCTCAAAAAACGGCCTTTCAGCTCGCCGGGACTGCCTACGGTGCCGCTGGTGCAGCCCACGATCTGGCAGGGGACGATCTCGCCGCTGCGCAGGGCCACGCTTTCGCCGGTGTCGCTGTCGCTGATGGGATGTCCCAGACCGGCAAACACCCCGGCATCGTTGTCCACAAAGGTCATGGTGCCCACGCCCGCAGAGGAGTCTCGTACCCACATTCCGGCGCGCCACTGCTCGGCAGTGCTGTCCCACACCGGGGTCAGCCGAGTCTGGAACTGTTTGCCGCTGCGCACGTACACCACCTGCAAGGCGGAACCGGCAGCGGCTTCCAGCGCAGCGTGTACCTCGTCGTTGGTCTCAGTCTGGGTGTTGCCCATGCGGATCACCCGGTCGCCCAAGCGCAGCCCTGCTTTTTTGGCGGGATTTACGCTGCCGCCTGCCGTATTCAGGTCGGAAAAGCCCACGATGAGCGCGCCTTCCGAGAACATTTTTACGCCAAAGGGCGTCCCGCACACCGTAACGGAAGGCCGCTCTTCCACCAGTGCACGCACGGTTTTGATTGGCAGCCAGCCGCCCAGTGACAGGGTGGCCTGATAGCTGCCCGCAGCCTGCGTGCTGGCGGCGTTGCGGGAACCGCGCAGGCGCAGTGGTTCGATATAGGCATAGCGGGGCAGGGCAAGGCTTTGCCCGGGCTCCAGCAGGATCTCCGAGGGCAGGCTGTGCCACAGCCACGCCAGAGCGCAGAGAACCGTCACCAGAAGATACGCCGCAGCCATGCCGCACAGGCGGCGCAACTTCGTTCTGCGCATCGCTAGACCCCTTTCCGGTAGAATATCGTCTGGCGCTAGTATGCACCGAAAATGGCCGAAATATCAGTGCGGTGATTGACTTTTATCCGCAGAACTGCTACTATATTATAGCACTTTGCGTTTCCGGTGCCTTCCCGGAAGCCGCGCAGTATGCGGGTATGGTGGAATTGGCAGACGCGCAGGATTTAGGTTCCTGTGCCGCAAGGCGTGTGGGTTCGACCCCCACTACCCGCACCAGAATAAAAACAGCGGCCTGTTCCCGTTTGGGAGCAGGCCGTTGTTTTGCTGTAATTGCCCGGATAATTACTGGATGCCGGTCACGCTGTAGTCCTGATCCTCGACGGCCTTTTTCAGCACGTCGTCGGCAACATCGGCGTTCAGGGTGACGATGGCGGTACCGGCCTCGTGGCTCACCACAGCCTCGGTCACTTCGGGCAGGGCTTCCAGAGCCTTCTTTACGCGGGCCTCACAGTGGCCGCACATCATGCCTTCCACCTTCAGGGTCTTTTTCATAGCAGTATCCTCCTTGACAGAACTCTCTTTATTCTCATCCGCTGCGGGCTGCGTAAGGGCAGCGGGCAGGGAAGCAGCATTTTTGGGTGCGCGGTCGTGCTTTGTGCTGTGCACGCCGAACAGATTCAGGCGCAGGGCGTTGCTTACCACGCAGAAGCTGGAAAGGCTCATGGCAGCGGCACCGAACATCGGGTTCAGCGTCAGGCCGAAGGGGATGAACACGCCTGCGGCCAGCGGGATGCCGATGACGTTGTAGATGAACGCCCAGAACAGGTTCTCGTGGATGTTGCGCAGGGTGGCGCGGCTCAGGCGGATGGCGGCGGGCACGTCCGAGAGCTTGGAGTTCATCAGCACCACATCGGCTGCGTCGATGGCAACGTCGGTGCCCGCACCAATAGCGATGCCGGTGTCGGCACGGGTCAGGGCGGGGGCATCGTTGATGCCGTCACCCACCATAGCCACCTTGCCGTAGGTTTGCAGCTGGCGGATCACGGCTTCCTTGCCGTCCGGCAGCACGCCCGCGATCACTTCATCTACGCCTGCCTGTTTGCCAATGGCGTCGGCAGTGCGCTGGTTGTCACCGGTCAGCATCACCACGCGGATGCCCATGTTCCGCAGCTCTTTGATGGCCTGCGGGCTGTCCGCTTTAATGGTGTCTGCCACCGCAATAATGCCCAGCAGACGGCCTGCCCCGCCAAAGAACAGCGGCGTCTTGCCCTGTGCAGAGAGGGCGGCGGCTTTTTCCTGCAATTCGGCAGGCACGGCAACTTTGGTCCCGATAAAGGACGCGTTGCCGCCAAAGACCTCCATGCCGTCCAGCTTTGCTGCCAGACCGTTGCCCGGCAGCGCGGCAAAATCGGATACATCGGGTGCGTTCAGGTTCCGCTCTTCGGTGTAGGCCAGCACGGCCTTGGCGAGAGGATGTTCGCTTTTACACTCCAGTGCAGCGGCAAGGGTCAGCAGTTCGTTCTCGGAAACGCCCGCAGCAGGCAGGATATCGGTCACTTTCGGCTCGCCGCTGGTAATGGTGCCGGTCTTGTCCAGTGCCACGATCTGCGTGCGGCCTGCGGCTTCCAGCGAAGCAGCAGTCTTGAACAAGATGCCGTTTTTCGCGCCCATGCCGTTGCCCACCATGATGGCCACGGGCGTTGCAAGGCCCAGTGCACAGGGGCAGCTGATCACCAGAACGGAGATGCCGCGGGCCAGCGCGTAGCCCAGCTCACGGCCCAGCAGCAGCCACACGATGGTTGTGACCACGGCGATGGAAATGACGGCCGGCACAAAGAAACCGGACACGGTATCGGCAATTTTTGCAATGGGGGCCTTGGTGGCGGCAGCATCGCTGACCATCTTGATGATTTGGGCCAGCGTGGTATCCTCGCCCACGCGGGTCGCCTGACAGCGCAGGAAGCCGGACTGGTTGGTGGTGGCGGCGCTCACCTTGTCGCCCTCGGCCTTGTCCACCGGGATGCTCTCGCCGGTCAGGGCGCTTTCGTTCACGGCACTGCTGCCTTCCAGCACGATGCCGTCTACAGGCACATTCTCGCCCGGGCGCACCACAAAGATATCGCCCTTCTGCACCTGCTCGATGGGCACCGTCACCTCGACGCCGTCCCGCAGCAGGTTGGCGGTCTTGGGGGCCAGCTTCATCAGGCTCTTGAGCGCATCGGTGGTCCTGCCCTTGGAGCGGGCTTCCAGCATTTTGCCCACCGTGATGAGGGTCAAAATCATGGCAGCCGACTCGAAGTAGAACTCCATCATATAGTGCATGACCATTTCGTCATTGCCATGCAGCTGGGCGTCGGTCATGGCGAACAGGGCGTAGACGCTCCACACAAAGCTTGCCATGGAGCCCAGTGCCACCAGCGTATCCATGTTGGGGGAACGGTGGACAAGGCCCTTGAAACCGCTGATGAAAAACTTCTGGTTGATCACCATTACAATACCTGCCAGCAGCAGCTGTACAAGGCCCATGGCAATGTGGTTGCCGTCGAACCAGTGGGGCAAAGGCCAGCCCCACATCATGTGGCCCATGGAAAAGTACATCAGAACCAGCAGAAAGCCTAGTGATGCAATGAGCCGCCGCTTGAGCTTGGGGGTCTCGTGGTCGGCCAGCGCGTCAAGATCGGCGCTGGTGCTGCTGGCAGCCGCCGCGCCCGCGCTTTTCGGGCTGGCACCGTAACCGGCATCCTGCACGGCCTTGATGATATCGGCGCTGCTTGCGGTGCCCTCTACGCCCATGGAGTTGGTCAGCAGGCTCACCGAGCAGCTGGTGACGCCGGGCACCTTGCTCACGGCCTTTTCCACCCGGGCAGAGCAGGCCGCGCAGCTCATGCCGGTAACATTGAATTGTTCCAAAAATCTCACTCCTCTACTGAGTATGCACGGGAAAGGGTCACTTCATGAGTTTGGGCAGCAGCTTGATCAGCTCGTCCAGCTTATCCTCGCTGCCCGCGCGCAGGTCGTCCGCAACGCAGGTAGAGATGTGCTGGGCCAGAAGCTCTTTGGAAAAGCTGTTCAGCGCGGAGTTTGCTGCCGCCACCTGCACAAGGATGTCCACACAGTAGGCGTCTTTTTCCAGCATCCCGCGGATGCCGCGCACCTGGCCTTCAATGCGGCTCAGGCGGTTCACCAGTGCTTTGTGCTCAGCGGGAGTGCGGTCTTTGTGGCGGCAGCAGGCTGCGGGCTCCTCGCGTTCGGCAGAAGCGCCGGCGGTCTGCTCGCAGCAGGCGGAAGAGGCGGCTTCCGGGGCAGAGCTTGCGGCAGCGGATTCACCGCAGCAGCAACAGGTCTTTTTTTCATTGTCCATAAAAAATCTCCTTTTACCCGCAGGGGGTATTGATCTTACGGCATGAGTATAGCACATAAAACCCGACAAATCAAGTGGGGAATTGAAATTTTCACAAATAGGACGGTGGGGTATGATGAAAACACAAAAGAACCCTCCCGGTCTTTGCAAAGCAATCACTGAGAGGGCTCTTTTGTAAGGTTTATTTTTCCAGAATGCGCGGTACGAACAGACTCAGCATCTTGCCCCACCAGTACCATTCATGGGAGACATCGCCGCCCCAGATCTCGAGGTGTGCGGGCAGGCCCTGATCTTTCAGCAGATCGGCCAGCGCTTGGGTGTCGTCCAGCGCATCGCCTTCGTAGGCACCTTGACCGGCGCAGAGCATCAGGCTGTTTTCGCTGGCCTTGGCCAGAGTCAGTTTGTTGGCAATGCCGTTCTGGTCGAGGTACAGCAGGGGAGAGCAGCGCAGCACCAGATCGTCGCTCTCGCTGCCCCAGAAGCGGGCCAGATCGTAGATACCGGAAAGCCCGATGGCGCCCGCAAACTGTTTCGGACGGCGCAGGCGGCAGTTCACGGCGTGCACAGCGCCCACGTCGATGCCCACACACCACAGCTGTGCGTCCTTTGCGGCACCGTTCAGGGCCAGTGCGCGGGGAGCCAGCTCGGCAGTGAGGTAGACGAAATACTTTTCCTCCATCTCGGCGCGGCGGCGTGCGGGCACATCGCCGTTCAGCACGGCCTCACCGTCGATGCTGTCGGCGCAGAACAGCTGCACCTTGCCTTCGTTCAGCAGCTGGGCAATGGCGTCCGGCATACCGTTGTTCTCCCAATCGTAAAAGCGGCCGCCGCGGGCAGGCAGGCCCAGCACCGGCACACCGGCGCTGCCATACACCTTGAACTCCATCTCGCGGTTCAGCACACTGCTCCACTCTTTGTAATAGGTACCATGGATCATAAATCAAGCACTCCTCTTATTCTTCTATATTCACCGGCCCGGGCACAGTCGTTGTGCACCGGTGCCAGCCGTTAGCGATTCAAAGAAAGCTTTCTTTGTAAAATATCACACAAACTGGTTGCGCTGGGCATCGTACTCGTAGCCCACAGCGTTCAGCTTTGCGCACAGGTCAGCCTTGTCGGCATCCATGTCTTCGCACAGAGCATCGAGGTTTTTGTAAAAATCACGCAATTTCAGGTTCACCACGCTCAAAAGCATGATGGGGTCATTGGGCAGAGCCATTGCATTTTCTCCTTATAGCAACAAAAAAAGCCGGCCACTCGACAAAGTGACCGGCCACATACACCAAATTAGACAGCGCGGGTAACTTTGCCAGCGCGCAGGCAACGGGAGCATGCGTAGACGTACTTGGGAGAACCCTCAACGACCGCCTTGACACGACGGACATTCGGCTTCCAGGTACGGTTGGAACGACGATGAGAGTGAGAGACCTTGATACCAAAGGTCACACCCTTGCCGCAGCATTCACATTTAGCCATGGTACTTGCACCTCCTGTAGTGAAGTAGGGAACCAAAATAATCAGCTTGACTATTGTAACAGATTGCCCCGCAAAATGCAAGCCCTTTTTCAAAAAATATTGCGGTTTTTGGAAAACAGGTAAGCATGCTCGCCCTCTCAGTCTCACTTTGTTCGACAGCTCTCCCAAAGGGAGAGCCATTGGCAAGATCATAAACTTTGCCGCACTGCCAAGGCCTCCCTCCGCGAGAAAGACTTCCCCCGGCCGGGGGAAGATGTCACGTAAGTGACAAAAGGGGGAACAGGGGGACCGCGTTAGTGGTGGAAGGAGTAATACCCCCTTGTCTAAAACCTCAAAAAATAGTATTATATATAGTATCAGTCCTGCCTTGGCCGGACAAAAAACGAAAAAAGGCAGGAGCACTTATGACATCTCAGGGCATCTATTACCTCATCCGCGCACTGGTGGCGCTGGTGGCCATTCCGTTCCACGAGTGCGGCCACGCGCTGGCGGCATGGCTGTTGGGCGATGATACCGCAAAGCGGCAGGGCCGTCTTTCGCTGAATCCACTTGCCCATTTCGACCTGCTGGGCACCCTGTGCATGGTGTTTGCGGGCGTGGGCTGGGCAAAGCCGGTCTCCACCGATCCCCGCAACTTCAAAAACCCGAAGTGGGGCATGGCCCTTACCGCGCTGGCAGGCCCTGCGGCAAACATCCTTCTGGCCTATGTGGGCATGGTGGTGTGGAAGCTCATGTATTACTGGGCACCGGTGAACAACGCCACGATCTACATTGCCATGTTTCTGCAATACCTTGTGCTGATGAACGTGAGCCTCGCGGTGTTCAACTTTATCCCGGTGCCGCCGCTGGATGGCAGCCGCATTTTGCTGGTGGTGCTGCCCCGGCGCATCTACTTTGGCCTGATGAAATACGAGCGCTATATCATGATCGCGCTGCTGGCGGCGGTGTGGTTCGGCGCGCTGGATACGCCGCTGTACTACCTGAACAACGCAGTATGGAGCCTGCTGAGCGCGGGCACCGGCTACATTGATAAGATCGCGTATTCCATTTACTATGCCAGCATCGGGGCGGTGATGTGAACCGTGGCAGAGGAAATGACCTTTCATCTGGAAGATTTTGACGGCCCGCTGGAATTATTGCTGGCCCTTGTGGCCAAACATAAAATGGACCTGCACAACATTCCCATTCTGGAGCTGATCGATCAGTACACCCGCACGGTGGAACAGGCCGACCCGGACCCGGAAGCCGCCAGTGCCTTTATTGAGATGGCCGCGCGGCTGGTGGAGATGAAAAGCTATCTGCTCTTGCCCCGCAGCGAAGAGGGCGAACGCATGAAGCAGGAGTTCACCGGCCAGCTGATCGAATACGACCAGTGCCGCCGCATGGCCGCGCTGCTGCGCCAGAAAGCCGAAGAAGCGCCGGTGTTCGTGCGCCAGCCCATGCAGATGGAGTTTGATAATACGTATGCGCTGCACCATGCGCCGCAGGTGCTGGCAGACTACTGGGCTGCACTTTCCGGCCGCACAAAGCTGCGCCGAGAGCCCACGCAGCAGCAGTTCGAGCCGCTGGTCACAGCGCCCATGGTGTCGGTGACGAGCCGGGTGGTGTATATCCTGCGGCGGCTTATTGGCGGCACAGCGGCCAGAATGAGCCAGTTGTTCAGCCGCCAACAGACCCGCAGCACCAATGTAGCCACCTTTCTGGCTCTGTTGGAGCTGGTGCGCGGCGGCCGCGTGACTCTGGATGATGAAGGCGGGCTGACCATGCAGCGGGGCCGCATCCAACGTGATAAGGAGAAAGAATGAACCAGAAACAGATCCGTGCTGCCGTGGAGGCCATGCTGTTTGCCTGCGCAGAACCCATTGGCGCGGACAAGCTGGCACAGGCGGTGCAGCTGCCGCAGGTCAGCGTGGAAGCCGCGCTGGAAGCGCTGCGGGAGCGCTACACCAAAGAGGACAGCGGCCTGTGCCTGCTGCATCTGAACACCCGCTGGCAGCTTGCCACCAAGACCGAATGGGCCGACTGTGTGCGCCGCGTGCTGGACAGCCGCCGCGCCGTGCCGCTGGGCCCCGCCGCCATGGAGACCCTGACCGTGATCGCCTATAACCAGCCGGTTTCCCGCGCGTTCATCGAGCAGGTGCGCGGCGTGGATTCCTCGTCCAGTGTGTCGGGCCTTTTGGAAAAGGGCCTCATTGAGGAAGCAGGCCGCTTGGACCTGCCGGGCCGTCCGGTGAGCTTCCGCACCACGGATGCCTTTTTGCGGGTGTTCGGCCTTTCCAGCATTGCGGACCTGCCGCCGGTACACGCACCCGCAGCGGACGAAAGCAACGCATCATTGCAGGAAAGTGAGGGGTAACGCATGGGAACATTCCTCGCCGCGCTGGGCGCGGTGCTGCTGTTTATTCTCAAAGTGATCGGCATCCTGCTGCTGGTGGTTCTGGTGCTGGCACTGCTGTTGCTGCTTTGTCCCTTTTGTGCAGACCTCTGTTGGGAGCATGGCGTGTTCACGGTAAAAGCCGGCGCACTGGGCGTTACTTTCCCGGTGTTCCAGTACCCGAAGCCGGAGCCGCCGCCCGCGCCGGAAAATCCGGAGCCGCCCAAAGGCTTTGGCAGAGTGAAGGCAAAATTTGCAGCATGGCGCGCTGAGCGCAAGCGCAGAAAAGCAGAGGAAAAGGCCCGCAAAAAGGCCGCTGCGGATGCGGCCAAGGCGCAAAAGCCCGCCAAGCCGCGCAAAAAGGCAAAGATCACGCTGGAGATCATCTGCACCATGCTCAAAGGTGCAGGCATCCTGACAAAAGCGGTGTTCGGCGCACTGCGCATCACCAAAATTCGCGTATGTCTCGGTGTGCGCGGGGAGGACCCTGCCGCAGCCGCCCGCAATTACGGCAAGCTGCAAGCGTGGCTGTACCCGATGCTGGGCGTGCTGGACCGGTTTATCTGGCTGCAATTCGATGAGCTGCGTATCCTGCCGGACTTCGGCAGCGCCGCGCCCACCGTGGAGGACCGTGTGTCCTGCCGCATTTCGGCGCAGGCACTGTTCATCGTGGCCGCAGCGGTGCGCGTGCTGTATGAGTTCTGGCGCAAAAAAGTATTGGACATCTTCTTATAATGTGGTACACTATACGTGTACCAGGATCCGCAGACAACGGGCATTTGCCCGCATCAAACGATAAAGGAGAGCTGTTTTATGGCTGAGCATCCCATTCAGGGCCTGATGAACGTTACCATGGAGAAGATCCACCAGATGGTGGATTCCAACACCATCATCGGCAAGCCCATCACCACCGAGGACGGCACTACCATCCTGCCGGTCTCCAAGGTTTCCTTCGGTTTTGCTTCCGGCGGCACCGATTTTGATGGTAAGAACGCTGCCAACAAGGACCTGTTCGGCGGCGGTTCCGGCGCGGGCGTGAACATCCAGCCCGTGGCATTTCTGGTGGTCAAGGATGGCTGCGTGCGCACCATCCAGCTGTCCGATACTTCCAACACCATCGACCGCGCGCTGACCATGCTGCCGGAGCTGGTGGACAAGGTTGCAGCCCTTATCAAGAAGGACGAAAAGAAGGAAGAACCCGCTGCTCCTGCTGAGCAGTAAACTCCTTCAGTCATCGCTGCGCGATGCCAGCTCCCTCTCCGAGAGAGGGAGACCGCGTCAGCGGTGGAAGGAGTCGACCCAAGCCGTAACTGCGGGCTTCCGCCCCGCAGTTTTGATACAAGCGCACCCGCACCCCAAAGCAGGGGAGAGGTGCGCGTTTTGAGCGCCGGGAGGCGCACAAGGAGTTTTTATTATGGCAGAAGAACGTATTCAGAAGATCATGGCTGAGCAGGGGCTTTGCTCCCGCCGTGCAGCCGAGCAGATCATTGCCGAGGGCCGTGTCAAGGTCAACGGCCATCCCGTCAAGGTTGGCGACAAGATGGACCCCAACCGCGATGTGCTGCACGTGGACGATGAGCGCATCTATATCCGCAAGGATCAGCAGATGTATTATCTGGCCCTGTACAAGCCCCGCGGCTATGTCACCACCGCCAGCGATGAACTGGGCCGCAAGACCGTCATGGAGCTTGTCAGCGATATCCCGGCCCGCCTGTATCCGGTGGGCCGTCTGGATAAGGACAGCGAGGGCCTGCTGCTCATGACCAACGACGGCGCCTTTGCACAGGCTGTTACGCATCCGTCGGGCGGCATCTCCAAGCTGTACCGTGTCACTGTGCAGCCCCGCGCTGACGAGAGCCAGATCCTGAAGCTGAGCAGTGGCGTAGTGCTGGACGATGGCACCAAAACCATGCCCTGCGCCATCAATGTTGTCACCGATGAGCCGGGCCGTACCGTGATGGAAATGACCCTGAAAGAGGGCAAGAACCGTGAGATCCGCCGTATGTGCGAGACCGTGGGCTTTGAGGTGGTGCGCCTGAAGCGCAACGCTGAAGGCGTTGTGAAGCTGGGGATGCTCAAGCCCGGCACCTATCGCGAGCTGACCAAGGCGGAGATCAACGGTCTGCGCGCTGCCGCCGCCAAGGGCCGCGCCCAGACCCGCAGCGCCGCAGTGCAGTCCAAGGCTGCCGAGCGCCGTCCCCGCGGCCCGGTGGGCAAGGGCAATGCTCCGAAAAAGCGCAAGTAAATACACCTGTAAAAGGGAGAAGTGTCCAAAGACGCTTCTCCCTTTTTTGCTGCCGGGCTGAAAGGTGAAGAACTGTCAGCTCTTCACCTTTCAGGTGAGCAAAATTGATTTGCACTTAGGAAATGTCGAAAACTGACGAATCTTCAATGAAAATTGCCGTATGATCCTGCTGCTGGCAGGATTGTGCACGCCTGAAAAACAGCAAATACTTTTGACAACAAAAGTTCATCCTTTTGAAGCGGCCCTGTTCATCGACAGAATTTGTGCTATAATACAAAAGCAACGCTTTGCCCGGCCCATTGGACGGCGGACAGAGCAGAACTGGAAACAAGGAGTTTTGGAATCATGGAAAGAGAAAACCTGAAGTCCCGCTTGGGCTTCATTCTGCTTTCGGCAGGCTGTGCCATCGGCATCGGCAACGTGTGGAAGTTCCCGTACATCGCCGGTCAGGGCGGCGGCGGAGCATTTGTGCTGTTCTACCTGCTCTTTCTGGTCATTCTGGGCCTGCCCATTATGACCATGGAGTTTGCGGTGGGACGCGCTTCCCGCAAGAGCCCGGTGCGGGCCTATCAGGCACTGGAAAAGCCGGGCCGGAAGTGGCACATCCACGGCTATCTCACCCTCATTGGCTGCTACCTGCTCATGATGTTCTACACCACCGTGGCAGGCTGGATGCTGCATTATTTCTACATGACCGCAGCCGGAAAGCTGGCAGGACTCAATGCCGATCAGGTGGCCGGCAAGTTTACCGAGATGCTGGCAGACCCCGGTGTCATGGCCTTCTGGATGGTCTTTGTTGTGGCGCTGGGCATTCTGGTGTGCGCCAAGGGCCTGCAAAACGGCCTTGAGCGAGTGACCAAGGTCATGATGATCGCACTGCTGGTGATCATGGTGGTGCTGGCCGTCAACAGCCTGTTCATGCCCGGCGCAAAGGAGGGCCTGCGCTTTTTCCTCGTGCCCGACTTCCAGCGCATGGAAGAGGTGGGCGTGGTCAATACGCTGGTGTCCGCCATGAATCAGGCCTTCTTCACCCTGAGCCTTGGCATCGGCGCAATGTCCATCTTTGGCAGCTACATCGGCAAGGAACACTCGCTGCTGGGTGAATCTGCCCGCATCGTGGTGCTGGATACCTTTGTGGCCATCACCGCAGGTCTCATCATCTTCCCGGCCTGCTTCACCTATGGCGTGGACCAGACCAGCGGCCCCAGCCTGATCTTCATCACGCTGCCCAACATCTTTGCCAACATGGCAATGGGCCGGTTGTGGGGCACGCTGTTCTTCCTCTTTATGGCGTTCGCGGCCCTTTCCACGGTGCTGGCCGTGTTTGAGAACATCATCTGCTGCGGCATGGAGCTTACCGGATGCAGCCGCAAAAAGTCCAGTCTGGTCAACTTTGTACTCATCACGGCACTTTCGCTGCCCTGTGTGCTGGGCTACAACCTGTGGGCATGGGATGGTTTTGCGGTGTTCGGCGGCGCTGTGCTGGACTTTGAAGATTTCCTCGTCAGCAACCTGTTCCTGCCGCTGGGTTCTCTGGTATATCTGCTGTTCTGCGTTACCAAATACGGCTGGGGCTGGGACAACTATAAAAAGGAAGTCAACACCGGCGTGGGCCTCAAGATGCACGACTGGATGCGCGGCTACCTGACCTATGTACTGCCGGTGATCGTGCTGTTCATCTTTGCCTTTGGTATCTACGATAAATTTTTTGCGTAAATAAGCGACCTCGCCCTCTCTGTCACCTTCGGTGACACCTCGTTCCCCTTTCTGTCGCTCACGCGACATCTTCCCCCGGCCGGGGGAAGTCTATCAAAGGGAGAGGCCTTGGCAGAAAGATACACTTCGCATAGACTGCCAAAGGCTCCCACTTTGGGGGAGCTGTCAAACCCGAAAGGGTTTGACTGAGAGGGCGAGCTCGTGAATGGAAGGCTCTTCTTATTCCATAAATAAGAGGGGCCTTTGCGGTAGAAAGGAGGTTTCGGCACGATGCACATTCTGATCTGTGATGACGATGCGGCCTTTGGCACCCGCATGGCGGAATACGTTGACGCATACTTTGCGGCCCACAGCATACAGGTGCAGACGACCCTCTGCACCTGTGGCGAAGAAGCGCTGACAACGCCGGAGCTGGAACTGTATCAGCTTGCGTTTCTGGATGTGGATATGCCCGGTGTCAACGGCATGGTACTGGGCCGTCAGCTCAAGCAGAAGTGCCCTGGCATGATGCTGGTGTATGTTTCGGCCTATCTGGAATTTGCGTTGGAGGGTTATACGGTCAATGCGTACCGCTACCTGCTCAAGCGGGACATCGTGCGCACACTGCCCAAGTGTCTGGACGATCTGCTTGCCGCCCTGACCGACCAGCACAAGACCCTGACGGTGCACCACAACCGCATTGAGACCGAGATCCCTCTGGACCAGATCTATTATCTGGAAAGCGACCTGCGCCAGATCAATGTCTACGGCGATATTGCCCGCCAGCCCATCTGCACCTATTACGGCAAAATTGCCGACCTGCCGCAGATGCTGTACGAAAACGGCTTTTTGCAGGTGAGCCGCAGCGATGTGGTGAACATGCAGTACGTGCGCAGCATCCGCAGCTACCGCGCTCTGCTGAAAAACGGTGTGGAACTGAGCGTGAGCCGTGCGGGCTACGCGGCCATCCAAAACGCATATCTGGAATGGAAAGGGCAGTATGTGGATGAGTAATGTAATTGCGGAAGCAATGCTCGGCCATCTGGTGTGTCTGGTCCAGTGGAACGCCTTTATTCTGGTGGAGTGGGCCTATCTGGGCAGGGGAAAAGTGCGCTGGCCGGTGCTGTGGGCAGAACTGCTGGGGCTGTGTCAGCTTGGCCTTTCCATTGCGGGCGGGATGCCCTTTTTCAATGTACAGAGCGTTTTGCTCAACATGCTGTACCTGTTTATTACGGTGCAGCTGTTTGGCGGTACCTTTGCCGATAAGCTTACTGCCTGCCTGATCAACGGCACCATGTGCCTGCTCACGGAAAATACAGTCAACTATACCTACTCATGGTTCACAGGGGTGTGCACGGGCGAAGCATGGCACTATCCCGGCTGCCTGATCGCGCTGTGCGCCGCGATCCTCGGCGTGGGTGCGGCGGTTGCGCAATTTCTGCGCAGCTGGAACCAGAAGCGCGCATTGCAGCCGCTGCAAGCACTGGTGATGTCCTTTTTCCCGGGGGTGGCTGTGGTGCTGAATATCGTGCTGATGGTCACGGGCACCCGGCAGCGTGCCACCCTTATGACCATGCTGCTGACGCTCGGCATGACCGTGGCGGTGCTGGTGCATATCGCCATTGTGCAAATGTTCAACGATCAGGTGGTGCAGCGGGAAAACTCCCGCTACCGCGCCCAGCTGGAACAGCAGCGGGCGGAAGCCCTGCTGGATTCCTACACGGCACAGCGGCGGCTCACCCACGAATTCACCAATCACATCAGTGCGCTGGATGCACTTGTGATGCAGGGCGATTTAAAAGGTGCGCGGGCCTATATCGCCAGCGTCAGCAAGACCGTGGCGGCAGGCACCACCATCATGGACACCCACAACCCGCTGTTGGATTCCATTCTCAGTAAAAAGTACGAAGAAGCGGCAAAAGTGGGTGTGAACGTCTACTTTGACCTGTGTGATCTGAAACGGATGCCCTTCGACAGTATGGACATGGTCATTGTACTTTCCAACCTTTTGGATAACGCCATCCGCGCGGCAGAACAGGCGCTGCCGCCGGAAGTATATGTGCGCATCCGCAAAACACCGGAGGAATATCTGCTCTCAGTGCGCAACCGTGTGCAGTACGATCTGGACCTTGAGGACGGCAAGCTGCCCGGCTCCACCAAAAAGGAGAGCGGCCACGGCATGGGCCTTGCCAATGTGCAGCAGGTGCTGCGCAAATACGGCGCAGAGTACACGGTCAGCTGCCGCGACCGATGGTTCCGGTTTACCTGTTCCATCCCGGTGTGCAATTTATGACATGGACACCGACAGTTTATGACAAGTTCTCTGCAACAACAGTGCAACGATGCTATACTGAAACCGGTAAAGGCATTTCCTGCATGGTTAAAACGGATTTGCGGCCGGGCTTTCTCCGGTGAAGTTTTAGCAGTTTGCAGTAGACCGGACAGTGGTGCGTGTTAAGCTGTCTGCCTGCCCTTTGCTTTCAGCTGTGCGGTCGTGTGCCGCGCAGGTCGTCTGGCAGGGCTTTCAACGGCTTCCTTGGGGGTTGCTGCTGATAAAGTCACTCATGTCGCATTTTCTGCTCATATTTTGTGCTGTGTGTGGGAACGGAGCGCAAAACCGGGCAAAAAGGTTTCTGCGTCGGGGAGAGTTCTGCCAGATTTTTTATGAAAAATGGGCCGCTGTGCATTTTTATGTGTACAGCGGTTTTGTTATACAAAAAAGCAGGAACGCCTTTTGACGTTCCTGCTTTTTGCTGGATGCAAAGATCACTCCGGCTTTACCTGCAACTCCTGCTCACAGTAGATGCAGCGGTATTTGCCGTTGGAGCTCAGCTCAAAGATCTGGTCGCACTCTTCCTCAATGGAGGAGATGCAGCGGGGGTTCTTGCACCGCACAATGTTCACCAGACGCTTGGGGGGCTTGGGCTTTTCCTTGCGCACAGCCTTGCCGTTTTCAATGATGGTCACGCTGATATCCGGGTCAAGGTAGGCCAGCACGTCCAGATTCAGCCAGGAAGCATCGCCCTCCACCTTGATGATGTCCTTGCGGCCGGTCTCACTCTTGTTGCTGCGTGCATTCTGGATCAGCGCCACGCTGGCGGTGCGGTTGCCCGCGATGCCCAGCAGGTCCATCAGACCGATGGCGGTGCCCGCCTTGATGTGGTCGATCACAATGCCGTTCTGAATTTCGTCGATGTTCAGCATATCAGTTCTCCTCCTTGGGTGCCTTGGGGTCGGTAAGGCCCAGCAGGGTCATGATCAGTGCCATGCGGACGTACACACCGTTCTGTACCTGCTCAAAGTAGGCAGCGCGCGGGTCGTTGTCCACGTCCAGCGCGATCTCGTTCACGCGGGGCAGGGGATGCAGCACCGCCATATCCGGCTTTGCAAGGCGCATCTTTTCCTTGGTCAGGATGTAACTGTTTTTCAGGCGGATGTAGTCCTCCTCGTTGAAGAAACGCTCTTTCTGCACACGGGTCATGTACAGGATGTCCAGCTCCGGCATGGATTCCTCCAGACTGCGGGTCTCCCTGTAGGGGATGCCGTTTGCTTCCAGCACATCGGTGATGATATAGTCCGGCACCCGCAGCTCTTCCGGGCTGATGAGCACAAAGCGGATGTTCTTGCAGCGTGCCATGGTCTTGATGAGGGAATGCACGGTGCGGCCGAACTTCAGGTCGCCGCACAGGCCGATGGTCAGGTCGTCCAGCCGTCCCATGCGGCGGCGGATGGTCATGAGGTCGGTCAGGGTCTGGGTGGGGTGTTGGTGGCCGCCGTCGCCTGCGTTGATCACCGGGATGCGGGAATACCGGGAAGCGCGCAGCGGTGCGCCCTCTTTGGGGTGGCGCATGGCCACGATATCCGCATAGCAGGACACTACGCGGATGGTGTCGGCCACGCTCTCACCCTTGCTGGCGCTGGAAACGTTCTCGCTGGGGAAGCCCAGTACATGGCCGCCCAGATTCAGCATGGCGGCTTCAAACGAAAGGCGGGTGCGGGTGGACGGCTCGTAGAACAGGGTGGCCAGCTTTTTGTGGCTGGCCACTTCCTGATACGCGGCCGGGTCATCGTGGATGCGGTCGGCCAGATCAAGCAGCGTGGAGATTTCCTGCTGGGTAAAATCCAACGGGTCGATCAGATGTCGCATGGGTACATACCTCCATTTAAAGCAGTTTGCGTAGGATAGAAAAATCAAAGAAGTTTGTGTAGTAGCTCAGCGAACGCATCACCGGGCGGCACAAACGATTGAAACACACTTCGTCCAACAGCAGCATGGCCTCGCCGGGTGCAAGGCGCATGGCCGAACGGATGGCCTCGTCGCCGCAGCTTGCTTTCAGGTGGGCAACGTTGGAGGAGATCTGCTGGTGGCACTCCCGCTCCAGAATGTCGAATACGCCGCCGGTCAGATCGATGCGGGTGTAATCCCGGGTGCCGAACAGGGCCTTGGGCAGGTAGTCGATGGAATAGATCACCGGGGTGGTATCGGCCAGAATGCGTTTTTTGATGCAGATCACATCGTCGCAGGGCTCGATCTCCAGATCGTGTGCCAGCTCTTCTCCGGCGCGGATGGGGAAGACCTGAATGCCGTCGGCGTGGGGGTAGCTGCCAAAACTGCGGATCAGCGGGTAATATTCCAGCTTCTGGTCCAGCCGGCTGCGCAGGCCCAGCACGGCGCGGTTCACCACCGTGCCAATGCCGCGTACGCGCTCCACATAGCCGGCGCGCTCCATTTCGCTCAATGCGTCACGGATCACGGTGCGGCTTACGCCCAGTTCCGCAGCAAGGTCCACCTCGGCGGGCAGACGATCAGCCCGGGCATAGCGCCCGACGCGCAGCTCTTCCAGCAGGCTTGCCACCACGCGGTCGCTGATCACAGCGCCGCCCAATCGGCTGGAAGAAGCAAGTGCAGATTCCTTCATGGTTCGGTTCCTCCGTTCACAGGCAGGGCTCTTGCCCTTGCCGGGACTTGGGGCGTGCTTGCGGCACAGGACACATTTGTGACCACCGTCCTGCACTGCAAAACCCCTTATACTTTATTATAGCATAAATTGACATTTATGAAAGCGGCATTTATACTGGAAACAGCATAAAAGTACGATTTTATTTTGGAGGGAAAGCAAGATGGAAGTGCTTTTGCATAAAATTTGCGGCAAAACAGTGGACCCGCCTGCACCCATGCTGCTGTGCCGCTGCACGGAAAAAGATGCCCCGGCGGTATACGCTTTGCAGAACGCAGTGCGCGCCGCCATGCCGGACCCGAGCCAGTTCGTGCCCGACACACTGGAAAACATTACGGCCTATCTGCAAAAGGACCTTTGTATCGGCGCGTGGCAGAGCAGGCGTCTTGGCGGCTACCTCATCGTGCGCTTCTGCGGCCAGAGCGAGCACAACTATGCGGCTTTTATGGACATTCCGCGCGCCGAGTGGGACCATTGGGCCAACGCCGACAGCGCCATCGTCCACGCGGATTTCCGCGGCAACGGCCTGCAAAGGCTCATGCTGGAAGCGGCGCTGCCGCTTTTTCCGGAAACGATCACCCACATCGGTGCCACCGTCAGCCCGGAAAACCAGTACAGTCTGCATAACGCTCTTGCGTCCGGTTTTGTCATCGTTGCCCGCAGGGAAATGTACGGCGGCTACGACCGCTATCTGCTGGCAAAAGAATTATAAAAAAGAGCGGAGCAACGCATTTCCTGCGTTTTGCTCCGCTCTTTTTTACGCCGCCTGCACGGTCTGCCCCTTCTGGCGCAGCTTGTGCCGCACCACCAGCAGGCAGGTCAGATGCACCGCAGCCGTCAGGATCCAACTGATGGGATAGCTGATGTACAGCATGAACGGCGTGCGGTTCAGCTGGAAGATGGTGGCGATCCACACCAGCCGCAGCAGGCAGCTGCCGACAAGACTCACCACCATGGGCAGCACACTGTAGCCAAGGCCGCGCAGGCTGCTGGCCAGGGTGTCCATGATGCCGCACAGCAGGTAGGTGCCGCAGATAATGCGCAGCCGGTCGTATCCGGCGGCGATCACCGCTTCGTCCGAAGAGTAGAAGTGCAGCAGCTGGTTGCCCGCCAGCACTGCACCGCCGCCCAGCACAAGGCCGGTAACGAGGGCGCACATCAGGCAGTTGAGCATCACGCGGTCAAGATTGTGGTACTTGCGTGCGCCGATGTTCTGGCTGGTGAAGGTGACTGCTGCCTGCGCAAAGGCATTCATGGCTGTGTAGACAAAACCTTCCAAGTTTGCGGAGGCCGAGCTGCCTGCCACCACGGTGGAACCAAAGGAGTTGATGGCCGATTGAATCACCACATTGGAAAGGCTGAACACGGTGCTCTGCAAACCTGCCGGCAGGCCGATAAGCAGGATCTGCTTGAGCGAACCCATGTGGAAACCCAGCCGCCGCAGATCCAGATGCAGAGCACCCTCTTCCTTCATCAGCATGTGAGTCACCATGCAGGCAGAAACGGTCTGGCTGATGATGGTAGCCAGCGCCACGCCTGCCACGCTCAGGTGGAAGCCGATCACGAACACAAGGTTCAGCACCACATTGATAATGCCTGCCGCTGCCAGACAGTATAGGGGGCGCTTGGTGTCGCCCACGGCGCGCAGCAAAGCACTGCTGAAATTGTACAGCATGGTCATGGGCATACCGATGAAATAAATTTTAAGGTACAGCGAGGAAAGGCCGATCACGTCCTCCGGGCAGCTCATCAGCTCCAGCAGGCCGCGGGCTGCAAAAAAGCCCACCACGGCCAGCAGTACGCCGCTGACAAGGCCCAGCGTCACCGCGGTCTGTACCGTGTCCTGTACGCCGCGCTCGTCCTTTGCGCCAAAGCAGCGTGCCGCCACAACGTTCGCACCCAGCGAGAGCCCCACGAACAGGTTCACCAACAGGTTGATCAGCGAACCGTTGGAACCCACAGCGGCCAGTGCGGTGCTGCCCGCAAAGCGGCCCACCACCACAACGTCCGCCGCATTGAACAGCAGCTGCAAAATGCTGGAAGCCGCCAGCGGCAGCGAAAACAGGATGATCTTTTGCAGCATCGGCCCGCTGGTCAGGTCGGATGCGCGGCTTGTCTGTGCCATGGAATGATTGCCTCCTTTTATGCTTCAGTATCTTTATAGACGGAAAGTGTAAATTTTCCGTAAAGATGGGACCGAAGGCATATTATAACGCGCCATATGCAAAAATACAAGTGGCACCGCCGAAAAAATACAGCTTTTCCGGCAGTGCCACTCCAAATGAAAGGTTTAGTTCAGTTCCAGCGTTGTCCAGTGCTCCGGCGCCGTGTAATCGGAAGTCTCGCCGTCGTCGCGGTACAGCCGGTACGCGGCATGGCCGCTTTCGTCTGGGCAGGCCCACAGGGTCAGGGCGGTGTCGTCCAGCCGGGCGGTGCAGCAGGCGGGCTTTGCCACCGGCACCGCATGGCCGGGCCGGATGAACAGCAGCACCTCGTCCAAACCGCAGCGGACATAGTGGTGCCCGGCGGGCAGAAATTCGGTGTCATAGTCGTCTACACTGCGGATGCGGTAAAGCTTCATCGGCGTGGGCAGATAGACATGCCGTCCGCCTGCGTTCTGGGTGTAGACGGGCGCTACCATCACGCCCTCGCCCAAAAGCAGCTGGTCCTGCACTTCGCGGGCATCCGGGTCGGCGGCGAAGTCGAAGCCCAAAGGCCGGAAGTAGCTGGTGTTCTCCAGCGCCGCCTTCATGAACTCACTGTAAAGGTAGGGCAGCAGGGCATACCGCAGCCGGATCATGTTCCGCATGGCAGGCAGCATATCAGCAAAGCGGTAGTATTCCTGCATTCGGGAATCGTCTGTGGCGTGGTTGCGCATCAGCGGGGTGAACAGACCGAACTCCAGCCAGCGCAAAGCAAGGTCCGGTGTTGCATCGTAGGAAAAACCGCACAGATCGGCACCGGTATAAAGGAAGCCGCACAGCTGCACATTGGGCATCATCTGGATGTTAGCCAGCAGCTGTGCCCATGTGGAAGCATTATCACCCAGCCAGATGCCGCCATAGCGGTGGCTGCCGATAAAGCTGGAACGGCTGTAGAGCAGCGTGCGTTTACCGGGCCGCAGGCGGGCAAAGGCTTCGCCTGCCGCGCGGGTCATGCTGCCGCCGTAGAGGTTGTGCACTTTATCGTGCCGCACCCGCCGGCCGTCCACATCGTGGTAGAAGCTGGCGTAGTCCTCGGGGGCGTTCATCAGGCCCAGCGCACCGCCGATCACGCGGTGGAAGAAATCATCCTGTTCAATGTTATCCCTGCGGCTCAGCTCGTCCATGTTTTCAAAGAACGCTTTCAGACGCTCGGGCGAATAAAACAGCGCGGGCTCGTTCATATCGTTCCAGAAGCCCTCGATGCCGCAGTCGGTCAGCGCTTTGTACTGCATGCCAAACCACTCCCGCACTTCCGGGCGCAGAAAGTCCGCAAAGTAGGCTTTGCCGGGCCAGACTGCGGCCACAAAGGGGGTGCCGTCGGCCTTGGTGCAGAAATAACCCTTTGCAAGGCCCTCGGTGCAGACGGGGCTTTCCGGGTCGATGCGCACACCCGCATCGATGATGGGCACCAGCCGGATGCCCTGCGCTTTCAGCTCTGCACTCAGGGCGGCAAGGTCCGGGAAGCGCTGCTTGTTCACCGTAAAATCGGCGTAGTCCTGCATGTAATCAATGTCCATGCAGATCATATCCAAGGGCAGAGCGTTCTCTTTGTACTGGCGGGCCACCTCCCGCACATCCTCGGCGGTCTTGTAGCCAAAGCGGCTCTGTGCCAGACCAAAGGCCCATTTGGGCGGGATATAGCTGCGGCCGATCAGCTGCCGAAACTGGCGGTTGACATGGTTCAGGTCGTCGCCGGTAATGATGTAAAGCTCATAGTCCGGATCTTCCGTGGCAAAGCGCAGGACGGCGTATTCGGTGTATCCGATATCATAGCGCACCTTGCCCGGAAAATCGATGAACACGCCAAAGCTTTCGTGCCCGGTTCCGCCATCGATCAGCAGAAAATTGTGCGCACCATAGTAGGAAAGTTTATCCTCGCTGTGGCGGGCTTCATCGGTGTTGTTGGTCACGTAGTGCCAGCCGCGCTTGTTGATGCCGCGGGGCATTTCGCCCAGACCGTACACGATGGCATCCGGAGCCATCCGGCATCCCCAGCCGCCTTTCTCTGCGGTGAGAAAGGGCACCGGCCCGGCAGAAACGGGAATGTCCTGCACCACACTGTCGGTGGGCAGGGGAGCGCCAAAACGGAAATGCTGGATCATAGGGGAACCTCCTTGTAGTATCCTTGCCCTCTCCGTCACGCCTTTCGGCGTGCCACCTCTCCCAAAGTGAGAGGCCTTGGCAGTACGGTGAACTTTCCGATTTTGCCAAAGGCCCCATCTCCGAGGGGGCTGTCGAGCGAAAGCGAGACTGGGGGAGTTGACTTCTCATTTTCTTTATCTTACGTCCATCCACCCTGCAAATCAAGGACAAAACCGGCGCATTTCTGCTACAAAATCGGCAAAATGCACCCAAAACATAAAAATATCGGCGGAAGGCCGATGCCGCAATTGCAAATTCCGGCCCATGCTGTTATACTGGAGCCGTCACTTTGAATCGAAAAATGGAGGAAAACCATGTATCGCAATGGAATCAAGCGCCTGCTGGCGGTGGTGCTGTCGCTGTGCGGCATGCTCTGCCTGTCGTGGCTCTTTCTCATTCTGGCCGTCGCCATCAAGCTGGATTCGCCCGGCCCGGTGTTCTTCAAGCAGAAGCGCGTTGGCATTGGCAAAAAGCATTTCTACATTTTAAAATTCCGCACCATGCGCATCGATACGCCCCACGATATGCCCACCCACCTGCTCCACGACCCGGATCAGTATATCACCCGGATGGGACACTTCCTGCGCAAGACCAGTCTGGATGAGCTGCCCCAGCTGTGGAACATCTTTGTGGGGGATATGGCGGTCATCGGCCCGCGGCCGGCCCTTTGGAACCAGTACGACCTGTTGGCTGAGCGCGACAAATACGGTGCAAACGCAGTGCGTCCGGGCCTGACCGGCTGGGCACAGATCCATGGCCGTGACGAGCTGGAAATTGCCGAGAAGGCCAAGCTGGACGGCTGGTATGTGGAGCACCTGAGCTTTGGGCTGGATGTGAAGTGCTTCTTTGGTACCATTGCCGCCGTGCTGAAACATGACGGCGTTGTAGAGGGCGGCACGGGCACTCTGCACGAAGAAACAGGCAAAGAGAACCATTAAGAATAGCCGCCGCGTGCCGCAACCCGAATATTTTCAGCGGAAAATATTTTTTTATTTGCAGTTCTGAAAAATCTGCGGATTTTCCAGAACTGTTTTTTCACAGAAGGGGCTGTGACCGGAAGATGCATTTTTTGCTGATTTGTCCTGATTTGTGAAAAGGTGTTTGGAGCGGCCCGCAGGCCGCGACAAACACAAAATAAAAATAATTCTTCCGCAGAAGATGGCCAGAGCACAGCGGAGGCCATTCTAAATCGCCATATCTCTTGATTTATCCCCGGAAAAGCGTATAATAAAACAGTACACAAGACGTCAAAGGAGGATTCCTGTATTATGGAACGCACCTATATCAACGAGGCTCAAAAGGCCATCGGCGGCACGGTCAAGGTGCAGGGCTTTATCGAGAACCTGCGCAACAGCAAGTATATGGCCTTCATCGTGCTGAAGGATATTACCGGCAAATTGCAGATCACGGTGGAAAAGGAAGATCACCCGGATCTGGTGGAGACCATCGATAAGCTCACCCCGGATTCCGTCATTACTGTCACCGGCAAGGTGATGGCAAACGACTATGTCAAGATGGGCGGCGTGGAGATGATCCCCGAGACCATCGAGATCGAGAGCATTGCCGATGCACTGCCCATCGTCCGCAAGGAGATCGCTGCCACCAAGAAAAAGAAGGCTGTGGAGCGCTCCAGCATCGACCAGCGCATCGATTACCGCTGGATCGACCTGCGCACCGACGAGAACCAGCTGATGTTCAAGGCACAGAGCTGCTTTGTCAACGCCATGCGCAAGTTCCTGCTGGACCGTAACTTCATCGAGATCCACACCCCCAAGCTGATCGCTGCTGCCAGCGAGAGCGGCTCTGAGGTGTTCAAGGTGGATTACTTCGACCGCAATGCCTATCTGGCACAGAGCCCCCAGTTCTACAAGCAGATGGCCATGGCTGCCGGCTTTGAGCGCATCTTCGAGACCGGCCCCGTGTTCCGCGCCGAGAAGAGCTATACCAACAAGCACTCCACCGAGTTCTCCGGCTTCGATCTGGAGTTCAGCTACATCACTTCCTATAAAGACGTGATGAAGATGGAAGAGGAGCTGCTTACTGCCGGTCTGCAGGCCGTCAAGGACAACTACGGCGATCAGATCAAGGAGCTGTTCGGGCAGGAAGTGATCGTGCCCACCACCCCGTTCCCGGTGGTCAAGCTGGCAGACCTGTACAAGGGTCTGGAAGAAGAGTTTGGTTACACTGTCGATGAGGGCGAGAAGGGCGACCTGACCACCGAGGCCGAGCGCCTGAGCTATGAGTGGGTCAAGAAGCACTATAACCACGAGTTCCTGTTCATTACCGATTACTCTGCCGAGAAGCGTGCATTCTACCACATGCGTGACGAGAACGGCGTGCCGCAGGGCTACGACCTGATCTGGCGCGGCGTCGAGATCACCACCGGTGCCCAGCGTGAGCACCGCTACGAGGTGCTGAAGAAGCAGGCCGAGGAAAAGGGTCTGGCCGATGATGTCAAGTTCTATCTGGAGTTCTTCCAGTACGGCTGCCCGCCCCACGGTGGCTTCGGCATTGGCATCGACCGTCTGACCATGCTGCTGTGCGGCCTGACCATCAAGGACGCCGAGTTCCTGTTCCGCGGCCCCAACCGTCTGACCCCATAATTTCATAGGAACCATACCGAGAGCTGTTGTGCATTTTGCGCGGCAGCTCTCTTACTTTAGCATCCTAGCCCTCTCAGTCAAATCCTCTGGATTTGCCAGCTCTCCCAAAGGGAGAGCCATTGGCATAACGGCAAGATTATCGGCGCAAACAGAAGGCCCCCTCCACAGCGCCGCGCTTTCGCAGAAAGCGGCGCTGTAAATGCGGTTTCCCTCTACGACCCCTTCTGTGAAAAAGCAATTCAGGAAAATCCGCAGATTTTCCTGAATTGCAATTATAAAATAAAGTTTCTGCTGAATATGCCCAGAGCAAAGCGGAGGGCATTCAAAATCGTTCCGGCATAATGCCCCGTCCTGTTTCATACGATACAACAAGCGGACCGGAATCCTGTCCGGTGCACAGCGCAAATGGGAAGGGGAGACTGGCTTTGGCAAATCAGGAACAAACTGGCATCTGCCGCGAGATCGGCGCACGCACCGGCGGAGATATCTACATTGGGGTGGTGGGCCCGGTGCGCAGCGGCAAATCCACCTTTATCAAGCGGTTCATGGAGCAGCTGGTACTGCCCGCTATGAACGGCCCGGCAGCTGCGCGGGAACGCGCCCGGGACGAGCTGCCCCAGTCGGCAGCGGGCCGCACCATTATGACCACCGAGCCCAAATTCATCCCGGAAGCGGCCGTGCCGCTGCAATTGGAGGGCGGCGGCGAGTGCCGGGTGCGGCTGATCGACTGCGTAGGCTACATGGTGGAAGGTGCCATGGGCCACGAGGAAAACGCGAAGCCCCGTATGGTCAAAAGCCCATGGTTCGACCACGAAGTGCCCTTCGACCTTGCCGCCGAGACCGGTACCCGCAAGGTGATCTGCGAGCATTCCACCATTGGCGTCGTGGTCACAACAGACGGCTCGGTAAGCGATATTCCCCGCGAGGGCTACGCCAAAACGGAAAAACGCATCGTAGAAGAACTGGATGCTTTGGGCAAGCCCTACATCATCCTGCTCAACAGCACCCACCCGGATGCACCGGAGACACGCCAGCTGGCCGAGGGCATGGCCCGGGACTACAGCCACACCGTGCTGCCGGTGAGCTGCGTCGATCTGGATGCGGCGGCGCTGGGCAGCATCCTGCGGCAGGTGCTGTACGAGTTCCCGGTGCAGGAGCTGGACTTTGCCCTGCCGCGCTGGGTCACGATGCTGGAAAACGGTCACTGGCTGCAAACACAGGTGTACGGCGCCGCCATGCAGCTGGCGGAAAAGGTCTCCCGCATGAAGGACGTCCCCGCCGGGACGGATGCACCTGCGCTGGAATGCGACGCGGTACAGCGTTCGTCCATCAGCGGCATGAACCTTGCAAACGGCAGTGTGCGCATTACGGTGGAATTGAAGCCGGATATTTTTTATCAGGTGCTCAGTGAGCAGACCGGCCTTGCCATTGGGGACGAAGCGGGCCTGATGCCCTGCATCATGGAGCTGGCCAAGGCCAAGCGTGAGTATGAAAAGGTGCGTAGTGCGCTGGAGCAGGTGGAAGCCACCGGCTACGGCATCGTGATGCCCTCGGTCAATGAGCTGAAGCTGGAGCAGCCGCAGATCGTGCGGCAGGGCGCGAGTTACGGCGTCCGGCTGGAAGCCTGCGCACCCTCTATTCAGATGATGAAAGCCACCATCCACACCGAGCTCAGCCCCATTGTGGGCACCGAAAAACAGAGCGAGGACCTTGCCCGCAGCCTGCTGGCCGGGTTCGAGGACGACCCGGAAAAACTGTGGGAGTCCAACATTTTTGGCAAAAGCCTGCACGAGCTGGTAAACGAAGGCTTGCAGAATAAGCTCCTGCACATGCCGCAGGAAGCCCGCACCCGCTTGCAGGAAACGCTGGAACGTGTGATCAACGAGGGATGCACAGGGCTCATCTGTATTCTGATCTAGCTGCATATCTGCTGCTTTTGCGCAGGGCGGTACTGCCGGGAAATGCTTTTACAAAAAGGCGTCTCCCGGCGTTTTTTCTGCCCGTGCATGGGAACGAGCGCCCGAAACCTTGCAGCCGGCCATGAAAAATTCATATTTCCAGCAAAACGGAATGAATGTATAAAATTTATACACCCGCCAAAGTTTGTTTGTTGTTTGCCGCAGTAACACGGGGTATACTGTTGTCATAAGAACGGCACCGGGATGCCGGGCAGAATAACGAAACAGGGAGGCTTTTCTATGTACTATTCCAGTGGCAACTACGAAGCATTTGCTCACCCCCAAAAGCCGGCGGGCGTCGATCATAAATCCGCTTATATCATCGGTTCCGGTCTGGCAGCGCTGACCGCAGCCTGCTATCTGGTGCGCGACGGCCAGATGAAGGGCGAGCATGTGCATGTGTTCGAGAAGGACCCCATCCCCGGCGGTGCCTGCGACGGCTATAAGTATGACATCGGTTATGTGATGCGCGGCGGCCGCGAGATGGACAACCATTTCGAGGTCATGTGGGACCTGCTGCGCTCTATCCCGTCGCTGGAGACCGAGGGTGCCAGTGTGCTGGACGAGTATTACTGGCTGAACAAGGAAGACCCCAACTACTCGCTGTGCCGCGCTACCGTCAACTGCGGCGAGGACGCCCACACCGACGGCAAGTTCGGCCTGTCCGATAAGGGCGCTATGGAGATCATGAAGCTGTTCTTCACCCCCAACGAGCAGCTGCAAGATAAAAAGATCACGGATTTCTTTGATGATGAGGTCCTGAACTCCAATTTCTGGCTGTACTGGCGCACCATGTTTGCTTTTGAGAACTGGCACAGCGCACTGGAAATGAAGCTCTATCTCAAGCGCTATATCCACCATATCGGCGGCCTGCCGGACTTTACCGCTCTGCGTTTCACCCGCTACAACCAGTACGAGTCCATCATCCTGCCCATGGTCACCTACCTGAAGGATCACGGCGTGCAGTTCCACTACGAGACCAAAGTGGTGGATGTAAAGTTTGACATCAACGGCAAGCGCAAGCAGGCCAGCAGCGTGGTGGTGGAGCACGCAGGCGAGACCAACACCATCGATCTGACCGAGAACGATCTGCTGTTCATCACCAATGGCGGCTGCGTGGAAAGTTGCACCATGGGCGCACAGGACAAGGCCGCAGGCTTTGACCCCGCCATCAAGCCGGGCAACGGCTGGGACCTGTGGAAAAAGATCGCCGCGCAGGACCCTGCTTTCGGCCATCCGGAAAAGTTCTGCTCTGACCCTGAGCATTCCAACTGGGAAAGCGCCACCATCACCACGCTGGACGACAAAATCCCGCAGTATATCCAGAAGATCTGCAAGCGCGACCCGTTCAGCGGCCACACCGTCACGGGCGGCATCGTCACCGTCAAGGACTCCAACTGGCTGCTCAGCTGGACGCTGAACCGTCAGCAGCAATTCCGTGATCAGCCCAAGAACCAGCTGTGCGTCTGGGTGTACGGTCTGTTCAGCGATAAGCCCGGCAACTATGTCAAGAAGGCCATGCGCGACTGCACCGGCAAGGAACTGTGCATGGAGTGGCTGTACCACATCGGTGTGCCCGAGGACCAGATCGAAGAGCTGGCCGAGCACAGCGCCAACACCATCCCGGTCATGATGCCGTATATCGACGCTTTCTTTATGCCGCGTGCCATGGGCGACCGCCCCGACATCGTGCCCGAAGGTGCCGTGAACTTTGCTTTCTTGGGCCAGTTTGCCGAGACCGGCCGCGATACCATCTTCACCACCGAATACTCTATGCGCACCGGCATGGAAGCCGTGTACACCCTGCTCAACATCGACCGCGGTGTGCCTGAGGTCTGGGGCAGTACCTACGATGTGCGCGCTCTGATCGATGCTACGGTCAAGCTGCGCGACGGCAAGAAGATCACCGACATGGACCTGCCGCTCATCCCGCGTCTTGCCATGAAGGAAGCCCTGAAAAAGATCGAGGGCACCGATCTTGAAAAATTCCTCAAGGAATACAACGCTATCTGATCCGCTCCTTCCGATCCGTTTTTGGATCTCCCCCAAAAGCGACCCGCATTTGCAGCCAGCGACTGACTGCAAGTGCGGGCTTTTTTTTGCGCAAAATTGAAATTCCTGCACAAAAAGCATGGCTCATAAACGATGTTTTTGAACAAAATGTGTCGTTTTGGCTTGCTCTCGGACGGCGTCTGTGTTATGCTTAATGCAACGAGTGTCGGGCTGGTTCTGTGCGCCCGATCAAAACAGAAAAGAGTTCTAAGAGGAGGTCGTTTTTCCATGAAACAGCTTATCTCCCGCCGCAGCTTCCTGAAGGCAGCAGGCGTCACCACAGCCGCTGCTGCTGTGAGTCTGGGCGCACCTGCTGCGTCTGCCTGCTTCCCGGGCAGCGTCAAGGACATCACCATCCTGTACACCAACGATGTCCATACCTACATTGACAAAAAGTCTCCGGAGCTCACCTATGCTGCCATTGCAGCCCTGAAAAAGAGCTATCAGAATGCAGGAAAGAATGTTCTGCTGGTGGATGCAGGCGACCATATTCAGGGCACTGCGTACGGTTCCATGGACGAGGGCGCATCCATCATCCAGCTGATGAACGCTGCCGGTTACGATGCCGCTACCCCCGGCAACCATGAGTTCGATTACGGTATGGCCCGTGCAAAAGAGGTGATGGCTGAGGCAGACTTCCCGTACCTCTCCAGCAACTGGGTCAACCTGCCGCTGGGCAACCGCGTTCTGCCGGACGTCAAGTATTTTACCATCGGCGGCCGTGTGATCGCATTTGTGGGCATCACCACGCCCGAGACCTTCACCAAGTCTACTCCGGCTTACTTCATGGATAAGAGCCAGAAGCGCTACATCTATGACATTCTGGGCGGCGACGACGGCCAGAAGTTGTATAAGGCTGTGCAGAAGTCCATTGATAAGGCAAAGCTGCTGGCCGATTACGTGATCGGTCTGGGCCATCTGGGTGTTGACCCGTCCTCTTCGCCGTGGACCAGTAAGGAAGTCATTGAGCACACTTCCGGACTCGATGCCTTTATCGACGGCCACTCCCACACCAAGATGGAGTGCGAGTGGGTCAAGGATCTGTCTGGCAAGGCCGTGGCCCTCACCCAGACTGGCTCTTACTTTGCCAACGTTGGTGAAATGACCATCAAGGCCGATGGCTCCATCGCCACCCGTCTGATCTCCTCTTACGAGGGTTCCGACAGCGCGGTCGCCAGCATCCAGACCGCTTGGGTCTCCTCCGTGGACGATATGCTTGGCGAAAAGATCGCCGTTGCCGATACCAACTTCTATATCACCGACCCCGAGACCGGCAAACGCCGCATCCGTATGGCAGAAACCAACCTCGGCGACTTTGTGGCCGACGGCATTTACTCCTACTTTAATGAAGTCGAGCAGCTGCACTGCGATATCGCTATCATGAACGGCGGCGGCATCCGCGCCGACGAGGAAGCAGGCTACTGGACCTTCAAGACCTGCAAGCAGGTCAGCCCGTTCGGCAACGTGGCCTGTCTGATGTCCGTCACCGGAAAGCAGATCCAAGATGCACTGGAGTTTGCAGCCCGCTTTGCAGGCGAGGGCGGTAAGGAGAACGGCGGCTTCCTGCATGTGGCAGGTGCCACCTACGAGATCCACACCGATATCCCCAACACCGTGCAGACCGACGAAAAGAATGTCTGGATCGGCAGCGCTACCGGCACGCCGCGTGTGCAGAACGTGAAGATCTACGATAAGGCATCGGGCACTTACGTCCCGCTGGATGAGGGCAAGACTTACGCTCTGGCCGGCATGAACTACACCCTGCGCAACTTGGGCGACGGCTTTGCCATGTTCGATGGCGCAGAGCTGATCAAGGATTATGTGTCTGAAGATTACCTCGTTATGTCTACCTATGCTATGACCTTTGGCGGTGTGGACGCCGAGGGCCTGCCGCACCTGACCACTGCCAACAGCCCGCTGGCCGATTACCCGGGCTATCTGCTGGATTACGAGAATCCTTACGGCGCAGGCCGCATCAGCATCCTGTAACAACTGAATGAAAAGGCGCACCGTCCGGCAGGGCGGTGCGCTGTTTTTGTATGACAAAACAGAACAAAAAAGCCATCCGATACAAACCGGATGGCTTCTGGTTGGGGATGAGAGAATCGAACTCCCACAAGTAGAGTCAGAGTCTACCGCACTACCACTATGCAAATCCCCAATATTCTGTTGTGCTTTGCGGGGTAAGCCGCTCAACGTGTGCTATTATACGCACAAAGTTAGCCTTTGTCAAGCGTATTTTTCATAAAAAACCAGATTTTTTTGAAATGCACGCAAAACCGCAGAAGTTTTTCAATGCCCGGTACACCCGGCGGGGCGGCTTTTTGTGCCTGTCCACAAACCGGCATATTCTGCACTACGCTCCTCATATACTGAAATGTACAAACATTCAGAAGCCAAAAGAGGAGGACGGACTATGCTGGAACGAACCCACAACCAAACCACCCAGACCCTGCTTTCGAGCCGTATCCCGCGGGACACCGAGCACGAGCGCTATCACCCGGAACTGGAGGAAGAGCTCAAGGAATGCCTGTTCTGCCTGAAACGCAACGAAATGATGTTTGATCTGGAGGTGGATACCGACCTGATCGAGCAGCGCATCTACGAGCGGCAGGCACTATTGTGCCGCTACCGGTACTTACTGGCCAAGGCGCGGGAGCTTGGCCTGCATACCGTCCTGACGAAATATCAGCCTGCCGGACAGCTTTAAACAGGTTAGCGGCATAAAAATCTTGACAGAAAGCCCCTTGCGTGTTATCATACTTAAAGATTAAAGCGTGTATGGGCGTTTCTGTACACGAAATTTTAGAGTTAGAGAGGTTTTCTATTATGGAACGTATCAAGACCATTGCTACTCGTGACCTGACCAAGAGCGTTAAGACCGGCGGCTGCGGCGAGTGCCAGACTTCCTGCCAGTCCGCTTGCAAGACCTCCTGCGGCGTGGCTAACCAGCAGTGCGAGAACAGCAACAAGTAATTTTTGCAACCCCATGCCGCCTTTGCCGGGCGGCATTTTTTTGTGTAATTGGAATGGAGAGTAAAATGGTACATCAGTATCAATTGAACGGCTATAACATCGTGCTGGATACTTGCAGCGGCTCGGTGCATGTGGTGGACGATGTGGCATACGATATCATTGCCATGTACCCGGAGCACACCGCCGACGAGATCGTTGCCGCTATGCTGGCAAAGTACGGCGACCGCGAGGATGTGACCGAGGAGGACCTGCGTCAGTGCATCGAGGACGTTACATCTTTGAAGGAGGCCGGCAAACTGTGGACGCCGGATACCTACGAGAACATGGCCTTCGACTTCAAGAACCGCAACACTGTGGTCAAGGCCCTGTGCCTGCATGTGGCCCACACCTGCAACCTGAGCTGCTCTTACTGCTTTGCTTCGCAGGGCCGCTACTGCGGCGAACGTGCGCTGATGAGTTTTGAAGTGGGCAAGCGTGCCATGGACTTTTTGATCGAGAACTCCGGCACCCGCCGCAACCTGGAAGTGGACTTTTTTGGCGGTGAACCGCTGATGAATTTTGACATGGTCAAAAAGCTGGTGGCATACTGCCGTGAGCAGGAGAAGATCCACAACAAGAACTTCCGCTTTACCATGACTACCAACGGTGTGCTGATCGATGATGATGTGATCGATTTCTGCAACAAGGAGTGCCACAACGTGGTGCTGAGTCTGGATGGCCGCAAGGAAGTCAACGACCGCTTCCGCAAAGATTACGCCGGCCACGGCAGCTACGACACCATCGTGCCCAAGTTTCAGGAGTTTGTCAAGAAGCGCGGTGACAAGAACTACTACATGCGCGGCACCTATACCCACTACAACACCGACTTCACCAACGATATTTTCCACATGGCCGACCTCGGCTTTACCGAGCTGAGCATGGAACCGGTGGTGTCCAAACCCGGCGAGCCCAGCGCCCTGACCGAAGAGGACCTGCCCATTCTGAAGGAGCAGTACGAAATTCTGGCCAAGGAAATGATCAAGCGTGACCGCGAGGGCCGCGGCTTTACCTTCTACCATTATATGATCGACCTCACCGGCGGCCCCTGCATCTATAAGCGCATCTCCGGCTGCGGTTCCGGCACCGAGTACATGGCCGTCACCCCGTGGGGCGACCTGTATCCCTGCCACCAGTTCGTGGGCGACCCCAAGTACCTGATGGGCGATATCTGGAAGGGCGTTACCAACACCGCCGTGCGCGATGAATTCAAGCACTGCAACGCCTACGCCCGCAAGGAATGTCAGGACTGCTGGGCAAAGCTGTACTGCTCCGGCGGCTGCGCAGCCAACTCTTACCACGCCACCGGCAGCATTACCGGTGTGTACGAGTACGGCTGCGAGCTGTTCCGCAAGCGCATGGAGTGCGCCATCATGATCAAGGTGGCCGAAAATCAGGAGCTTGCCGCCAAGGGCATCGAGGTCCCCATTGAACTGGGCTCCACCTGCACTGCCTGCGCCGACGGCGAAGCCTGCGAATGAGTATGACCACGCCCATTGTGGATTTTGTGCGCCGGTATGCGCAGTCCGGCACCTCCCGGCTGCACATGCCCGGCCACAAAGGGCAAAGCCTTTTGGGGTTTGAGCCGTGGGATATTACCGAAATAAAAGGCGCGGATGAACTGTACGAAGCCGAGGGCATCATTGCCCGGAGCGAAGCCAACGCCACCCGGCTGTTCGGCACGGCACATACGTATTACAGCACCGAGGGCTCATCCCAGTGCATCCGGGCCATGCTGTTTCTGGCCTTGCAGGCAGCACCGCAGACAGGCAGGCGCCCGGTGCTGCTGGCGGCGCGCAACGCCCACAAGGCGCTATTGTACGCGGCAGCGCTGCTGGATTTTGACATTCTATGGCTCTGGCCTGCGCCGCAGGACGCCGGTGCGCTGTGCAGTTGCCCGGTGTCTGCCGCCCGCCTGACGGACGCCTTGCAGACATTGATACAGCAGGGCAAAAAGCCCTTCGGCGTTTATGTCACCAGCCCGGATTACCTTGGCGGCGTGCAGGATATCGCCGCGCTGGCAAAAAGCTGCAAAGCGTCTGATGTTCCGCTTTTAGTGGATAACGCCCACGGGGCTTACCTGCGCTTTCTGCCGGAGAACCGGCATCCCATCGCACTGGGCGCAGCCATGTGCTGCGATTCCGGCCACAAAACGCTGCCTGTCGTCACCGGCGGCGCGTATCTGCATCTTGGCCGGAATGCCCCCATTCAGGCTGAAACGGCTGTGCGCAATGCGCTGGCACTGTTCGGCTCCACCAGCCCATCTTACCTGATCCTGCAATCACTGGACAAATGCAATCAGGTTTTGGCGGAGGGGTATCCGCTGCGGCTTTTACAGTGCTGCGGCCATCTGACTCGCCTGCGCCGGGAGCTGAACGAAGCTGCTGCGGCAAAACACTGCCCGGGGCCGCTGGTGCTGCAAAGCGAACCGCTCAAGGTCACGCTGGATGCTGCGGTTTTGGGGCTGACCGGCACGGCCCTTGCGGAACGGCTGCGCGCTGCAAAAATCGAGTGCGAATATGCCGACCCGCGCTATCTGGTGCTGATGTTCACGCCGGATAACCCGCCGCAGGACTTTGAACGGCTTACTTCGGCCATGCTGCGCATCGTAGAAACACTTGCAGGCCCGGTGCCGCTCCCGGCAGAAAATGCCAGTGCGTTTGCACAGCTGGAACACGGGCTGCATACCTGCTGCACCATCCGGCAGGCCGTCTTTGCCCCGCAGGAACAGCTGCCCGCCGGGCAGGCTGTGGGCCGCATCTGCGCCATGCCCACAGTGTCCTGCCCGCCGGCCATCCCCATCGTTGTGAGCGGTGAGCGGATCACACCGGCAGCGGTGGAGCTGATGCAGCGCTACCATGTGGAGACCGTCTCGGTCCTCCGCGAAAACTGAAAACCGCATCCCTAGGGCATCGTGTGTCTGGCACGGTGCCTTTTTTGCTGGCATATCCGGCCCGGCGGGCGCATACCTTTCCAATAGAGACGGACAGGGAAAGGAGCACACTGCATGGAACTGAAGATCTTTCGGGACACGCTGCCGCAGGCGGGCGCAAGCTGCACCGTCAAGGCGGAGCTCCCGCTGGAGACCGAGATCCTGATCTCGGACTATCTGCCGCCGGTGTTCAAGCTGGTCAAGTGCTTTGCAAAACCGGTGGTGCTGCAAAAACAGCTACAGCCCGGCAGGCTGACGCTGGAAGGCTATCTGCGCTGCACCGTGTTTTATCAGGGCGAGGACGGCGCAGGCCTGTGCCAGACCGAGCAAAAACTGCCTTTTACAAAGCAGCTGGAAGTGCCGGAGTTCACCTTTACCAGCTGGACCGCCATGGTGGAAGGCCAGACCGAATACCTCAACTGCCGGGCGGTGAACCCGCACCGCATCGAGCTGCGCGGCGCCTATGGGCTGGTGGTCACGCTCCATGCACAGGATAAGGCGGAACTGATCACCGCACTGGCCGATGGCGGCATCGAGCAGAAATTGCAGGCCCTGACCGGTGTGCGCAGCGCAGCAACGCTGGAAAAACTGGTCACAGCGGAAGGGGAACTGGTGTTTGCAAAGCCGCCTGCCGCCATTCTGGACATCACCGGTACGGCGTCTGTGCGGGAGATCAAGCTGCTGGCGGGCAAGGCTGTTGTCAAGGGCGAGGTGCGCGCCCAATGTGCATGGCGTGCCGCGGGCGAGAGCACCCTGCAAAGTCAGGCAGCATCCCTGCCGTTCAATCAGGTGGTGGATCTGGACGGCGTAGCCGAGGACTGCAAATGTCTGTGTGTGCTGGAACCGGTGGGCTTTGCGCTGGCGGAGGGAGAGCAGGAGGCCGGTGGCCAGCTGACAGCCAGTGTGATGATGCATCTGCACGCTTGGCGGCCCTGCCAGCTGCAATATGTATCGGACGCATTTTCCACCCAGTTTGAGACTGCGGTCACGCCGCAGGAACTTGCGGTGGAAGATCTTGCCTGTATGCTGAACGCGACAGCCGCCGCCACTGCTTCCGGCCCGCTGCCGGATGCCGGCGCCCAGCTGCGGGCCTGCTTTGTGGCCTACGGCCCGGCACAGGTGGTGCCCTACCGGGACGGCTGGGCGCTGACGGTGCGCGCTGTTGCAACCGCCTTTGCGGAGAACAGCCTTGCTGAGCTGGAAAGCTACGAAAAAACGCTGGAACTTGCCTTTCCGCTTGCGGTGGAAGCGCCGCCGGGCGCACAGTTCAGCCCGGAATGTTGGCTGAGCACCGAGAACATCCAGTGCAGCTGCACCGGCGGTACGCTGGAAGTGACTGTGACAGCCCGTGCGGAGGGTGCCATCCTGTGCAGCACCGTTTATCCGGGCATTGGCAGCATCGAATTGGGCGAGCCGCTGCAAACGCCGGACCCGGATATCGCTTTGCGTATTTATTATGCACAGGCCGGGGAGGAGCCTTTTGGCATCGCCAAGCGGTTCCATGTGTCTCCGGCGCAGATGCTGGCCGCAAACGGGCTGGATGCCGACACGCAGACCTTGCCGGAGGCAATGCATTTTCTGGTGCCGGGTGTATAAATCCACGAAGAACGCTGCCTTTTGCGGGCGGCGTTCTCTTTTTGTGCAGGAAAGAAAGCAAAAAGCCCTTTCTTCTCCGGGCGCAGGAGAGTATAATAGAATTTGTGTTTGGAATAGGAAAGGAGAAGAAAAATACATGGATTCAGAAACAAAGCTCCTCGACCCGGAGCTTGTCAATGCAAAAAAGCCGGTGTGGGCTTTCAACAGAAAGACCTTCTGTGAGGGCATGCGCGACGGTGTGCCCATTGCACTGGGGTATTTTGCGGTGTCTTTTTCGCTGGGCATCGCAGCACGCCGGGCAGGCTTTACCCCGTTTCAGGGTTTTCTGGTCAGCCTGCTGAACAATGCTTCGGCCGGTGAGTATGCTGCATTCGCCATCATCATGGCAAATGCCACCTATCTGGAAGTGGCGGTCATTACGCTGATCGCCAATGCGCGCTATCTGCTCATGAGCTGCGCACTGGCCCAGCGGTTTGCGCCGGGCACGCCGTTCTGGCACCGGCTGGTCATTGGCTATGATGTAACGGACGAGCTGTTCGGCATCACCATCGCGCGGCCCGGCAGCCTGAACCCGTATTACACCTACGGTGCCATTCTGCTGGCCGCTCCCGCATGGGCCATCGGTACGGCACTGGGCATCATTGCAGGCAATCTGCTGCCGCTGCGGGCTGTCAGCGCGCTGAGCGTTGCCCTTTACGGCATGTTCCTTGCCATCATCATTCCTCCGGCACGTAAGAGCAGGGTGGTAGCTGCACTGGTGGCCATCAGCTTTGCACTGAGCTTTGTGTGCAATTCTCTGCCGGGCATCTCCGCACTTTCAGAAGGCACCCGCACCATTCTGCTCACGGTGCTGATCTCCAGCGCGGCAGCGGTGCTTTTCCCGGTGGAGCAGGGCGAACAGGAGGCAGAGCATGACGCATAACAATTACATCTACATTGCGGTGATGGCGCTGGTGTCCTATACCATCCGCATCCTGCCGCTCACGCTGATCCGCAAACCCATCCAAAACCGCTTTATCCAGTCGTTCCTGTACTATGTGCCTTACGTAACGCTGGCGGTCATGACCTTCCCGGCCATCGTCAACGCCACACAGAGCCCAGTGGCCGGTGCCATGGCGCTTGTTGTAGGCATTGCGGCCGCATGGTTCGGCGCAGGCCTGTTTCAGGTGTCGGTGGCCTGCTGTGCCGTCGTGTTCGTACTGGAGCTGTTTCTTTAAATAAAATTCCGGTGCCCGCAGGGCGCTTCGCGTTCAGAATGCAGGAGGGGGAAACACCATGAAAAAAATTCTGCTCACCGGTGCAGGCGGCTTTGTCGGTTCCCGCATTTGCCAGCAGTGGCAAGGCAGGTATGAGCTTTGCACCCTGCCAAGGGGCTTCCTGTGCACGGCAGATGAGGCGGCCATTCGTGCACAGGTGGAAACACTGCGCCCAGATGTGATCCTGCACACGGCTGCGCTTTCCGATACCGGCTACTGCGCTCGGCACCCGGCCGAAGCCTACCGTGCCAATGTGGAACTGCCGGTCTGGCTGGCACGGGCCGCCCGGCAGACCGGCGCAAAGCTGGTAGCGTTCAGCTCCGATCAGGTCTATGCCGGCGTGCAGCAGCCGGGCCCTCTGCCGGAAACGCTGGTGCTGCGTCCAGCAAACATTTACGGCCAATATAAGCTGGAAGCAGAGCAGCGTGTACTGGACCTTTGTCCGGATTCGGTGCACCTGCGCGCCGCATGGATGTACGACCTGCCCGGCTATGGTCTGCCCATCCGCGGCAATCTGCCGATGGATCTTCTGCGCGCCGCAATAAAAGGGGAGACGGTGCGTTTTTCCCGCAGCGACCACCGCGGTGTGACCTATGTGCGGCAGGTGATCGAAAATCTGGTGCCTGCTATGGAGCTGCCCGGCGGCGTGTACAATTTTGGCAGCGGTAATGCGGAGGATATGGTGTGCACGGCCCGGCAGTTTGCCAAAGTGCTGGGCGTCACCGTGCGGATCAAAGAGGAAAGCTGGAACCGGAACCTTGTGATGGACGCCGCAAAGCTGGAATGCTTCGGCATCCGGTTCGACACCACACAGCAGGGCATCCGCCGCTGCCTGCGGGATTATGGGCTGGCGAACTTGTAAAATTTCCATATCGCACAAAAATCAAATAAAACGAAACAAAAAAGCAGGAGTTCTGCGCGAAAATCTTCCGACCAAAGCGGAAAAAACGCACAAAACGTCCTGCTTTTTGTGTTCCTCAGCGGGAAACAGCCGTTCACGGAAAAGTCATACTTAATTTACAAGAATTCGCCGTTTTGCTATAATGGAGCCGCTTTTTGTAAAGCTTCCGAAACGATCGAATTTTGTCAAGATTTGAGGAGAGTGGAACATTTGAAGGAAGTCAAGCTCGAAGAGTCGGCATATCAGTTCGACGCAAAAATGTCCCTGAAGCAGGCCATCCCGCTGGGATTGCAGCATGTCTGTGCCATGTTTGTGGGCAACCTGACCCCGCTGCTGATCATCACCAGCGCCTGCGGCATTGCGGGCGGCGAGTTCTCAGACCTACAGGTCACGCTGCTGCAAAGTGCCATGTTTGTGGCCGGCGTGGTCACGCTGGTGCAGCTGTTTACCATTGGACCCGTGGGCGGCGGTGTGCCCATCATCATGGGCACCAGTTCCGGCTTTATTGGCGTGTTCAACAGTGTTGTGGGCAGCATGGGCGGCGGTGTGCTGGCCTATGGTGCCATTATGGGTGCTTCCATCATCGGCGGCATTTTTGAAAGTGTGCTGGGCTTCTTCCTCAAGCCCCTGCGCAAGTTCTTCCCGCCGGTCGTCACCGGTACGGTGGTGCTTTCCATCGGCCTTTCGCTGATCTCGGTGGGCATCAATTCCTTTGGCGGCGGCAACAGCGCCAAGGATTTCGGCTCCATGGAAAACCTGCTGCTGGCCCTGTTCGTTCTGGTGGTCATTCTGATCTTCAAGCACTGGACCACGGGCTTCCTCAGCTCTTCCGCCATCCTGATCGGCATTCTGGCCGGTTACGTTGCGGCCTTTGTCATGGGTCTGGTGCTGCCCACCACCGGCGTCACTGCCGATGGTGTGGAGTTCACCAAGGCATGGGTGCTCAACTGGAATAAAGTGGCGCAGGCTTCTTGGTTTGCCATCCCCAAACTGATGCCGGTCAAGGTCGTGTTTGATATGCGCGCCATCATGCCGGTGATGATCATGTTCATCGTTACCGCTGTGGAGACTGTGGGCGATATCTCCGGTGTTATGGAAGGCGGCATGGACCGCGAACCCACCGATAAAGAGCTTTCCGGCGGCGTGATCTGTGACGGTCTGGGCTCTACGTTTGCCGCTTTGTTCGGCGTGCTGCCCAACACCTCCTTCAGCCAGAACGTGGGTCTGGTGGCCATGACCAAGGTGGTCAACCGTATGGCTCTGGCTTCCGGTGCCATCTTCCTGATCCTGTGCGGCCTGATCCCCAAGCTGGGTGCGCTGATCTCCATCATGCCGCAGGCTGTTCTGGGCGGCGCAGCAGTTATGATGTTCTCTTCCATCGTGGTCAGCGGCATCCAGCTCATCACCAAGGAAAAGATGACCCCGCGTCAGCTTACCATCGTGTCGGTGGCTCTGGGCGTGGGCTACGGCATGGGTGCCAACAGCGGCATTCTGGCACAGGCTCCGCACGCCTTCCAGCTGATCTGCGGCGAGTCCGGCATCGTTCCGGCTGCGTTCGTGGCAATCCTGCTTAACGTGCTGCTGCCGAAGGACGACAAGGCCGCCTGAGGGTCAACGTTCAGCCCTTCCGCCGGGCCAGCGTTTCTAGCTGTGCCAGCATCTCGGGCGTGTCGGCGTCCGCCAGTTCGTTCCGGTCCGCAATGTAAACGGTGTGAACATGCGCGGGATATTTCCGAAGCAGAACGCTTCCGCCCATGCCCTGCGGCAAGGTGAGCAGTTCCTGAAAAAGTCCTTTTTCAAACAGAACGGGACTTCCGGTAAGGGGAGACGGGTCGTTACGGACCCGGAATCCCAGACGGAAGATCTCCCGTTCTGTTTCTTTTTGCCGTTCCAGCCGCGTCCTGTGGTCCCACCCGGAGATACCTGCCATGGCTTCCACTGTCTCGCGGAACAAAAGCGGCTGGTCTCCCGGCAGGAACATGCAGCCAAAAAGATCCGGCACCTGTTCCAGCAGTGCGGAAAGCCCCAGCCGCACCGTGTCGTTGCGGCCGGGCAGATCGTGCAGCAGCACCGGAACATTGCGGGAGCGGCAAAGCTGCGCAACTTCGTCCGAACGTGTCACCACGATGCGTGCTGCAAGCTGCGATGTATCCGTAGCAGCAAATGCGCGGCAAAGCATGGGTTCCCCGCAGAAATCTGCCAGCAGTTTGTTGGAGCCGAAGCGCCGGCTCAGACCGGAAGCCATGATGACACAGCCCACCGGAAGAAGTTCTTTCATATAGTACCACTCTTTCTGAAACGAATTCACAATAGTATTATATCGAAATCTGTGTTAAAATAAAAGAACAGAGAAAAAAGAGAGAGGAACCTGCATCTATGATGACGATCCGAGAATATAAGCGGGCCGAAAGTCTGGAAGAGGCGTGGCAGCTGAACCAGAAAAAGCCGAACCGTGTGCTGGGCGGCATGATCTGGCTCAAGATGGAGAATATCAATGTCGGCACAGCCATCGACCTTTCCGGTCTTGGCCTTGACACGATCGAGGAGACCGAGGACGGCTTTTCCATCGGCGCAATGGTCACACTGCGCCAGCTGGAAGAACACCCGGGCCTTGCCGCCTACACCCGCGGCGCGGTGAAAGAAGCGCTGCGCCACATCGTGGGCGTGCAGCTGCGCAATCTGGCCACGGTGGGCGGCAGTATCTACAGCCGCTTCGGTTTTTCCGATGTGCTCACCCTGTTTATGGCTATGGACTGTTCGGTAGAGTTGTACAAGGGCGGCATCGTGTCCCTGCGGGAGTACGCCGAGCGTCCCTATGACCGGGACATCCTTGTGCGGCTGATCGTCAAAAAGGAAAAAGCGGAGTTTTTCTATCAGTCTGTGCGCAACAGCCAGACCGATATCCCGGTGCTCACCTGCGCCGCCGCCCGTCTTGCAGATGGGTGCTATCGCATTGCGATCGGCGCACGCCCGCTCAAAGCGGTGCTGTATGAGTTCCCGGCGGAATGCGGCGTGTCTGCGCAGGAGCTGGCGCTGAAATGCGCCGATGCAGTAAAGAACGATATCATTACCGGCTCCAATATGCGCGGCAGTGCCGAATACCGCCGCCATCTGGCGGGCGTGCTGACAAAGCGCGCCGTTCTGGAACTGGAAGCACGCGCGGTACAGGAGGAAAACTAAATGCAGATCACCCTTACATTGAACGGCATCAAGGTCACAGAGGATGTGGCAGCTGATATGCCGCTGATCGATTTTGTGCGTTCCCATGGCTGCAAGAGTGTCAAGCGTGGCTGCGAGACCTCCAACTGCGGTCTGTGCACCGTGTTTCTGGACGAGAAACCGGTGCTGTCCTGTTCGGTGCTGGCGGCACGTGCCAGCGGCCACAATGTCACCACGCTGGAAGGCTTACAGGAAGAAGCAGCGGAGTTTGGCGGCTTTATTGCGGACCAAGGTGCAGAGCAGTGCGGCTTCTGCAATCCGGGCTTCATCATGAATGCGCTGGCCCTCTTCCGCGAGAATCCGTACCCCAGTGAGGAAGAGATCAAGGAGTATCTCTCCGGCAACCTCTGCCGCTGCTCCGGCTACGAAGGCCAGCTGCGCGGCATCCTGAACTTTCTGGCTTGGAAAAAGCAGAAGGAGGCCGCTGAATGAATACCGTCAATAAACCTTTCCGCAAAAAGGACGCGATGCAGCTGGTCACCGGCCAGCCCGTTTATATGGACGATGTGATCCCGCAGGACTGCCTGACCGTAAAGCTGCTGCGCTCTCCGCACGCGAATGCCATCGTCAAAACCATCAACACCGCTGTGGCAAAAAAAGTGCCCGGGATCGAAGCGATCTTTACTTGGGAGGATGTGCCGCAGGATGCGCCGCGCTACACGCAGGCGGGCCAGACCTACCCGGAAGCCAGTCCGCGTGACCGCCTGCTCATTGACCGCCATGTCCGTTTTGTGGGCGATGTGGTGGCCATCGTGGCCGGTAAAGATGAAAAATGCGTGGATAAGGCCCTCAAGCTCATCAAGGTGGAGTATGAGGTTTTGGAAGCAGTGCTGGACTATCACACTGCCAAGGACAACCCCATTCTGGTGCATCCGGAGGACAACTGGGCCAGTCTGTGCCCGGTGGGAGCCGACAACAAACGCAACCTCTGCGCCCATGATGAATGTGGAGACGGCGATATCGATGCGGTGCTGGCCGCCAGCGATGTGGTCATCGACCATGTGTACCACACCAAGGCCTGCCAGCAGGCTATGATGGAGACCTTCCGCACCTACTGCTCGATCGACACCTATGGACGCCTGAACGTGCTCAGCTCCACCCAGATCGTATTCCATGCACGGCGCAACATTGCAAACGCACTGCATATTCCCAAAAGCATGGTGCGTGTGGCAAAGCCCCGCATCGGCGGCGGCTTTGGCGCCAAACAGACAGCCGTCAGCGAGGTGTACCCGGCCTTTGTGACGTGGAAGACCAAGAAACCATCCAAGATCATCTTCAGCCGTGTGGAAAGCCAGACAGCCTCTTCGCCGCGTCATGAGATGGAGATCCATGTGCGGCTGGGCGCAACCAAGGACGGCATCGTGAAGGGCATCGACCTGTACACGCTGTCCAACACCGGTGCTTACGGCGAGCATGGCCCCACGACGGTAGGCCTTTCCGGTCACAAATCCATCCCGCTGTACGGCAAGGCGGAGGCGTTCCGCTTTACCAGCGACGTGGTGTACACCAACCACATGTCTGCCGGTGCTTACCGCGGCTACGGTGCAACGCAGGGCCTGTTTGCGGTAGAATCTGCTGTCAATGAACTGGCCCACAAGCTGAACATGGATCCTTTTGAGCTGCGGCTGAAAAACACCGTGCAGGAGGGCGATGTAATGCCTGCCTATTATGGTGCCGTGAACACCAGCTGTGCGCTGGACCGCTGCCTTGTCAAGGTGCGGGATATGATCGACTGGGAGCATAAATATCCGGCCCGGGCTCTGGGCAATGGCAAGGTGCGTGCCGTCGGCATGGGCATGGCGATGCAGGGCTCCGGCATTTCCGGCATGGATGTGGGCAGCGCCACCCTGAAATTGAACGACGATGGTTTCTACACCCTGATGATCGGTGCGGCCGACATGGGCACCGGCTGTGACACTACACTGGCGCAGATCGCCGCCGAAGTGCTGGACTGCCCGCTGGACAATATCACGGTTTTTGGAGCCGATACGGATACCTCGCCCTATGACTCCGGCTCCTATGCGTCCAGCACCACTTACGTTACCGGCAAGGCCACTGAAAAATGTGCCATGAAGCTGCGCGGCCAGATCTGCAAGCTGGGCGCAGAACTGCTGGAATGCGCCGAGGACGAGGTGGAGTTTGACGGTAAAGAGGTGTTCAAGAGCGCAGACCCCACACAGAAAAAGTCCCTGAGCGAGATCGCCTATGCTTCCCAGTTTGGCCACATGGTGCCGCTGGAAGCCACCGAGACCCATACATCGCCCTTGTCGCCGCCGCCGTTCATGGTCGGTGCTGCTGAAGTGGAAGTGGATACCGAGACCGGTGAAGTAAAGCTGCTGGAATTTGACGCCTGCGTGGACTGCGGCACGCCCATCAACCCGAACCTGACCCGCGTGCAGACCGAAGGCGGTCTGCTGCAAGGCATCGGTATGACGCTGACCGAAAATATCACTTATGATAAGCGCGGTTATCCGGAAGAGAACTCGCTATTCCAATACAAAATCCCTGCCCGCACCGATGTGGGCAAGATCAATGTGGAATTCGAGAGCAGCTACGAACCCAACGGCCCCTTTGGCGCAAAGTCCATCGGCGAGGTCGTGATCAACACGCCGCTGCCCGCCATCTCGGATGCCATCTACAATGCCATCGGCACCCGGTTCTATGAGCTGCCCATCACGCCGGAACAAATCGCCATGGCGGCGGCAGAAAGGCAGAAATGAGCATAGAAACGCAATTCCCATTTCTGGCCGAAAAAGGCCATGTGGTTTCTCTGGTGGGCGGCGGCGGAAAGACGACCTTGCTGTACCAGATGGCCGCACACTGTGCCCGCAAGGGCTGGCGCGTATTAGCCACCACCACCACCCACATTCAGCAGCCGCCCGGCGCTGTCTGGGCGCAGACGGACGCGCAGCTTTTCCGCTTGTGGGAACACGGCAGCTATGCCGTGGCCGGAACGCCTGCGCCTGATGGCAAGCTGACCGCACCGTCTCCAGCGCAGTTGGAGCGATGGATGGCACTTGCAGACATTGTCTTGATTGAAGCAGATGGCGCCAAACGGATGCCCTGCAAGGCCCCGGCGGCACATGAACCGGTGCTTTTGCCGCAGTGTGATATCGTTCTGGCCGTGGCAGGTGCTTCTGCGCTGGGCAAACCGTTGGAAGAGGTCTGCTTTCGGGCCGAGCTGGCGCAGCAGCTTTTGCATGTCCCGGGCAATACGCCCCTGACGCCTGCGCTGCTGGCAAAGCTGTTTGCAAGCGGAGCAGGCGGGGGAAAGGCTGTGGGCAAACGCCGCTTTTATGCGGTGGTCAATCAGGTGGACACACAAGAACGGGAAGCTCTTGCCCGGCAGACTGCCGATATCCTGCAAAAGGAGTATGGTATACCTTGTGTTCTGACCCGTTTTGAGCAAGGAGCGCGCGCATGAGCAAGGAAGAAAAAATCGTATTCTGTACCGGCGGCGGATGCACGGCCAAGCTGGGTGCCGGTGTGCTGAGCCGCATTCTGGAAAAGCTGCCGCGCGGAAAAAAAGATCCAAACCTTCTGGTGGGCTACGACAGCCGGGACGATGCGGCGGTTTACCGCATCACGGATGATATCGCACTGGTGCAGACGGTGGACTTTTTTCCGCCGATGGTGGACGACCCCTATACCTTCGGGCAGATCGCTGCTGCCAATGCCTTAAGTGATATCTATGCCATGGGAGGCGAGGTAAAAACGGCGCTGAATCTGGTCTGCTTCCCCGAGAGCATGGACCTGAACATTCTGGGCGAGATCCTGCGCGGCGGAGCCGAGAAGGTGGCCGAAGCGGGAGGAAGCCTTGCGGGCGGGCATTCCATTGCGGATGCCGGTGTAAAATATGGTCTGTCCGTGACCGGCCTTGTGGACCCGAAAAAGATGTACACGAACGACTCTGGCCAGCCCGGCGATAAGCTGATCCTGACAAAAGCACTGGGCGTAGGGTTGATCTGTACCGCGAACCGCGTGGGCGAAGCAGCACCGGAGCACATGGCGGGTGCCATTGCTTCCATGACAACGCTGAACAAGACTGCCGCTGAGATCAGCCGCCACTATACCGTCCATGCGGCTACCGATGTGACCGGGTTCAGCTTTCTGGGCCATCTGCACGAGATGATGGGCGAAAATCTTTCCTGCATCATCGATGCGCAGGCGGTGCCGGTGCTGCCGGGGGCCGAAAAGGCGGCAGACGCGTTTCTGTACACTGCCGCCGGGCAGCGCAACCGCAACCATACCGGGCCATACGTCACCTTTGAGCATGTGCCCTTTGCCATGGAGGAAGTGCTGTTCGACCCGCAGACCTCCGGCGGTCTGCTGCTGGCCGCTGCGCCGGAAGATGCCGCCGCACTGGAAGCAGAGCTGCGCTCCGCTGGCCTGCCCGCAAAGATCGTGGGGGAAATCGTTCCCAAAACGGAACACGAGATTACCGTTAAATATTAAAATTATCAATGAAGGATAAAAACAATGCTGAAAGTAGATGCCCGTGGCGATGCCTGCCCGCTGCCCGTTGTAAAGGCCAAAAAGGCAATTTCCGAACTGAAAGGTGCCGGTGAGGTGGAAGTACTGGTGGACAACGAGATCGCCGTGCAGAACCTGACCAAGATGGCCCAGCAGAAGGGCTACCAGTACAGCGCTGAAAAATTGGCCGAGCAGGAATACCGTGTATTGTTCACGGTGGGAGACGCCGCCGAGACTCCCGTCGAGGAAGCTCCTGTCTGTGTACCGGATGCCCGCACCGATACGGTGGTGGCCATTGGCTCGGATAAAATGGGCGTGGGCGCGGAGGAACTGGGCAAAACACTGCTCAAAGCCTTTGTGTTTGCATTGACCCAGCAGGACCAGCTGCCCAAGACCGTTCTGTTCTACAACGCCGGTGCGTCCCTTACCTGTGAGGGCTCGCCTATGCTGGAGGACCTCAAGGCACTGGAAGCACAGGGCGTGGAGATCATGACCTGCGGCACCTGCCTGAATTTCTATGGCCTGACGGAAAAGCTGACTGTTGGCAGTGTGACCAATATGTATACCATCGTAGAAAAACTGACCCAAGCGGGCAATGTGGTGAAGCCGTGATCTATCTGGATAATGCGGCTACCACACTGCATAAGCCGCCGCAGGTGGAACAGGCTGTGCTGGATGCACTGCGTACGGCAGGCAATCCGGGCCGCGGTGCCCACAAGCCGACCCTGCATGCAGGACGGCTTGTGTATGCGGCACGGTGTGCCATGGCAAAGCTGCTGAATGCGCCGGACCCTTCCTGCATTGCCTTCGCGGCCAATGCCACACAGGCGTTGAATACGGCATTGAACGGCTTATTCCAGCAGGGTGATCACATCATCACGACCGTGTGCGAGCACAACTCCGTTCTGCGGCCGCTGTACCGGTTGCGGGAACAGGGCGTGGCGCTCAGCTTTACCGGCGTGGACGAAAAAGGCTGCCTGCGCTATGAACAGTGGGAGCACTTTCTGCGCCCGGAGACCCGTGCACTGGTGGTAACGGCGGCTTCCAACGTGACCGGCAATGGCACAAGCCTTGCCTGCGCGGCAGACTTTGCACACCGGAATGGCCTGCTTCTGGTCGTGGATGCTGCGCAGACAGCAGGTGCCCGGCCCATGGATATGCAGGCGCTTGGTATTGACGTACTGTGCTTTACCGGACATAAAGCGCTGCTGGGCCCGCAGGGTACCGGTGGTTTATATGTGCGTCCGGGACTTTCCGTCCGGCCATTGGTGGTGGGCGGCAGCGGCGTGCACAGTTTTGACGATCATCATCCTGCACAGATGCCAACCGCGCTGGAGGCCGGTACGCTGAATGTTCCGGGCCTTGCGGGTCTGTGCGCTGGTGCAGAGTGGATCATGGCACAGGATGTGGAAGTACTTTGCGCAAAGGAAGCAATGCTTGCACAACTTTTTTACGAGAACATCCGCACGGCACCAAACGTGAACGTTTATGGGGATCCGCAGGCAGCAATGCGTGCCCCTATCGTCTCGCTGAATATCGGGGATGAGGATTCGGCCCGCATTGCGGATATCCTATGGGAGGACTACGGCATTTGTGTGCGTGCGGGAGCTCACTGCGCTCCGTTGATTCATAAGGCACTTGGCACAGCAGAGCAGGGCACAGTGCGGTTCAGTTTTTCGCACTTCAATACGGAAGCCGAAGTTTTGCAGGCCGCAGCCGCTGTGCGGGAGCTTGCACAGGAGGCCTGAGATGCGCGTGAAAAAAACGTATATCGTGCTTTCATTCCGTACTACGCTGGAAGCGATGGAGTGGGAAAAGCGCTGCCTTGCGGCAGATGTGCCGGGCCGGCTGATCCCGCTCCCGCGTGAAATTTCGGCAGGGTGCGGCCTTGCATGGCGGATGCTGCCGGAAGAGTTTGAGCTGTGGCAGCATAAACTGGACGCGGCCGGTTACGATCAGGCCGCAGTTGTGGAACAATGATCAATAGGAGAAGAACGCATGCGTGAAATGCCGCTTTACAAATTGTTTCAGGCAGCACCCTCGGCAGGCGGCTGGACACTGGCCACACTGTTGGACGGTCCATCTGCCGGGAGCCAGCTGCTTTTGCGGGATGGCAGGCCGGTATGGCAGGCCGGTGACGCTGCGGTGCTGCTGCAAAATGTCGAAAGCCTGCGCGGCTGCACCGCAGCGGGCATCTGCATGGTTGGGACTTCCCGCGCTTTTGTGGAACGCTTTGGTGCCGTGCCGCAGCTGATAGTGTGTGGCGGCGGCCATGTAGCCACGGCGGTGGTACGGCTTGCAAAGATGCTGGGCCTGCCGGTGCTGGCAATGGATGACCGCGAAGAGTATGCGGTCCAGCTTCGGCAAGCGGGCGCCGACACGGTGCTTTGCCAGCCGTTTGAAGCGGCACTGGCGCAGGTGCCCGGCGGCGCAGAGGTGTATTTTGTGGTGGTAACGCGGGCGCACGCATTTGACGTGGTATGCCTGAAACAGATCTTACAAAAGCCAGCCGCCTACGTGGGCATGATGGGCAGCCGCGGCCGCTCGGCACTGGTGCGCCGTCAGCTTTTGGAAGCAGGCATGGACGCCGGGCGCGTGGAGGCGCTGTATGCCCCCATCGGCCTGTCCATTGGCTCGCAGACGGCGGAAGAGATCGCGCTTTCCATTCTGGCGCAGATCGTCTCCATCAAAAATCAGCGCACACAGACGGAAGGCTTTCCGCCTGCAATGCTGGATGCTATGGCAAAGGCCGACGCTGCCGGGCAGAACGCCGTGCTGGCTGTGATCGCAGCACGGCATGGCTCTACGCCCCGGGAAGTGGGCGCAAAGATGCTGGTCTGTGCCGATGGTTCCATCGTTGGCAGCGTGGGCGGCGGCATCATGGAGCACCGCACCATTCTGGCTGCGCAGGAAATGCTGGCAGACAGAGCTTGTGCGCACAGGCTGATGCAGTTTTCGGCAGACGGCCAAAACGACGATGCAGCAGTTGCCGCCTGCGGTGGGTCGATGGAGGTCTTTTTGGAGGTCCTGCGGCCCGGAGAGGAGCTTTGATGAAACAGGATGCACTGATCCTTGTGCGCGGCGGCGGCGACCTTGCCACCGGAACCATCCACCGGCTGTGGAGCGCAGGCCTTCGTGTACTGGTGTTGGAAGCCGAACACCCGGCAGCCATCCGGCGGCAGGTGTCATTGTGTGAAGCCGTTTATGAAGGAGAGACAGTCGTGGAGGGCCTGCGTGCTGTGCGCATTGATGTGCTGGAGCAAGCACAGGCCGTCTGGGCGGAAAACGCCGTTCCCATTCTGGTGGACCCGGCGGGTGAGAGCATCCGGCGGGCAAAGCCGGAGATCGTGATCGACGCCATCCTTGCCAAAAAGAACCTTGGCACCACCCGTGCTATGGCCCCGCTGAGCATCGCGCTCGGCCCGGGGTTTACCGCCGGGCAGGATGTGGATGTGGTAGTAGAGACAAAGCGCGGCCATCGTCTGGGCCGTATCATCCGGCAGGGCACCGCCATTCCGAACACCGGCGTTCCCGGCGTCATTGGCGGCTACGGCAAAGAGCGCGTCATCCATGCGCAGGCGGCAGGCGTTTTTCGGGATGTGCGGAAGATTGGCGACATTGTGGAAGCCGGAGAGACCATTGCGCAGATCGAAGCGCCGGACGGGACCGTGACGCCTGTGACCACGCAGATCACCGGTATCCTGCGCGGGCTGCTGCGCAGCGGTTATCCGGTAACACCCGGTTTCAAGGTGGCGGATGTGGACCCGCGCAAAGAAGAGCTTGCCAACTGCTTTTTGATCTCGGATAAATCCCGCTGTATCGCGGGCAGTGTGCTGGAACTGGTGTGCGCACAGCTGTGGAAATAACCCGAAAGTCTCTGTTTTTGCGGCAAAGCAACCGCCGCAGTGCAGAGACTTTTCTGTTTTCCGCTGCACACAGCACTTGTGCCGGCTGTGCCGGAAGGGCGTTCTGCCTGGCGGAACGTTGTGAACAGGTATATGGAAAAAGCGATGGATGCGAGAAAAATATTTTGTGCAATTTTCATAGTTTTCTAATTGATGTTTTGGTGGTACAATAGAAGCATTAAAATAGGTCTTTTCAGGAGGAGCACATGGCAGAGAAAAACATTGAGCTGGACAGCGTGGAGGTGGCCGCTGCCGTTTTTGGCAACTGCGACCGGAACATCCGCCTGCTGGAAAAGGAGTTTTCTGTAACAGCTGTCTGCCGCGGCACACAGCTGCGGCTCTCCGGCGAGCCCGCAAATGTTGCGGCGGCCAACCGCGCAGTAGAGGGGATGCTGCTTCTGATCGAAAATCATACACCGCTGGAGGATCAGACGGTACGTTACTGTATCAGTCTGGCTCACGACGGTGCGGAAAAGCGGGTCAAGGAGCTGACTGAGGATTTTGTGACGGTAACGGTCAAGGGACGGCCCATTCGTCCCAAAACACTGGGCCAGAAAGAATACCTCAATGCCATCCGCACCAACGCCATCACCTTCGGCGTTGGCCCGGCGGGCACAGGCAAGACCTATCTGGCAGTAGCGATGGCAGTAAAAGCCTTTAAGGCCAAGGATGTCTCCCGTATCGTGCTCACCCGCCCGGCAGTGGAGGCGGGCGAGAAGCTTGGCTTTCTGCCCGGTGATCTGCAGCAGAAGGTAGACCCCTATCTGCGTCCGCTGTACGACGGCTTGTTTGATATGCTGGGCGCTGAGACCTACGAGCGCCTTGTGGAAAAGCAGATCATTGAAGTGGCACCGCTGGCCTATATGCGCGGCCGCACACTGGATGATTCTTTCATCATTCTGGACGAGGCACAGAACACCACGCCCGAGCAGATGAAGATGTTCCTTACCCGTATGGGCGTGGGTTCCAAGGTGGTCGTCACCGGCGATGTGACCCAGATCGATCTGCCGGAGCGCACCCGCAGCGGCCTTGTGGATGCGCTGCACGTGCTCAAAAACGTGAGCGGCATTGCACAGTGCTATTTCACGGAAAAAGATGTTGTGCGCCACCGCCTTGTGCAGGAGATCATCAAGGCGTACGAAAAGGCCGCGCACCCTGAAAAATGAAATCATCAAACGTTCCTATAGAAAACCATCAAAAGCAGAAAGGAGTGGACTGATTTATGTCCAATAAAGTTTTGATCACCAATTCGCAGAAGGCCGTCAAGGTTCCTTCCGGCTTGCGTATCCTTATCCGCCGTGCCTGCAATGCTGTGCTGGAATATGAGCATTTTGAAGCACCCGCAGAGATCAGCGTTACCTTCGTGGATAACGCCGCCATTGCGGAGCTGAACAACCAGTACCGCAACAAACCCATGCCTACCGACGTGCTGAGCTTTCCTCTGGGCGTGGACGGCAAATACGATGTTGACGAGAACAACGGCTGCAAGATGCTGGGCGATATCGTCATCAGCATGGAGCGTGCGCAGGAGCAGGCAAACCTCTACGGCCACCCGTTACAGCGTGAGGTGGCATTTCTGACCGTGCACTCCATGCTGCATCTGCTGGGCTACGACCACGAGAACGGCGGTCTGGAAGCCATGCGCATGCGCGAAAAAGAGGAAGCTGTTCTGTTGCAGCTGGGCCTGCCGCGCACCGTCAGCTATACCGAGTGATTCTACCATCCATGTGCGGATGCCGCACAATACAGACAGGAGCTTTGTTTTGAGTAACGCAACACCCATTCAGGGGCATTATGATACTTCTTCCGTTTTTGTGGCTGTGATCGGCCGCCCGAATGTGGGCAAATCCAGCCTGACCAACCTTCTGGTGGGCGAAAAGGTGGCCATCGTCACCTCCAAGCCCCAAACTACCCGCACCCGCATCACCGGCGTGATCACCCGCGGCTCGCTGCAATATGTGCTGCTGGATACGCCCGGCGTGCACAAAGCGCGCAACAAGCTTGGCAAGCGGATGGACAAAACGGCCAGCGATTCCATTGCAGACGTGGATGTTTCCATGATGCTGTTTGAGCCGTATGGTGCACTGAACGAATCGGAAATGGTGCTGGTGGATATGCTGCGCACCAGCGGTGGTCCGGCCATTGCAGTCATCAACAAGACCGACCTCGTCAAGGAACCCGCCGATCTGGAAGCCCGGAAGGAAGAACTCAAGGCTCTGGGCGTATTCGATGCTGTTTATACGGTCAGCGTGCGGGACAACGACGGCTGCGAAGTGCTGTTTGACGCGCTGAGCCGTTATGCAGTGGAGGGCCCGCATTACTTTGACGACGACGCCTACACCGATATGCCGGAAAAAGAGCTGGTGGCCGAGGTGATCCGTGAAAAAGCCCTGCTGTTCATGCGGGACGAGATCCCGCACGGCATTGCCGTTGTGGTGGAGCGCTTCAAGGAGCGCCCGGGCACCGACCTGATCGATATCGATGTGAACATCTACTGTGAGCGCGAGAGCCATAAGGGCATGGTGATCGGCAAAGGCGGTGCTATGCTCAAAAAGATCGCCAGTGCTGCCCGCGCGGACTGCGAGGAGTTTTTGGGCTGCCGCGTCAACTTGCAGTGCTGGGTCAAGGTGAAGTCGGACTGGCGCGACAACGAGTTTTTGCTGAACAATTTTGGCTTCAAGCAGAACACCAACAACCGCTGAGCGCTGCCAAAGCAGGACAGATTTCCCACGGATGAAGTGCCAGAATAGAACTGACACTATCCAAAAGGGAAGAGGTGCTGCGGATGGATGCGCAAGCAAGCTGGCAGGCATTTGCCTGTACAGGGAATATTCTTCGATATCTCGATTATAAGCAGCAGGCACAGCCGGAGAAACCTCCGGCAGGAGACGAGGAAAATGGAGACATTTGTAACCCCGGGTCTGGTGCTGAAGGAGACCCGTTATAAAGAGTCGGATCGCATTTTGACGATCCTTACGCCGGAGCTGGGGGTGATCTCGGCTTCGGCGCAGAGCAGCCTGCGGCTGAAAAGCAAATTGTTCAGCGCCTGCGGGCTGTTCTGCTATTCGGAGTTCACGCTGGTGCCGGGCCGGAATATGTACACAGTGCGCGAAGCAGAAGTAAAAAACGTGTTTCACGGCATTTCTTCCAGCATCGAAGGCATGAGCCTTGCCATGTACATGGCCGAAATGGCCGTGACGCTTTCGCCCACCGGGCAGGAGGCGCAGCGGGAACTGCGGCTTCTGCTCAACTGCTTTTATATGATCAACGAGGGCAAAACCGACCTGCGGGTGATCAAGGCGGTCTTTGAGCTGCGCACTATGAGTGAATGCGGCTTTATGCCGCAGATCGTATGCTGCCGCGACTGCGGCGTGTACGATGGCGCGGCCTTTTATCTGGATGTGCAGGAAGGGCATCTGCTCTGCGCAGACTGCGCCGCAAAGGCGGGCAAGGCCTGCAATCTGGACCAGGGGGCTTTGTATGCCCTGCGGCACATCTGCCTTGTGGACGACAAAAAAATATTCGCATTCAAACTATCTGTGGGCAGTCTGGAAAAGCTTGCCGCTGTGGCCGAGCGCTATGCGCTTATCCACTTGGACAAGCCGCTGAAAAGTTACGACTTTTTAAAATCCCTGCTGCCCTGAGTATAAAGGAAACCCTATGGAAACAAGTTACTTAAAAACGCTGGAATTGGATAAGATCATTGCCCGTGCAGCCGAGGGCTGTGTGTGCAAGGAAGCACGGGAGATGCTGCTTGCCATTCAGCCGCAGAGCGACCCGGATGAGGTACGCTATGCGCTGGAGCAGACCGACGCCATCAACACCCTGCTGATCAAAAACGGCTCGCCGCGCTTTGGCGGTGTGGAGAATGTCAGCCAGCTGGCGGCACGCGCCGTCAAGGGCGGCGTACTCTCCATGGGTGAGCTGCTGATGGTGGCCGGTGCCCTGCGCAATTTCCAGAACCTTTCAAGCTGGTATGGTGCATCGGAGCACGATGCCTTGCCGACGGATGATCTGTTCTATGCGCTTGCGCCGCAGCCGGGCTTGGAGCAGCAGATCTCCGGCGCCATTCTGGCACCGGATGCCATGGCCGATACGGCTTCCCATACCTTGAATGATCTGCGCAAGAAGATCCGCGCCACCGAGAACAGCATCCGCGACCGCTTGGAGAGCATGGTGCGCAACATGGACACCTCCAAATATTTGCAGGAGAGTGTGGTCTCCATGCGTAATGGCCGGTATGTTGTGCCGGTCAAGAGCGAATACCGCAGCGAAGTGAGCGGCATCATCCATGACGTATCGTCTACTGGCGCCACCGTCTTTGTGGAGCCTCAGGCCGTTGTGGAGGCCAACGCCCGCATTTTGCAGTACCGCGCACAGGAGGCGCAGGAAATTGAGCGCATTCTGGTGGCTTTTACGGCACAGGTCGCCGCCATTGAACCGCAGTTTCAGTACAGCTACAAGGCGATGCTGGAGATCGACGTTCTGCTTGCAAAGGCCCGTCTGGCGCTGGACCTCAAGGCCTTCAAGCCCGCTGTGCGTACGGATCATTCCTTTTCGCTGATCCGTGCGCGCCATCCGCTGATCGACCCCAAAAAGTGCGTGCCTGTGGATATTGCGCTGGGCAGAGAATACGACTCGCTCATCATCACCGGCCCGAATACCGGCGGCAAGACCGTCACGCTGAAAACGGCGGGCCTGCTGTGCGCCATGGCACAATGCGGTTTTCTGATCCCGGCCGATGAACGCAGCGAGATCTGCGTGTTTGACGAATTTCTGGTGGACATCGGTGACGAGCAAAGCATCGAGCAGAGCCTTTCTACCTTCTCCGGCCACATGAAAAAGATCACTGGCATTCTGGAACTTGCCATGCCGCACACGCTGGTGCTGCTGGATGAGCTGGGTGCCGGCACCGACCCCGCCGAAGGTGCGGCGCTGGCCGTTGCCATCATTGAAGAGCTGCGCCGCCGCGGTGTGCTTCTGATGGCCACCACCCATTATGCGGAGCTCAAAGTGTTTGCACTGGAGACCAAAGGCGTGGTCAATGCCAGCTGCGAGTTCGACCTCGAAACCCTGCGCCCCACCTACAAGCTGAGCGTCGGCGTACCGGGCAAATCCAATGCGTTCCTCATCAGTCAAAAGCTGGGCATTCCGGAGCGCGTGATCGAAGCGGCACAGCAGCATCTTTCGGCAGAAGATAAGCGTCTGGATGCCGTTCTTGGCCAGCTGGATGATTTGAAGTTGCAGCTGAAGGAAAGCCAGAACGAAGTGGAAGAGCTGAAAAACGAGGCATCCCATCAGCTGGAAGCGGCCCAGAAAAAGCGTGATGAGCTGATCCAGCAGGGTGAAAACGAGCTGGAAGCTGCCCGCGCCAAGGCCCGTGCACTGGCCCAGCAGGTGGAAAGTCAGGCATACGCTCTGACCGATGAACTGCGCCAGCTGCAAAAAGATGAACGCATGAGCACGCAGCAAAAGGCGCAGCGCGCCCGCGAGATCGCCAAAAAGGAATCGGAAAAGCTGTTTATGGGCACTGAGGTGGTGCACAACCCCGTCAAGGAGTTTGTGCCGCTGAAGGAGGTCAAGGTCGGGCAGGAGGTCTGCATTGCAGAGCTGAATCAGCTGGCCACCGTGCTGGCCCTGCCGGATAAAAACGGCGATGTGCTGGTGCGTGCAGGCATTATTAAAACGAAAGTCCCGCTCAAGGGCTTGAAGCAGCCGGAAAAACTGGTTAAGGAAAAGAAGCCGCAGACCAAGGCGCAGCAGCGCTATTCGCGTCTGACCGGCGATGCCAACCGTCCGAACGGCAGGGTAGAGCGGGTGCAGCGTTCCGCCAAAATGGAATGCAACCTGCTGGGCCTGACTGTGGACGAAGCACTGCCGGAAGTGGACTCTTTTATTGACCGTGCCATCCTGAATGGCCAGACCGTGGTCTACCTGATCCACGGCAACGGCACCGGTGCGCTGCGTACAGCCATCCATAAGCACTTGCGCGGCAACCGCATGGTCAAGAGCTTTCGTCTGGGCCGTTACGGCGAGGGCGAAAGCGGCGTGACGGTGGTAGAGCTGAAATAACGCCAAAAGCTATCCGGAGTGGTTTTCCGGATAGCTTTTTCTCGATTTTGCAGGAATTTGCCGTGCAGGATCGTATTGATATCGTATTGATAATGAACGCTGAACAGATAAGGAAGTAGGCCAAAATGGCAAAACGATATTCCAAAGCCACGCATTCAAAAAGGCAAAAACAGACATCTCCGGCGTTCAAAAACATCGTGATCCTGCTTTTTTGCGGTATAGCGGTCTGGTTTGGCTGCTCACTCTGGCGCGCAGCGATCCGCCTTCAAACCGCGCGGCCGGCGGAGAGCATTGCAGGCGAAGAATTCCGGCCGCAGGTGGGCAGCCCGCCGTACCGTGTGGTGATCGATGCCGGACATGGCGGTGCCGACCCGGGTGCAAGAGGAATTGTGGAGGAAAAAGACATGACGGCAGCTACCGCCGCCGAGCTGATTCGGCTTTTGCAGCAGGATGCAAATTTTATTCCGCTGCAAACCCGCGACAGCTTTGATGCGACCGCAACGCCTGCCCAGCGTGCTGCCCGTGCGGACGAACAAAACCCGCAGCTGCTGCTTTCCATCCACGGGAATTCTGCGGCAAACGGTTCTACGGCGTCTGGCTTTGAGTGCTATCCGGCAGTGCCGGGCCGTGCATGGCACCCGGAAAGCTTTTATTTTGCACAGCTTCTGGCCAGAGGAATGCGGGCCGCAGGCGCGTCGCTGCGCGGACGCGGGGGAGTCCGGTACATTTATTATCTGGAAAATGATCAAAAGCAGCTTGTAGAAAGCACCCACACCGAAGTGCGCGAAGAGCGAAGCTTTACCTTACTGGAAGACGTAAACTGTCCGGCGGTTCTGGCAGAGCAGTGCTTTGTGACGAGCGAAGCCGATGTTGCACAGTTTGGCAGCAAAGACGGCTGCAAAAAGACTGCACGTATTTATTACGAAGCCATCTGTGCATACTTTGGCACACAGCCGCAGGACAGTGACCAGCTTGCCGAAGTTGCCTTGAATTGAAAGCTCTACATCGCATCCCCAAAAGAGAAAAAGCCGCAGCTGTATTTAAACTACACCTGCAAGAATACGCCGCAATAAGGCCGCCGCACGCAAAATCAGAAGAGAAGGGCGGTCTTATTTTTTAATTGCAAATATTTCGTATAATGCACGTTATGTGAAATATAGGGAGGTGAAAAAAGCCTCTTTTCTCGGATTTGGCCTTTTTCAGCGGTCTGTGGGCCTTCCGCCGACCGCGATGCTGTTTTATCGGCTTTTTGCAGTTTTTCATCGTTTGATGCAGTTCATTTGCGTTTTGCTGCTGCAATTCTTTTTCCGAATCATTTTCTATAACGGGTTTTACCGGACGCACATGCATTCGCTTTCGGCGTGCAGCATTCTTTTTCAGGCACGCATCTTTTACATTATAGTATCCGTGTTAGAACCATTCCGTTCGTTTTATTTTTCTGTGCATGACCATTCGTTCGTGCTGTTTTAAATCGTTGGCTGGATTCCGGCCTATGACTCCATGATAACCTATAAAAAAACCGTCTATGACAGGTCCGAGTCCCAGACCTGCCACAGACGGTGCAGATTCATTTTATAGAATGAGGCGTTTTTTGCCCTATAAGTAAAAATTCAGCTATTCCGGTTTTCAGCGTCATCATTCTGCGCTATGGCAAGCGCAGCAGTGTCCAATCCAATGCCGTCCTTGGCCGCGCCCTCAAATGCTGCCATCGGCGCCGAAGGGACTTCTGTGCGTTCGGCAGCCTCTTGTTCTGCTTGCAGCTCCCCTGTCGCCCATTCTGTTGTATCCAAGATGCGGGACGCAGCTTTTGGCTTTTTGACTTTGCCAAGCGGGTTTTCTTCAATGGCGGCACGCACCTGAAATTCTTGCAGATGCGTGTAGATCTGCGTGGTGGAAACATTGCTGTGGCCGAGCAGCTGCTTGAGGGTCAGGATATCCACATTGCCGGTCTGGTACATCAGCGTTGCCGCAGTGTGGCGCAGCTTATGGGTGGAAAAGCCTTTCAAACCTGCCGCTTTCATGGCCCCCGTTACCAGCTGCTCTACCCTGCGGTTTGAGATGCGTTCCTTGCGCCGCCGGGTGATGAACACGGCCTTTTCCTGCGGCAGAAGCCCTTCCATCGTGTTGCGCTTGGCCAGATACAGCCGCAAAGCTTCCATGCAGGCATCATTCAAGTAAACCATGCGCTCCTTGTGGCCCTTGCCGAACAGGCGGATCTGGCGGTTTTCCAGATCGACATCCTCAAGGTCCATGCCCACAAGCTCGGCCAAGCGCATGCCGCAGTTTAAAAACAGCGTTACCATGCAGTAATCTCGCTCCGGAAAGTCGCTTTGGGTCTGCGTGCTTTCCAAAAGGTCCATGGACTGCTCTGCCGTCAGATATTTGGGCAGGACCTTATCCTGCTTGGGCGGATGGATGGCCGCAGTCGGGTCTGCATCCAGCCGGTTGACCTGATTGACCAGATAATCATAAAAGCCATGCAGGCTTGCCAGCCGCCGGGCCGTCGAAGATTTTTTGTTGCCGCATTCGCTGTTCAAAAAATATAGATATTCGTAGATGTCCTCTTTTGTTACAGACGCCCAGAACGCCGTGTCAAGGCCCTTGGGATCGATGTCCTTCATCGCACGATCCTCTGGCACAAGGCTGCGGCGGCGTTTCATAAAGCGGCTGAAACCGCGCAGGTCGCAGTAATAGCTGAACGCCGTATTGGCGCTTTTGCCTGCGATCACTTCCAGATAGCGCACATATTCTACAATATCCGACGCAGCATCGTCAAAAGGTTTGTGCTTGGACGGATTTTTTTCGTTCAGATAGATCGACATAGCTTCCTCTTACAAACGGTCGGATTTCAGGGCGCTGATGGCATCGGTGATATAGGCCGCACCGACCAGCTGCATTCCCGGGTAATCTTTCGGGTTCAGATGGTTCAGACTGTGCTTCGGGATCACCGCGCGCTCAAAACCGATGCGTTCCGCCTCGTGCAGGCGTTGTTCCAGATTGGGCACGCTGCGTACCTCGCCGCCAAGGCCCACCTCACCGATTGCGATCAGCTTATCGCTGACGGGCCTGTCCAGCAGCGACGAGACCATGCTCAGGCAGACCGAGAGGTCACAGGCGGTATCCCGCAGGGCGATGCCGCCCACGATGTTGATATACACATCCAGATTGCCAAAGAAGTAACCTGCGCGCTTTTCCAGCACAGCGATCAGCAGGTTCATACGGTTATAGTCGTAGCCGCTGCACGCGCGGCGCGGTGCCGGAAAATTCGTTTTGGTGGCCAGTGCCTGAATTTCGCTCAGGATGGGGCGGCTGCCTTCCATCGTGCAGGCGACACAGTTGCCGGAAACGCCCAGCGGACGGCCCTCCAGCAGCATTTGCGAGGGATTCTCGATCTCGGCAAGGCCCTGCCCTGTCATATCAAACATGCCAAGCTCATTGGTGGAGCCATAACGGTTTTTGGCTGCGCGCAGGATGCGGTACGGCAGCATTTTGTCGCCCTCAAAGTAGAGCACCGTATCCACGATGTGCTCCATCACCTTGGGGCCCGCAATGGCACCATCCTTGTTCACGTGGCCCACAATGAACATGGGAATCTCCTGCTTTTTGGCAACGGCCAGCAGGCGCGCTGCACTCTCCTTCACTTGGCTCACCGTGCCGGAAGAGGACGAAATATCCATGCAGCGCATGGTCTGGATGGAGTCGATGACCACAAGGTCCGGCTTTTCTTTTTCGATCAGGCCGCAGATCTCATCCACATCGTTTTCCGCTGCCAGAAAAATGTTCTCCTGCGGTACCTTCAGCCGTGCCGCGCGCAGCTTGACCTGCCGCACCGATTCCTCACCGGTGATATACAAAACGCTGTGCTGGTTGGAAATGGCACCACACAGCTGCAAAAGCATCGTGGATTTGCCCACACCGGGCTCGCCGCTCAGCAGCACGACACCGCCCAGCACGATGCCGCCGCCCAGCACGCGGTCCAGCTCGGAAATGCCGGTCAGGATGCGGCTTTTTTCCTCGGTGGTGCTGATCTCGGAAAGGCGTTTGGCCGTCAGGCTGGTCACACCCTCAGGCCGTGCCGCAGCTGCCTGTTTGGCTGCGGCAGTGCCGGGTCTGGGTGCTTCGGCTACAACGTCCTCGTTCATCGTGTTCCAGCTGCCGCAGCTGGGGCAGCGGCCCATCCAGCGGGGGCTTGTCTCGCCGCAGTTGGAGCATACATAAACTGTTTTTATTTTCATCAAGGGCTCCTGCTTTCATCGTCTTGTTTTTATAGTTTTCTCTATTGTAGCATACAACATGCAAACCCGCAAGAAAAGCTGCCGTTTTAAAGCCTGCTGCCGATGCCTGCAAGGGCCGCCGAAACGCCGCACAGCGGTAAAAACAGCATAAGGGTCAGCAGGTAGTTCCGTACCAGCACCGCCGGGCCGGCCGTTGTGCGCACCGCCGCAGACGGAAAAAACGAATAGGCGCGTATCCGTGCGCTTACCTGCAAGGCACTCGCCCCCAGCAGACACAGCCCGGCTGCCGCAACGGCAGCCGGAAGCGGAACGAGCAGGAAAAGCAGCGCCTCTTTTTGCAGCGATAACCCGGAAAATATCTGTGCAAACAATGTACCGTTTCCAAGGCCGTAAAGCATGGAGAACAAAAAGATCAGTACCGGGCCCAAAGCGGAAAAACCCAGCAGCAAAAGCATGGTGGCCGAAGCGGCCAAGGTGAGGTATTCGACGCCAAAAAGCGCCGCTGCCGTATGTGCATCTGTGACCGTAAACAAACTCTGCCAGCTTTGCAGATAGAACTGCATCCAGTCCTGTGGGTCCTGCTCGCAAAATGCACGCAAGATTCCGGCGGAGGCACTCCCCAGCAGAAACGCACCTGCCAGCAGCCAGCAGTCCTTCTGCGGCTGCATCTTGAGTGCTGGCGGTTGTTTCGGAGATTTGGGCGCAGCGGCCTGTTGCTGCATTTTGGGTGTTTCCGGCGTTAAGGCGTCCGGCTTTTCTGCCGGGACATTCTGCACGGCAGCCGGTGCCGGACAGGCTTGCGGTTCGGATCGATAGACCCACATCTTCATAACCTCCCTGTTTCCGCTTCATTCATTTATCTGCGGTGTTTCCGCTCGCGCCCGGCCATGCCCAGAAAACCACCCACGCTGCCGCACAAAACCACGATGGCCAGCCGCATCAGCGAGGCGTTTTCAGCAATCGTGCCGGACGGCATACTGAGCACTACCAGCAATGCATCATACAAAAGACCCTGCACAAGCCCGCACAGCAGCCCGCGCTCCTTCTTGCAGAATGCGGCCACCCACCCGCTGCACAGGCTGCCAAGCCCCACCGCAGCCGTTGCCAGCGGTGCTGCCGCTGCGCCGGAATAGCCCCGGGATGCCATCAGCGCTGCCATTGCTGCCAGACACCCTGCTGTAACGATCAAGCCGGTTCCGCCTGCCAGTGCAAGCACCCGCAGCTGCGAAAGAAAAAGCTTTTTTTCAGACATAAAAACGCGCCTCCCTGCCGTAATCTATGCAGGAAGGCGCGTTCAATATGCAAGGGGCCTGAGGGACGCAGCTTACTTCTTGTCAGAGCCAGCCTTGTCCATGTTCAGCTTTTCAACCGACGCAATAGCGGTCTTGGTGAAGCGGATCTTCACACGGTCAGCACCGGTCTCCAGAACAAAGGTGTCGTCCTTGATGGCGACAACACGGCCAATCACACCGCCGATGGTGGTGACCTGATCACCGATCTCCAAGCTGCTGCGCATTGCAGCATCCTTCTTTTCCTGCTTCTTCTGGGGACGGTAGATCATGAAGTACAGCAGGATCAGCATCAGAGCCAGCGTAAAGAACAGGCTGATGTAGCCTTCGGAAGTGGTAGTCAGAAATTGCATGGGGCAAAATCTCCTCTCAAAATTCAGATAAATTTATTATACCGTTTTAAACGACACGTTGCAAGGGTTATTCTTAAATTCGGGTGTCCAGCAGCTTTACATATTTATCGTGGAAAGCGGTAAAGGTGCCTGCATCCAGTTCGTCGCGGATACGCTCCATCAGGTGGTTGTAGAACCAGAGGTTATGCATCACTGCCAGACGCATGCCCAAGATCTCCTCTGCCTTGAACAAGTGACGGATGTAGGCGCGGGAGTAGTTGCGGCAGGCCGGGCAGCCACAGGCCGGGTCGATGGGGCGCTCGTCGCGCTCATACTTTGCGTTCTTGATGTTGATGATGCCGCCCCAAGTATTCAGGTGGCCGTGACGCGCGTTGCGGCTGGGCATCACGCAGTCGAACAGGTCCACGCCGCGGGCAACAGCCTCGATGATGTTGCCGGGCGTGCCCACGCCCATCAGGTAACGGATCTTGTCCTTGGGCATATACGGCTCCACCTGACTGATCATCTCATACATCACTTCGGTGGGTTCGCCCACGGCCAGACCGCCGATGGCGTAGCCGTCCAGATCAAGGTCCGCGATCTGCTTCATGTGCTCTACACGCAGGTCTGCAAAGGTGCAGCCCTGATTGATACCAAACAGCAGCTGATCCGGGTTGACCGAGATGCCCTCGTGCTTCAGGCGGGCCATCTCGTCCTTGCAGCGCTTCAGCCAGCGGGTAGTCCGCTCGCAGCTGGCTTTGGAGTAATCGTGCTGGGCGGGGTTCTCCACGCACTCGTCAAAGGCCATGGCAATGGTAGAGCCCAGATTTGCCTGGATCTGCATACTCTCTTCCGGGCCCATGAAGATGCGGTGGCCGTCCAGATGGGAGGCAAAGGTCACGCCTTCTTCGGTGATCTTGCGCAGCTTTGCCAGACTGAACACCTGAAATCCGCCGCTGTCGGTCAGGATGGGGCCGTTCCAGCGGGTGAACTTGTGCAGACCGCCCATATCGGCAACCAGCTTGTCACCGGGACGCAGATGCAGATGGTAGGTGTTGCACAGCATCACCTGTGCGCCGATATCCTTGAGGTCCTGCGCAGACAGGCCGCCCTTGATGGCACCGGCAGTGGCCACATTCTGGAAGGCAGGCGTTTGCACTGTGCCGTGCACGGTTTTGAATTCGCCCCGTCGGGCGTCATGCTCCTGCTTGAGCAGCTTGTAAGTGGTCAAAGAAGGCATAATCTTGTTCCTTTCTGTGCACGGAAAACAGCCGTGCGATCTCTATGAAAAAGCCTGTTTCCGGCTTATCAATAAACAGAAGAGCGGGCAAAATGATCAAAATTCGTCAGAGGATGAGCATGGCATCGCCAAATGAGAAAAATCTGTAGCGTTCCTCCACAGCAACCTTATAGGCAGCCATGGTCTTTTCGTAGCCGTACAAGGCCGATACCAGCATGATAAGGGTGCTTTCCGGCAGGTGGAAGTTGGTGATCAGGCCGTCGATGCAGTTGAATTTGACGCCCGGATACAGGAAAATGGAGGTGTTGCCGCTGCAAGCTTTGATCTCGCCATACTTTGCGGCAACGGCTTCCAGCGTACGGCAGCTGGTGGTGCCCACAGCGATCACGCGGTGGCCTGCGGCCTTGGTATCGCGGATCATCTGGGCAGTCTTTTCGTCGATGCAGTACCACTCGCTGTGCATCTTGTGGTCGGTGATCTCGTCCTCCTGCACAGGGCGGAAGGTGCCAAGGCCCACATGCAGGGTCACTTCGGCAATGTTCACGCCCTTGGCACGGATGGTGTCCATCAATTCCGGCGTAAAGTGCAGGCCGGCTGTGGGCGCTGCGGCGCTGCCCAGCTCCTTGGCGTAGACGGTCTGGTACTGGCTCTGGTCCTCCAACTGTTTTGTAATGTAGGGCGGCAGAGGCATTTTGCCAAATTCGTCCAGTTTTTCATAAAGGGTCTCGGTATCGTAATAGAATGTAACGTACTTGTTGCCGTCCTCCATGGTCTCGTCCACCACGGCGGTCAGCGAACCGTCGCCAAAGCTCACCTTGGTGCCGGGCTGCATCCGCTTGCCGGGCTTTGCCAGACACTCCCACTGATCGCCCTTGACCTGACGCAGCAAAAGCAGCTCGCACACAGCACCGGTGGGCTGCTTGGTGCCCACGATACGGGCAGGCAGGACCTTGGAATTATTCACCACAAGCAGGTCGCCGGGCTCCAGAAATTCCGGCAGGTCGTGAAAGACCTTGTGCTGGATGCTGTCATCTTTCTGGCTCAGCACCATCAGCCGTGCAGCGTCGCGGGGGTCTGCCGGCTCCTGTGCAATGAGCTCTTTGGGTAAATCATACCAAAAATCTTTTTTTAACATAGCGTGCAATTTGCCTTTCCGATGATTGACACGGATACCGCATCAATGATATCATAAAATCTGTATAAACAGTATCTATTATATTGCATCGCTGTCCGGTTTGCAAGCCGTGAATCTGTGTAATAGAAATATTTATTGAGTTCGCTTTCACGAAAGGAAAGGTGCTGGAAATGGAAAAACAGTATAAAGTGGGTATCGTAGGTGCCACCGGTATGGTCGGCCAGCGTTTTGTAACGCTGCTGGAAAATCACCCTTGGTTCAAGCTGACCGTTCTGGCCGCATCCGGCCGCAGCGCCGGCAAGACCTATGAGGAAGCTGTCGGCTCCCGCTGGGCCATGACTGTGCCCATGCCGGAGAGCGTAAAGAAGATGGTTGTGCTGGATGCTTCCAAAGTGGAGGAAGTTGCTGCGCAGGTGGATTTCATCTTCTGTGCCGTCAATATGCCCAAGGACGAGATCAAAGCTCTGGAAGAGGCCTACGCAAAGGCCGAGTGCCCGGTGGTGTCCAACAACAGTGCAAACCGCTTCACCCCGGACGTGCCCATGGTGGTGCCTGAGATCAACGCCGACCACATTGAGATCATCCCCGCACAGCGTAAGCGGCTGGGCACCAAGCGCGGCTTTATCGCCGTCAAGTCCAATTGCAGCTTGCAGAGCTATGTGCCCGCCCTGCACCCGCTGATGAAGGATTTCGGCGTCAGCAAGGCTCTGGTATGCACCTATCAGGCCATTTCCGGTGCCGGCAAGACCTTTGACCGTATGCCTGAGATCGTAGACAACGTGATTCCCTACATTGGCGGCGAGGAAGAAAAGAGCGAGCGTGAGCCGCTCAAGCTGTGGGGCCGCATTGAGGGCGACCACATCGTGAACGCCGAAAAGCCGGTGATCACCGCACAGTGCTTCCGCGTGCCTGTCTCCGACGGCCACACCGCTGCGGTGTTCGTGAGCTTTGAGAAGAAACCCACCAAGGAGCAGATCTTGGAAGCATGGGCAAACTTCCGCGGCCCCGCACAGGAGCTGGACCTGCCCAGCGCACCCAAGCAGTTCCTGCATTACTTTACCGAGCCGGACCGTCCGCAGCCCAAGCTGGACCGCAACACCGAGAACGGCATGGCCGTGTGCATCGGCCGCCTGCGTGAGGACACCCTGTTCGATTACAAGTTTGCCTGCATGAGCCACAACACCCTGCGCGGTGCTGCGGGCGGCGGCGTGCTGCTGGCCGAGCTGCTGGCTGCAAAGGGCTATTTTGACTGAGCAATTTTGCGTGCAAACGCATCAAAAGGAGTTTTTAGGCTATGAAGAATCCTGTCTTTACCGGCGCGGGTGTTGCCATTATCACCCCGATGTACGAGGACGGAAGCATCAATTTTGACGAGCTGGGCCGCATCATCGAGGATCAGATCGCGCATCATACCGATGCCATCGTGATCTGCGGCACCACCGGCGAGTGCTCCACCATGACCGATGAGGAGCAGCTGGCCGCCATCAAGTATACCGTGGATGTGGTCAACCACCGTGTACCTGTCATTGCAGGCGCCGGTTCCAACGACACCGATCACGGCTGCGCACTGGCAGCAAAATCTGCCGAATGCGGCGCGGACGCCCTGCTGATGGTGACTCCCTACTACAACAAGACCACGCAGGCGGGCCTTGTGGCCCACTTTACCGCCATGGCCGAGGCCGGCGGCATCCCGGTGATCGTGTACAATGTGCCCTCCCGCACCGGATTGAATATTGCACCTGAAACTGCACTGGAGCTGAGCAAGCACCCGCTGATCAACGGCATCAAGGAAGCTTCCGGCAACATTTCTCAGGTGGCCAAGATCGCGCAGCTGTGCGGCGACGAGCTGAACATCTACTCCGGCAATGACGATCAGGTGGTTCCCCTGCTGTCTCTGGGCGGCAAGGGCGTGATCAGCGTGGTCTCCAACGTGAAACCGGAGCTGGTGCACAACTGCTGTCAGGCCTTCTTTGACGGCGACACCGCCAAAGCCCGCGAGTTGCAGCTGGAAATGCTGCCGCTGGCCGATGCGCTGTTCTGCGAGGTGAACCCCATTCCGGTGAAGTACGCCATGAACGTACTGGGCTGGGAGGCCGGTGAGTGCCGTCTGCCTCTGGTGGAGCCCAGTGACGCCCATAAGGACTACATTGAAAAGGCTTTGCAGGCAGCAGGCCTGATCAAGGAATAAACTTTGTTTGCACAAATGCCCGGCGGAACGCTCTGTCCGGGCATTTTGCGATAAGAAAGGATCAAAACTATGACGGATATTGTAATTCAGGGCATCGGCGGCCGCATGGGCCATGTGCTGTGCGATATGATCGCGCAGCGTGAGGACTGCCGCGTGATCGCAGGCATCGACGTGAAGGACGGTGAGCAGAACAGTATCCCTGTGTACGACAGCTTGGAAAAGCTGGATGGCAAGGGGGATGTGATCATCGACTTCAGCTCTCCGGCTGCTGTGGAAAAGGCTCTGCCCTACTGCGAAGCTCACAAGCTGCCTATCGTGGTGTGCACCACCGGCCTTTCGGAAGAGTTGCAGCTCAAGGTAGTGCAGCTTTCCCGCACGGTTCCGGTGTTCAAAAGTGCCAACATGTCCATGGGCATCAATGTGCTGTCGGAGCTGTGCAAGCGTGCTTCTGCCATTCTGGGCGTAAACTACGATGTCGAGATCGTGGAGCAGCACCATCATAACAAGCTGGATGCGCCCAGCGGCACCGCTCTGATGCTGGCCGACGCCGTCAACGAGCAGAACAACGGCGAATACCACTATGTGTACGACCGCTCCTCCGTCCGCCAGAAGCGCGATCCGAAGGAGATCGGTATCAGCTCTGTACGCGGCGGCAGCATCGTGGGCGACCACGAGGTGCTGTTCTGCGGCCCGGATGAGGTGATCACCCTCAAGCATACCGCTTATTCCCGCAATATTTTTGCAAACGGTGCCATCAACGCTGCCGTTTACCTTGCCAATAAGGAACCGGGCCTGTACAATATGGGTGATATGATCGCCGCACTGTAAAACGCAGCGATACGGGAAGGATGGTGAACATCAATGCGCAAAAGACCCGTGCAGTCCCGGCGAAGGTCTGCCGGACATCGGCATGCAAATGAGCAGCGGCTATGGGCAATGGGTGTCGTGCTGACTGCATTTCTATTCTGCATCCCGTTTTTGAGCAGGGCGTTCCCACGGGAAACGATCCCGACGGCAGACACTTCCGCAGTTGTTCACGAGCCGTTTTCCGGCTCTGCTGCTACCTCCCGGAAGCCGGAGCCGGAACCGGAACCGCAGCCCATTGTGCAGACGGTACGCTTTTCTGCAACGGGCGACAACCTGATCCATGCACCTATTTACAATCAGGCCAAACGCCGCGCCGCCGATGGCGAAGCATATTGTTTCGACTATTGCTACGAGCACATTGCGCCGCTCTATGCACAGCAGGATGTGAACTGGCTCAATCAGGAAACGCTTTGTACGGACGAGTTGGAACCTTCTACCTATCCGAGCTTTTCCACGCCGGGCGATTGTGCCCGGGCGCTTTACCGGGCAGGCGTGCGGGTGTTCAGCCTTTCCAACAATCACACCTACGATAAAGGCGCTTCCGGCATCGCGGCCACGCTTCGCTTTTGGGACAGTATGCCGGAAGACGTTGTTACCACCGGTCTGTGGAAAGGCAAAAGCGACTATGGCCGTATCCCACTGCAAACGGTCAACGGCGTGACCATTGCGTACCTTTCCTATACAGAGCACACAAACGGCATCCCGCAGAGCAGTGCCATGACCGCCAACGTGATCTATACCAACCAGACCGATGTGATCGAGCAGCAGGTAAAGGCAGCGCGCCAGCTGGCCGATTTTGTAGTGGTGGGTGTGCACTGGGGTGTAGAGAATAGCCATGCCATCGTAAAATCACAGCGCGTTTTGGCGCAAAGCCTTGCGGACTGGGGTGCAGATCTGATCGTGGGCACACACCCGCATGTATTGCAGGATGCCCAGTGGCTGACCGCAGCGGACGGCAGGCAGGTGTTCACAGCCTATTCTCTGGGCAATTTTATCAGCACGCAGGAAAAGCCCGATCAGCTGATCGGGGCGATCCTTACTGTGCAGCTTAAAAAAACCACACAGCCGGATGGTTCTGTCCAACGCGCTGTGCTGACCCCGCAGCTTCTCCCCACGGTGACCCACTATGACGCGGGCAAAGCGAATGTTCGTACCTACCTGTTCCGCGATTATACGCAGGAATTGGCACAAAACCATGGTGTGCGTGCAAAATATTCGGATTTCAGCCTTGACACCATTCAGAAAATTGCGCAAAATAATATCAGCAGCGAATTTTTGCAGCTCACATAAAACGGTGGGATATGTAAGACGCCCGCGTGACGGGCAGAACGGAGGGATTTTATGTACGGAGTATCAAAAATCAACATTGAACCCAGCCTGATGATGATCAGTGTGCAGGATGTAGAGTTCAAGGGCAACAGTCTGGCGCGTTATTTGCAGATCTTTGCGGATAACGGCGTTGTGGTGGATATGATCAGCCAGAGCGCTCCGCATGGCACCACCATCGATTTCAGCTTTACCGCTTCCAGCAGCGACCTGCCGCTGGTAATGAAGGCGATCTCTGCCGCAAATCTGGACAAGGACGCCAAGGCTTCCCCGCTGATCAGCGTGGGTTATTCCAAGCTGAACCTGTTTGGTGAGGAAATGGTCACCAGCTGCGGCGTCGCTGCCCGCGCATTGAATGCCCTTGCCATGGCAGGCATCGAAGTTCTTCTCATTACCACCAGCGACCTTGATATTTCTCTGCTGGTCCATGCAGAAAACGAGGACGCTGCCTACGACGCCCTGAAAAAAGCATACGAGCTGTAAGCCGATCCCCGCGCAAGCCGCTCCCCTGCTGAACAAAAAACAATGCCGGTGCACCCCAAAACGGGATGCACCGGCATTGTTATATTGGGTAGCTTGAGCGAGCGACAACCACCAGCTCTGCTGGTGGAGTAGAAAATGCTTTAGCTATAAGATTCGAGCGAAGCGAGATGACAGAGAAATTGTCATCTTGGAAGATGCACTTTGCAACATAGCTCGTTAGAGCGGTAGGGCAGGTAATGCAGATGAAAGATGCTTGCTCGTGGCCCCTTATTAAGGGGCTTTGCCCCAGTAAGGTGCCCTTCTAGGGCTTACTCAAGCCACCGGCTCAGCCGGTGGCTTTGACTATTTTTACAGCGTGACCTTGTGGTAGATCTTCTTGCCCTTTTTGATCACGATGCCCTTTGCCAGCTGTTCCGCAGTGAAGCTGACAGTGGGAGCAGCGACCTTTTCGCCGTCCACCAGCACGCCGCCCTGCACGACCAGACGGCGGGCTTCGCCATTGGAAGCGGCCAGACCAGCCTTGACCATCAGGGTCAGGATACCGATGGAACCATCGGTCAGATCCGCCTCAGTCAGCTGGGTGCTGGGCATGTGTTCGGTGTCCATCGCGTTGCCGCTGAACAGTGTACGGGCCGCATTCTGAGCCTTCTCGGCCTCTTCCTTGCCGTGGACCATGCTGGTCAGCTCAAAGGCCAGAATTTCCTTAGCCTCATTCAGGCGCTGATCCTTCCAAGTGCTCATCTCATCGATCTGCTCCAGCGGCAGGAAGGTGAGCATCCGGATGCACTTCATCACGTCAGCGTCACCTACATTGCGCCAGTACTGATAGAACTCAAAGGGACTGGTCTTGTTGGGGTCCAGCCAGACAGCATTGCCGGCAGTCTTGCCCATCTTCTTGCCCTGAGAATCGGTCAGCAGGGTGATGGTCATGGCGTAAGCGTCCTTGCCCAGTTTACGGCGGATCAGCTCGGTGCCGCCCAGCATATTGCTCCACTGGTCGTCACCGCCGAACTGCATGTTGCAGCC